>CAZFBR010000006.1:0-38612 GCA_964517215.1 uncultured bacterium
GAACAGCGAGCAGCGCACCGAGATAAACGGCAAAGCTGAAGGGGTTATAGTGCCATGCCGCAGTGAACTGACCGTGTGAAATGGCGCAAAACGCATGGGTAAGGCCGCACCCCGGACAGGGCAGACCGGTCAGGCGTTTGAAGGTGCACACCTCCACGGCCGGTAGTCCGTCAGGGGTGATCAGGACACTGATGACAATCGCTGACAGACCGAGTGTGGCCAGAATCAGCAGTAATTCCCGGTTTGTTTCGCCGGTCGCAGTCACGGGCACTCGACACCATCCCCCGGGGCGATGCACTGGGCTGCGGGCGTTGTCGGAATATTATCCCTGAAATGCCGCCTTGACATTGGCATCAAGCAGAATGACCAGCGCCCAAATGCCGAAAGGCAGACCGATGATACAGCACAAGCCGCAGGGGAGCATTGCGAGAATGGCGGCAGTCATGGCCAGACCGTAATTCTGCAGCTGGCGCATTTTGATGGCCCCAAACAGAATCACCAAGTCGAAGAGAATACCCAGAATTCCAACGGCGATGCCGATGCCGCCGGAAAACATGCTCATAATCCCCTGTTCCTGATCGCTCATGGCGCCGATTGCGCCCATGCCGGCTCCGAGGACATTCATCAGTACGGAGACAATCCCCATGAGTAAGGCCAGACCGGCAAAAACCATAAGGGCGATAGCGGGGGCATTGACCTTTGCCTGAATTTCGGTGTTCATCTGTTCCTCCGGAACCTGCGGTAATTGTGGTAATATGGACGTAAAGCGATTATGTGTAGGTGTCAGTTTACCCTAATCTGTCTTGTTTTGCAACCGGATATCCCACTGGTGCGGCATGAAAATGGCGCGATTAATGCTCCGGTTGTATTGACACGATGGAATATTTTTGATATAATATATCGGACTTTATAGTGGTACATTCGGTGGGAAAGGATTTATTTATGAAAAATTTGCTGGTGGTGGTGCTGGCGGCGGCGCTGGTTGCGCTGCTGGTCTCGGTGGTTGGCTGCGGCAAGGATGCGGCAACGGGTGCGGCGGACAATTCCGCGGTGCTGGCTGCGGCGGGTGATGTCAAGGTGACCGTTGACGAGATCCGCGCGGAACTCGAGCATATGAGCATTCAGGACCGGGCGCGGATCCTGGGCAGCGAGGAAGCGCTGAAAAAGTATCTTGGCGAGGCGCTGCTGATCCGCATGATGGTGGCGAAAGCCAAAGAGGCAGGGCTGAGCACCGACACGGAATATCAGTACAAGCTGCGGCAGGCGGAACAGCGCACGCTGTTCACGCGCTATCAGGAGTATTGGGCGAAGCAGAACCTGCTGGTGAGCGACAGTGAAGTGGCGGCGTTTTATGCCGCCCATCCGGAACAGTTCAAGCACGGCCGGCTGCTGGAAGTCCGGGCGTGGCTGACGACGGACAAGGCCAAGGCGGACGCGGCGCGCGCGGCGCTGGTGGGTGGCGGCAATCCGGTGACCATCAGCCAGCAGTTCGGCCTGAAGGAACAGCCGATGCCGGCGATCATCCAGGAGGAGCAGGTTGCCAATAATCCGCTCTTTGTGCAGGTGATTCTGAAAATGCAGGACAGGAGCTACAGCGCCCCGGTGATGGTCGAGGGCAAGTGGGCGATCTTCTGGCGCGGCGAAACGGTGCAGCCGAAGACGCTGACCCTGGACGAAGTGCGGGAACAGATCATTGATTACATGCGGGGTGAGCGGTTTGAGACCGCGTTCAAGGAGTATGCGGACACCCTGCGCAATCAGAATGCCCCGACGTATACGGATGCGCTGTTTGCCGAGCTGGGCTTCAAGCCGGCGGCAGCGACGACTCCTGCGGCAAGTGCGCCGGCGGCGGCAGCACCGGCGACAGCGGTACCGGCAACACCGGCGGCGCAGCAGTAGGCAGAACGGCACAACGTACTGGCAACAATTCCGCTACCCCGGTTTTTCCGGGGTAGCGTTGTTTTTGGGTTCACCTCCCGCAGAACAGCGGGGAACAGCATGCCGCTGAAGCGGGTCGTCCGGTGAGGACAGAACGAAGGAGTGACGGGTATGGCAGAGAAACGCGAATTTCCCCTGAACAAGGTGCGCAATCTGGGCATTATCGCGCATATTGATGCGGGCAAAACCACGGTCAGCGAGCGGGTGCTGTTCTACACCGGCCTGACCTACAAACTGGGCGAAGTCCATAATGGCGAAGCGACCATGGACTTCCTCAAGCAGGAGCGCGAGCGCGGCATCACCATCATGGCGGCGGCGACGACCTGCTTCTGGAAGGATCACCGGCTGAATCTCATTGACACGCCGGGCCACGTCGACTTCACCGTCGAGGTGGAACGTTCGTTGCGCGTGCTCGACGGTGCGGTGGTGGTCTTCTGCGCGGTGGGCGGGGTGCAGCCGCAGAGCGAAACGGTGTGGCGGCAGTCGAACGATTACAAGATCCCGCGGCTGGCGTTCGTCAACAAGATGGACCGGGTCGGCGCGGACTTTCTGGCGGTGGTGAAGAACATCCAGGAACGGCTCGGGGCGAATGCGGTCCCCATGCAGCTCCCCATCGGGCAGGAGGAAAATTTCCGCGGCGTGGTCGACCTGCGCAAAAACAAGGCGTTCATCTGGGACGACAGTTCGCAGGGCAAGGATTACGAGGAGATCCCCATCCCGCCGGAGATGGAGGCGGACGTCAAGAAGTGGCGCAAGGAGCTGTTCGAGAAGATCGTCGAAGTTGACGAGAGCCTGCTGGAAAAGTATATGGGCGGCGTGTGGATCGAGGAGGAGGAGCTGGACCGGGTCCTCCGTCAGGCGACCATCGCCAACAAGATCATCCCGGTGTTCTGTGGGACGGCACTCAAGAACAAGGGCGTGCAGTCGCTGCTCGACGCGGTGGTGGCGCTGCTGCCGTCACCGGCGGACATCAATCCGGCCGAGGGGACGGATCCCGACGACAAAGAAAAGAAAGTCCAGCGCAAGCCGGCCGACAATGAGCCGTTTGCCGGCCTGGTGTTCAAGATCATGGCGGACCGCCATCTCGGCAAGCTGAGCTTCATGCGCGTCTATTCGGGGATCATTGAACAGGGCGGCGAGGTGCTGAACGTCAGCACCGGCAAGCGCGAGCGCATCGGCCGCCTGCTGCAGATGCAGGCGGACAAGCGGATCAACATCAAGCAGGCCATGGCGGGCGACATCGTCGCCGTGGTGGGCGCCACCGTGCGCACGGGCGACACCCTTTGTGCCGTTGAGCATCCGGTCCGGCTGGAAAACATCGAGTTTCCGACCCCGGTTATCTCCATTGCGGTGTCGCCCAAGGTGACGAGCGAACGCGACAAGTTCGCGACTGCGCTGTCGGCGCTGGTCGATGAGGATCCGACGGTGGTGCTGCAACGCGACCAGGAGACGAAGGAACTGATCCTTGCCGGCATGGGCGAACTGCACCTGGAAATCCTCGTCGACCGGCTCAAGCAGGAATACGGGGTTGAGTCGATTGTCGGGCCGCCGCAGGTCGCCTACCGCGAGACGATCACGCGCGAGCGCGAGATCGAATACCGCCATATCAAGCAGACCGGCGGTCACGGCCAGTACGCGCACGTCTGCCTGCGCCTCGAGCCGACGGGCCCCGGCGGCGGGTTTGAATTTGTCAATGCCATCACCCAGGGCGTCATCCCGCGCGAATTCATTCCATCGATCGAGCGCGGGGTGCTGGAAGTCATGATGAAGGGCCCCTATGCCCAGTTCCCGGTGGTGGATGTGAAGGTGACGCTCTTCTACGGATCGTTCCACGAGGTCGATTCGTCAGCCATGGCGTTCCAGATTGCCGCGCGCAAGGCGATGCGCGAAGGGATGATGCATGCCCACCCCTGTTTGCTCGAGCCGGTCATGGATGTCGATGTGACGACGCCGAAGGAATATGTCGGCGACGTCACCGGCTTCCTCTGCTCGCGCCGCGGGCAGGTGCAGGAAATTCAGCAGCGCGGGCTTGACCATGTCATCAGCGCCAAGGTTCCGCTGGCGGAGATGTTCGGCTATTCCACCAACCTGCGCTCGCAGACCCAGGGGCGCGGCACCTTTGGCATGGTGCTGGGCCATTATGCGCAGGTGCCGTTCTCGACGGAAGAGGAAATCCTCAAGACCCGCAAGGTGGGCAAGGTCGAAGACGAGGATTAAACCGCGTTTCAGCAGCATCCGCCCGGCCGCTTTCGCGGCCGGGCTTTTTGTACGCCCAGCAAACCCGACGGCTTGGAGGTGCAAAACCTCCGGGGATACCGGCCGCAGGAAACCAAGGCGAAACGCAAGGGGGCAACCGCGAGGTTGTTTCCAAGGGAAGAGCGGAGCGAAACCGCGCGTCAACGAACAGAAACCGGATGTGAGGCGTGTGTCGTCAGGACGAGTGCGCCGTTGGGCATATAGTTTTTGTGGCCAACGATGGCTTACGTAGATCCGGTGATGGTGCGGTGCAGGCCAATCGGGGATATCTGGGAAGGGCTCGCCTCATGCCAGAAAGGGCAACCGTAAGCGATTGCGGGATTTGGACATTTGAATGCGCTGGCGTCTGCGGGCACGGTTGTCAAGCAGCGGAAAACAGCGGGTGATGCATCGCGCGCTGTTCAAGCAGGGCGTTGTCCACGCGGATGCCGCGTGTATGGCGACAATTTCCCGCTGCTGGTGGCGTATAGCCAATCACCCCATTGTGATAAAAGTGCCTCCCGCACAGTTATTCAACTGTCGGGTCGTTCCGCGACTGATGCTGCAATGATCTCAGCTTTTCGAACCGCCGGATGCGGGCCCACACATCCGGCGGTGTGGCAGGGAAAACGGTAAACCAGCATTGAACTCTTTGCCGATTATCTGGAGAACCACGCTGGCGGTCAGGTGACCGTCAGTTGCTTGTCCAGACCGGAAATGGCGAATACCTTCTTGATTTCCGGCGACGCACCGCGCACGGCAAAGCGGCCGGCGCCGAGTTTTTTGGCGGTGCTGAGGCACAGCCGGAGGAACGACGAGGCGATAAAGCCGACGCCGGCGAGGTCGAACACCACGCGGTGCCCGGCGGCCTGCTCCAGCCGCCCGCTCACGGCCATTTCGTCCTTCATCAGCGCCATGGTGTCGAGGCGGCCGGCAAAGGCGCAAATTATTTCCTGATCCTGCACGGTAATCGTGACCATGTTCGTCTCCCGTCAGTAGTTTTTGTTGTACAGCCGCGCAATGGCGGGGGCGTCAAGTTTCTCGTCGTACAGCAGATTCATGTCGAAGCGGTCGAGCCGCTCGTTGCCGCGCCGGCGCGCGACCCGCTGGATATTGATGAGATGGCGCGCGCTGATGTTGTCGGTGGTGATGTTGTTGCCGCCGGTGCCGCACCCCAGCGTGAACGAGGGGGGGAGGAAATTGCAGATGCCGCCCACGGCGCCCTGCGACGACGGGGAATTGACCACCACGCGGCCGGCATTCATCAGGGTGGCGAAGGCGAGGATCCGCTCGCGGTCGTTCGAGTGGATGCTGGCGGTATGACCCATGCCGCCGAAGAAATTCAGTTCCAGGCACAGCGAGCCCGCAGCGGCGAAATCCTTGACTTCGTACCAGGCAATCACCGGTGCCAGCACCTCGGCGGAGAGCGGATGCTCCCGGCCTACGCCGTGCAGCGGCGCCACCAGCAGCCGGGTGCCGTCCGGGACGCTGATCCCCGCCAGTTCGGCGATAAAGGCGGCGGATTTGCCGACAATGGCGGGATGCATCACGTGCGTGGCGGGGTCGAGCGCGACCGCCTCGACCCTGGCCACGTCGGCGGGGGGGAGAAAGTACGCCCCCTGCTGTTCCAGCTCCCGGCGCGCGGCGGCGGCGTTGCTCTTCTCGACGATGATGGCCTGCTCGCTGGCGCAGACGGTGCCGTTGTCGAAGGTCTTCGAGGCCATGATCGCGGTGACGGCATGAACGACGTCGGCGCTCTTTTCGATATAGGCGGGCACGTTGCCGGCGCCCACGCCGAGCGCGGGCTTGCCCGACGAATAGGCGGCCTTGACCATGGCGCCGCCGCCGGTGGCGAGCACCAGCGCCAGATCGGGGTGGCTCATGAGCTGGCTCATCTCATCGCGGGTCCAGTCGGGTGCCCACTGCACGCAGTCGTCGGGCGCGTCGGCCCGGCAGGCAGCGAGATAGCAGATCTTCGCCGCCTCGATCGATGATTTGGCCGCGCGCGGGTGCGGGCTGATGATGATCGGATTCCGCGCCTTGAGCGCGATCATGATCTTAAAAATGACCGTTGAGGTCGGGTTGGTGGTCGGGATGATGGCGAAGATCGGGCCGACCGGCTGGGCGATTTCGGTGACGCCCGTGCGCGGATCATCGCTGATGACGCCGACGGTTTTGAGGTCGCGGATGTCCTCATAGACGAACTGCGAGGCGAGCACATTCTTGATGACCTTGTGTTCCCAAATGCCGATCCCCGTTTCGGCCTGCGCTTGTTTGGCCAGGGTAACGCGGGCGGCGAACGCGGCCTCATACACGGCCTTGACGATGCGGTCGGTCTGCTCCTGGTCGAATTGGCTGAAGATGCCGGCCGCCGCCTTGGCTTTGGCCATTACCTGGGCAACACGTTCGGTAGTCATGCTCATCGTTCGTCCTTTCGGGCGTCGGTGTGCTGACGCTGAATGACGGCATGGTAGCACGAACGACACGGGTGTGCAACCGGTGCGGACGGCCATGCGAGGGGGGGGCAAATGTGGTATGATGCGGCCATCACTTTTTCGGAGGCGGGACATGGCGCAGATCGCGGGTGAATGGCAGGACGGGATTGCCGTTATCACGGTCCAGGGCCGGGTGGATGCGGTCGGGGCGGGCGAACTGGAGCAGGCCCTGACCCGTGAGCTTGAGGCCGGGAATACCTGCCTCGTGCTGGACATGGGCGGCGTATCGTATCTCAGTTCGGCCGGGCTGCGGGTGTTTGTCAAGCACGGCAAGGCGCTGACCGCGCGCGGCGGGACCATGGCGCTGGCGGGACTGAACGAGTATTGCCGTCAGGTGGTCGCCATGGGCGGCCTGGACCGGGTGCTGCGGCTGTTTGCCGGGCTGGATGAAGCGCGGCGGCAGGTGCAGGCGGTGCTGCGCGAACAGCGCATGCTGGCGGCATGGGACGAACTGGAGACCGTGGCCACGCCGGCGGGGACGTTCCGGTTCATTCCCGGCGGCGGCGGGCCGGGTGCGGCGGCGGTGCTGGGCGATG
Organism: uncultured bacterium; assembly: GCA_964517215.1. Lineage (GTDB taxonomy): Bacteria > DAOPZR01 > DAOPZR01 > DAOPZR01 > DAOPZR01 > CAZFBR01. The sequence continues at coordinate 7,205 of CAZFBR010000006.1, forward strand.
TGCGCAAGGTGCTGACTGCGACGGTGACCCGGGCGGATATCAGCTCGAAGAAATTCTCGGAAACGGAATATTCCATCGGGTTGGGCGGTCTGGGCGATGCGCTGGACGATTATTATCTGCTGCTGGGCGAGATGATGACCATCGGCGGGACCATGGTCTGGCTCCCCTGTGACGGGAACGATACCCCCGACTTCCTCATCCCCAAGGCGGACACGGGCGCGGTCACCATCCGCACGGGATTCAATGTGGCCCTGGCGGGCGGGTTTGATGAACTGGCCTATTTTACCGCCAGCGGGGCGAGCGCCACGATCGCGCAGATCTATCGCGCACTGTTCGACCTGGCACGCACCCGCCGTCCGGATTTTCGCGGCGCCATCGGCCTGGCACTCCGCGCGGAATTCGGCGCGGTCTACGGCTCGGGGATCAAGCTGTCGCCGGTTGATACCAACACCCCGGCCGACGGGAAAATGGTCATCGACCCGGCGCACACGAAGGAATGGTTTGATTTTGACCAGACGCCGCGGCACCGCAATATCACCGGGCTGACCTGCGGCATCGGGGTTGATCTGACCTTCGATCTCTCCGGGTACGATCAGGAGCAGTTCGCGCGGGTGTTCTATGTGAATCCCGCCAACCCGGCCAAGCCCGACCAGATGCTGCATAACCACGCGGTGCTCTTCTCGCCGCAGCCGATGCCGAACCGGGCGGCGAACCTGGAAAAGGAAATCGCCGCGGTAGTCGACAACGGCGAGTTCGTCGACATGCGCCACCTGCTGGACAGTTCGACGGTGGTGTCCGGCCTGCTCGGCATCAGCTACGTGCAGGAATTCCGGCCGGACAAAACGGCAGGCGAACCGGCATGACCGCCGGGTCGCTGACGGTGACCGTGACCGGGGTGGCGCTAACGGCCGGCGCATCGCCGGCGGACTGGCGCGCGCAGCTGGCACCGGAGGAACGCCGGCGGGCGGCGGAGACGACCGCGCCGGCGGTGCGGGCGCGGTTCATCGCCATGCGCTGCGCGCTGCGCGGCGTCCTGGCGGCGCGCCTGCAGTGCGCGCCGGCGGCGGTGCCGATCCGGCTGACGGAACGCGGCAAGCCGTATCTGGACGGCAACCCGTTCTTTTTTTCGATAAGCTACCGTGCCGGGATCGGTCTGATCGCGGTGGCGGAACGCGAGCTCGGCCTTGACGTTGAGCTGCTGGAAAATGCCGCGCATATCGCCACCGCGTCGGCGCTGACGTTTGCCGCGGATGAGCGCGCCGCCATCGAGCATTACACCGATGCCCGCCGGCGCGAGCTGCTCCTGCAGGGGTGGACGCGCAAGGAATCAATCGTCAAGGCGTGGGGCACGGGCATGACCCATCCGCTGCACAGCATCCGCACTGCGCCCGGGGCGGCGGAGGCGGTCAATGAATTTGACGGGCGGCGCTGGGTTACCCGCGATCTGCCGGCGCGCGGCAAGCCGTGGCGGGCGGCACTGACGGTGGCGCTGCCCGCGGGCGGGACGCTGCGGATCAGGCGCGCCTGACGGTCACGCGCGCCAGCGCAGCTGAAATTCGATTTCCGCAGTGCCGTGCGCACGCTCATGTTCGATGGAAATGTGCGCGTCGGCGGGGATGGTCAGGCGTTCACCGGCAAGCTGCAGACGGAACGGCCTGCCCGCCTCAAGCGCCGCGGCGAGGCGGCGCAATTTGCCGGCGAACTGCCGGGCGGGATAGTGGCGTTCAAGGTCGCGGGTACGGGCCATGGACATGCTCCTGATGCAGTAGTGGTCGGTGGGGCAATGGCCGACCGGTCAAGGATACCATAAAACGGAAGCATGGGCAGCAAGCGGTCCGCAACGGGTGGACCGGCCGGCGCCCGGCGAAAACCGGACAGACGAAGGCGGGAGAAGATCATGCCGAACGATGAACTGCAGGAGACCAGACAATTCTACCGGCGGGTGATCGCCCTGACGGCCGGCATGGCGCTGGTCGCGGCCATGGTGGCGGTCAATTTCGGTGTGATATATTTCCGCCAGCGCGATCGAGCGCAGCAGCAGCATGCCGCACTTGTCCGGCAGGTGGAGCGGATGAGTGGGGAACTGGCGGCGGAGACCGTCGTCGTGGCGCCGCCCGTCACGCTGTCCCCCGCGGATTTGCAGCAGCTGTACCGCGCGGGACTGCGCAATCCGCTGCTTGAGCTGACCACCGACCTGCTGCGTCATGACGACGTCATCCCCCTCGCCGGCACGCAGGGGGGGACGATGCGGTTTATCTCGCCGCAGGACGTCTATGTGCTCAACCGCCATTGGGTGCTGGCGCATTGCACGGACGGGCATCAGCGCGGTGCGGTGCTGCTCGAATATGCGGTGGGTGACAGCGGCGCCATCCGCTGGCGCGCTGTGGCCGCGGCCCGGGAATGATGACGGGTCCGGATCAGGTGCTGATCAACCCGGTCAACCGCTGCTGCAATTCGGCATAGCTGGTGCAGACCGGATATCCGGGGTGGGCGGCGGCGAGTGCCGCCGGCGGCCGGAAGAAAAATCCGCAGTCGGCAGCATGCAGCATGCCCAGGTCATTGTGTGAATCCGCGACCGCCGCGGTGGTGAAGCCGAGGTTGCGGAATGCGCGCACGGCGGCGGCCTTGCCGTCGGGGCAGCGCTGCCGCCAGCCGGTGATCATGCCGTCGGCATCGACGACGATGGTGTGGCAAAGCAGTGCCGGCCGGCCGAGATGCATCATGAGCGGCGCGGCAAATTCATAAAATGTATCGGAGAGGATAACGACGGTCGCCCGGTCGCGCAGCCAGTCGAGGAACGCGGGCGCACCGGGCAGGGGCGCCAGTGCGGCAAGAATCGCCTGCACCGTGCGCAGGGAAAGGCGGTGGTCGCGCAGCACGGCCAGCCGTTCCGCCATCAGCCGGTCATACGCGGGTTCGTCGCGGGTCGTGCGCTGCAGCGCACCCACCCCGGTGGCGGCGGCGATCGCCGGCCAGAACTCGGGAACCAGCACACTTTCCAGATCAAGCGCAACGAGCAGCGGTTGGTCCACAATTCCTCCGGGCGATCAACGGTTCGGCAATAGTAGTCATTCCCGGCCGGAAATGCAAACGGCATCCGCCGTACGACCGGCGGCTAACGGGGCCGGCGGCTGAAGGGGACGGTAATGAAGTACCACAGCGCCGCCAGCAGGGCGACGGTTGCGCCGGTGGCAGTGTCGGCATAATACGACAGTGCCAGCCCCGCCAGTCCGCAGCACAGGCCGCCGCCCACGGCGATCCCGTGGTAGCCGCGCATGGTGCGCGACAGGTTGCGCGCGGCGGCGGCGGGGATGATGAGCAGCGCATTGATGACCAGCAGTCCCACCCACGGCAGCGCCAGGGTGACCAGCATGGCCAGAAGAATGGAAAAGGAGAATTCCAGCGCGGCGATGTTGTCGCCGCGACTGCGGGCCAAGGCGGGATTAAACGAGGCGAGCAGGAAGCGGTTGAAGGCGAACCACCAGACCAGCAGACAGACGCACCCGGCGCCGGCCAGGGCCAGCAGCTCGGCGGGAGCGATGCTGAGCAGGTCGCCGGCGAGGTAGGAAGTGAATTGCGCCAGCCCGCGTCCGCGCGAGAGCAGGGTGAGGCCGAGGGCCACCGCGGCGGCGGCGCAGATGCCGATATGGGTGTCGGTCGAGGCGCTGCTCTGCCGGCGCAGGACGGTCAGCACCGTGGCGAACAGCGCGGCGAAGACCAGCATGACCGGCAGCGGCGACGTTGCGCCCAGCAGCACGCCGATGGCCAGGCCGGTAAGCGAGGCATGGGCGACTGCATCGGCGAAGAAGGCCATGCGATTGCCCACGGCGAGCGTCCCCAGCAGACCGAGCAGCGGACAGAGCAGCAGGATCGCCAGCAGCGCATGCTGCAGGAACAGGAACTGCGACCAGGGCGCCGGCAGGAGGGCGCAGAGCTGGTACCAGGGCGCGAGCATCAGGCATGGCTCCCGGCATGCGGGAGGACCGCGTGCGGATGGCGCAGGGCCGGATCGGGAGTCAGCCGGCCGAACAGGCGGACGCACTCGGGGTGGGCGAGCACCGCAGCGGGGGTGTCCACGGCGATCACGGTGCGATTGAGCAGCACAAAACGGTCGGCATGGCGGGCGACCAGATCAAGATCGTGCGCCACCAGGAGAATGGACAGGTCGAAATCGCGCCGCAAGGCGCAGATGAGCCCGTAGAAATTCTCCCGTCCGCCGGCATCGACCCCGGCCACGGGCTCGTCGAGCAGCAGCAGATCGGGGAGTGGTTCCAGGGCGAGCGCCAGCAGCACCCGCTGCAGTTCGCCGCCCGACAAGTCGCCGACGCGGCGGTCGAACAGATGGTCCGCCTGCACGCGGGCGAGCGCGGCAGTGGCGCGCGCGCGCAAGGCGGCGGTATGGCCGAGCCAGACAGGGAAGCGGGCCAGCGCGGCGGCGAACAGGTCGGCCACCGTGAGCGGAGCGCCCTGGTCGAATTCCAGCGATTGCGGCACATAGCCGAACCGCGGCCGGCGGCGCCGGCCGGTGGCGGCGTCGAGGAAACGGACTTCGCCGGAAAAGGGGAGCTCACCCAGCAGCGCGCGCAGCAGGGTGGTCTTGCCGGCGCCGTTGGGCCCGATGAGTGCGGTCAGTTCGCCGCAATGCAGGTGCAAATCGATGCCGTCAAGCACAGTGCTGGTGCCGAGGCGGACGACCAGCCGGGACAGCTTCGTGCAGCAGCTGCCGCAGGCATGCCGGGTCATGCTGCTGCCGGCGGCCGCGCCCGCCCGGCGTGCCGGGGAGCGCTGCACGGTTGCCAGGTCATCGGGCCCGGCGTCCGCGCGGGTGGCGGCGGTCATGGCGGTCGCAGACCATGACCAATTCGTCGCAGTCGCCGCATTTGGTGATGCGATGGCTGGCGCGCAGCTGTTCCCAATGCTCCTTTTGTTTCGGGGACAGCAGCCCGCTGCCGCCGCACAGCGGGCAGGCGTTGTCGAGTGCGGCGAGTACGGCAGCGCGGATAAAATCGCTGCGGTTGGGCAGGGCGCGCAGGGCTGTCGCGAGCGCGGGATCGGTTTTGAAGGTCAGGACGGTGTCTTTGCGCGGCATGATGCCACCTCCAGAGCATATATTACGAGGTAATACCACGGCTGTCAAGGCGGTTGGTTGCCGGATGGCGCGGAGTTAGCTATAAGGACGGCATGGACAGGGTGCAGCGGGCCAGGCGGGGTCAGGGCATGGTGGAATACGCCTTGATTGTCGGCATGGTGGCGATTATTGTGATGACGTTTGCCTATGCCTTCGGCCCGGCGGTCTGGGATGCGGTGCTCACGCGCGAAGAGGTTGCCGACAACGGCCGCGCCGGCGTCTCCATGACCATTTACCGCGAATAAGCGGGTTCAGAGCAGACCGCGGCGTCTGAACAGCCGTTCCGCCGGACAGAATCCCGTGAATGCAGACTGAAGCAGATTGACTCCGACCAGGGCGGTTAGCAGCAGAAACCGCAGATCCAGCCACCACCCCAACGCCAGCGACAGCAGGATGAGTGTTCCCGCCAGCATGCGTACTGCCTGCTCGGCAGTCATGGCACGGTCGTTTGCCCGACGGTCCTTCATGTTTTCCCCCCCACCCGCGGTTGTTCGCGGCGACTCGGAAGCGTTCCCGCTGATCAGGGATTGCGTTCGGCACGGTTCGCGCGGTTCATGATGCCGCCGGCCATGCGCAATGCAGCATCGCGTCCCGGCATGGCCGCCGTCATCCCCGCCTGCCTCCGCAGGCAGGAAACGGGTGATGCCGGTGACCGTTACCGTACCTGACGTGCCGGTTGCGGTCAAGGCGCGGGATTGCTGGCGATTTTCAGGCAGCGGCCCGGCGGGCGGTGCCGGCATCGCGGTGTCCGGGTGCATGGTAACGGTGGCCGGGGGGGGGCGCCTGCCGGGCGGCATTCGTCGCCGGCGCGCGAGGTATGCTATACTGACCTGCTGGGAACAAGGAGAATGACATGAGTGAGTTTGCTGAATCGGCACCGGGCCTGACGCCGGAAACCGGCGGGATGGCGGAAATGGTGCCAGAGGATATGACGGGTGGCGCGGTGGTCATGGAGCCCGACCCTGCGGTGACGGGGTTTGACCAGGTCGGGGTAACGGATCCGATTGTGCGGGCGCTCAAGCGCCACGGCTTTGTCACGCCCACACCCATTCAGGCGGAGACGATTCCCCTGATCCTTACCGGGCGCGATATGATCGGTCAGGCGGAAACGGGTTCGGGTAAAACCCTGGCCTGCTCGATCCCTGCGGCGCAGATGTGCGATCCCGCGCTCAAGGAGATCCAGGTGCTGGTGCTGGCGCCGACCCGTGAGCTGGCGGTGCAGTATCTCAATGAAATGGCGCTGGTGGCGGAAGACATCGGATTGACCCCGTTCGCGGTCTACGGCGGCTTCGACAAGAGCATCCAGCGCGCCAAGTTCGCCACCGGGGTGCAGATGCTGGTGGCGACGCCGGGCCGGCTGATCGACTTGATTTACAACGATTACCTGCCGCTGAATCATGTCAAGCTGCTGATCATCGACGAAGGCGATGAAATGCTCGACATGGGCTTCATCGAGGATCTGGATTTTATCGCCCAGTGCCTGGTGCAGCAGCACCAGACGCTGCTCTTCTCGGCGACGATGCCGCCGCCCATCCGTAAACTGGCGGACAAATTCCTGCATAATCCGCTGCACATCAAGCTGAATGCCGGACAGGTGACCCCAAAGACGCTGGACCATGCCTACATCACTGTGCCCGGGCGTGACAAGACGGCCATGCTGCTCAAGCTGCTGCGCACCGAGGATATCACCCAGGCGATTATTTTCTGCAATGCGCGCACGCGAGTGCAGGAACTGTTTGACAAGCTGAAACGAGAGGTGCGCGATTTTGACTATCTGCACGGCGGACTGGAACAGGACCTGCGCATGCGCATCATGGACCGGTTCCGCCACGGCAAATTGAAGTATGTGGTGACGACCGATGTGATGGCCCGCGGCCTGGATTTTGTGAATGTCAGCCATATCATTCACTTCGATCTGCCGCATGAGGCGGAGAGTTACGTCCATCGCAGCGGGCGCACGGCGCGCAAGGGCAAGCGCGGTATCGCCATTGCCCTGGTGACGCCGGGCGACAGCGGCCGCTTTGCTGAAATCAAGCGGATTGCGGATATCGTCCCGTTTCCTTTCAAACCGGAGGTGTACAGTGCCGGGGCGGTGGCGGGCAACGCTCTGGGTGACGACCGCTGCGGCCGGCGACCGGGCGGTCATGACCGCCAGCGCCGGTCCGCGCAGCGCGGCCATGGGCGGAGCGGCGGCCGGCAGGAAGAAAAGTCGCGCGGCGCCGGAACGGCAACCGGTTCGACCCAAGGCGCCGCCGGCCGGCCGGCTGGCGGTTCGCGCCGTCGTGGCGGGCGGGGACGCGGTTCCCGTCCGCAGGGCGCCGGTCCGCAGCCGGGTGGCAGCGGTCAATGACCGAACCGGCCGGCCCGCGGATCACCGGGCTGGGGGCAGTGTGCGCGCTGCCAGCCGGCATGCCGGCGGTATGGCTGGCAACCAATGCCCCGGCGGCGGTGATCGCGGCCACGCGGCCGGAGGTGCTGCTGCTCGCGGGTGAAGATGATGCGGCCACCGCGGCACTGTGCCGCCGGCTGAAAGGCGATGCGCTGCTGGCGGAGGTGCCGTCCGTGGCGCTGGGCATGGCCGACGGCAGATGCGCCCTGCTGGCGGCGGGTGCGGATGATTATGTGCTGCTGCCGGTGCTGGCGGAGGAACTGACCCGGAAACTGGCGCACGCCGGCGCGGTGCGCCGGATGCGGCTGCTGGTGCATGATCAGGAACGCGATTATGCCCGGCTGCTGGCCTATGCCCGGCCGTATCTGCCGGCGACGGCGGTGCCGGATCGCGCGGCGGCGGCGGCGGTCCTGCCGCCGACCCGGCGGCGTGAACTGGCGATTTTCTACTCCGACATTCGCGGCTTTACCCGTTTGTCGGAAACTGTGCCGCCGGAGCGGGTGGTCGATCTGCTCAATTTTATCCTGTATTTCATTTTTGACATCATTCTGCGCCATGGCGGCAGCATTGACAAGGTAATTGGCGATGCAGTCATGGCGGTATTTGTGCCGCGTGATGACCGTGACAATGCCGCCGCGCGCGCGGTGGCGGCGGCGGTGGCGGTCCAGCGGGAAATGGCGCAATGCAATGAACTGATGGCGATTTCGCCGAAATTGAATCCGGACGGCACCCTGCCGCCGGTGCTGCTCGGCATCGGCATCAATTACGCCGAGGTGGTGCAGGGGACGCTGGGCACGCCCGACCGCATGGACTATACCGTGATCGGCGACGGGGTGAACATGGCCAGCCGCTGCCAGTCGCTGGCGCATGGCGGTGAGATCATTGTTACGGCGGCGGTGGCGGAGCGGGTGCGTGACCGCGCGCTGTTGGAGGAATTGCCGCCGGTGACGATCAAGGGGAAGACCGGCGAACAGGTGCTGTTTGCCGTTACGGGCAACGACGGACCCGGAGGAGGGGCATGATGAAATGCGGATGGCTGGTGATGATGATTGCGATACTGGTGGCGGGTTGTTCGGGCGGGACACAGCCGCTGGCACCGGCTGCACCGGCAACGCCGGTGGCGCCGGCGGTTGTGCCGGCGACTGCCGGCGACACCGTTGCGGCGAGCGCCGCCCCGGCAGCGGATCTGCGCACGTACCGGTGCACGGTGTGCGGCTATGAATATGTCCCGGCAGCGAACGGCAATGTGTCGTTCACGGCACTGCCGGCCGAATGGAAGTGTCCGCGCTGCGGCAAGAGCAAGGACAAATTCAACCCGGTCGGATAGCCGCAGCGCGGTCGGCGACGGATGGCGCGCATGAGCTTCAGTGACGGTCTGCCCGAACGGAATGCGGTGCTGCAGGGAATCTGCCCGTTGACAACATGGTCTGGCGGCATGAATCGGCTGATGACGGCCAGGCCAGGGTGACGCCGAGCTGTTCGTGCGCCTGCCGGGTGCTTCTGTGCTGCGGCTGGAACCGATCTCGGGAAACGCGCGTACCTCTTGAAACTCAAGACAGGTCCGGCGCGGCCGCATCCGCGAATATGCGCAGACATTCAAGTGTCCGTATCGCAAAGGTCAGCGGGCCGGGATGTGTTGTGCGTGGTGACGTTCCCGCAGCGTGGAATTCGCCAGCGACAGTGAATTCGTCAACCATGTGATAGGCGCCAATATCGCGGGATGCACCACAGTGGCGGCGGCGATACTTGCCCAGGGCAGCGTCTGAGTGCCGGCGACGGCTTGGCGCTTTACGGGGGCGCGCAGGCGGGACATGGCGTTGCCGGCTGCTGCGCGGTTGCGGTGCGCACTCCCCGGCGGGAACAAACGTGCGCCCGGCGGGGATGCGCGCTGACCCCACCCGCGCATGCCGCGCTGACGCTGTGCGGCTGCGGTTGCGGCATAACCCGGTGGCAACTATAATTCGTTACGGGCAGGCGGCGGAGCGGACAGATGCTGGCGGATGAATTGCGGCCGGAAGCGGCACGTATCCATGGTGAGCTGCGCGCGCGTGCAGACGACCGGACCCGGCGGCGCCTGGACGAAGCGCTGCTGGGGTGCGACACGGCGGTGCGGGCGGAGGCGGTGCTGCGGCTGATCGCCACGCTCAATGCCGAACAGCTGGCGGCGGTGCTGCACGATCATGAGCAGGACGGACCGCTGCTGATTCTTGCCGGTGCCGGTTCGGGCAAGACGGCGGTACTGACCCGGCGCGTGGTCTATCTGCTGCTGCGCGGAGCGGCACCGTCGGCGCTGCTGGTGGCCACATTCACCAATCGGGCGGCGGACGAGATGCGGGAGCGGGTGCGGGAGCTGCTGGCCGGGCTGGCGGCGCTGCTGCCGCCCGGCGGGGCCGAGCTGCTGGCGCCGTTGCGCGTCGCTGCGCCGGATTTGTGGCTGGGCACGTTCCATCATGTCTGCCTGAAACTGTTGCGCGACCGTCTGCCGGGCGAGGGGCAGTGCAATAGCGAACGCTGCGGTTACCCGGCGGAGTTCCGCATCATGGAGCCGCCGCAGGCGCAGGCAATGCTGGAACAGGCGATACTGCTGGCCGGGCCGGCGGCGGGCGCCCACGACGCGGCGGCGATCCGGGACGGCATTGAACGGGCGGGCAGCGAGCTGCATGATGCGGCAGCACTGCAGGCGGACGGAACTGCCGCGGAGGCGCGGGCGGTCGGCGCGGTGCTGGCGCGGTACCAGGAGCAGAAGCGGGCGCGGCAGCTGCTTGATTTCAACGATATCATTACCCTGACTGTCGGACTGCTGCAGCGCGACGCGGCAGTTGCCGGGCATTATCGCGCCCGGTTCCGCCATGTGCTGATTGACGAATACCAGGACACCAATTTTGCGCAATATGTGCTGGCCCGCCAGCTGACGCGCGCCACGGACCACCTGTTCGTGGTTGGCGACGACGACCAGTCGATTTACGGCTGGCGCGGTGCAGACATCCGCAATCTGCTGCAGTTCCGTGAGGATTATCCGCAGGCGCGGGTGCTTACGCTGGTGAAGAATTACCGGTCGTCGCGCACCATCATCAGCGCCGCCAACCGGGTGTTTGACCGGTACAAGCCGGCGGCGTTGCGCAAGGAACTGGAAGCGGTGCGTACGGGCGCTGACGGGCGGGTGGTTGCGGGCGAGAAGATCACCGAATTTCTCGCTGATGATGAAACCGATGAAGCGGCGTTCGTGGTCTTTGCCATCCGGCGCGCGCTGCATGACGGGCGGCAGCCGGGTGACTGTGTGGTGCTGTACCGGCTTAACGAGCAGGCCGGCCCGTTCAAGACCGCGCTGGCAGCGGCGGGGATGCCGTATCTTGAATACGGCGACCAGCGTTTTTTTGCCCTGCGCGAGATTCAGCACACCGTCAGCTGGCTGCAGCTGGCGGGCCTGGTGGCGCGGGTGCGGCAGGGCGGGTGCGGCATGGCACTGCCGGACCCGGCGCTGGCGGACGCCCAGCTGGCGGAACTGCTGGCGGTGCCGGCCTGCGGCATGGGGGATAATGATTGCGCGGTGCTGCGCGCAACTGGCGGGGTATGGCGGGTGCTCGCTGACGGTGAACAGTATGCCGCGCTGATGGCGCGACTGACGCCGGGCGGCCGCGCGGCGCTGGACCGGTTTATCGACGGCGTGGAGCGCGGCAGCGAGCTGTTGACGGCGGATGAGCTGCCGGCGGCGTGCGAACTGCTCTGGCAGCAGCTGGGCTATGCGGCGCAGGCGGCGCGCGGCGAACAGTGTGACCGGCGGCTGGCGCGCAATCTTGACCAGTTCCGCGACCTGCTGCGGGCATGGCGGGAGCGCATGGCCGGGAGCAGCGGCGGCGCGGCGGGACTGGCGGATTTTCTTGCCGACCTTGAGGAAAAGCGGCGCGATCCGCAGGCCCGGCTGGCCGCCGGCGGCGATGCGGTGCTGCTGATGACTTTGCATGCGGCAAAGGGCCTGGAGTTTCCCGTGGTATTCATCACCGGGCTGGAGGACGGGCTGTGCCCGCTGGCGCACCATACTGATTGCGAACTGGATGCGACGGAACGGGCGCAGCGGTTTGGCGAGGAACTGCGGCTGTTTTATGTGGGCATGACCCGGGCCCAACTGCAGCTGCATTTGACCCATGCGCGGATGCGCACCCGCAACGGACGGAGCCGCGCGGCGGAACCGTCGCCATTCCTGCGCCTGCTCCCGGCCAGTACCGTGCGGCGGGCAAGCAGCCGCGGCGGTTTCCTGGAACGGATGCGGGCATGCTGGTGCGGGGGGCGGAAGCCATGAACCGGTCGCTGCTGGGGACCCTGCGCGGACGGGTGACACTCTATTTTGCGGGACTGGCGGTGATCCTGCTGGCGGTGCCCGGCTGGTTTTTCTACCGCACCGCGACGGACTATCTCGTGCGCGAGCTGGCGGTGCGCCTGATGCTGGGCGCGCGGCTGACTGCCAGCCAGTTCGAGGCGGAGACGGTGGCCCAGCTGCGGGCGGGGGATGAACGCAAGCAACTGTACGCCGTGCAGCAGAGCCGGCTGGCGCGCGCACGGCAGGCGCTGGGGGCCACCGAGGTGCGCCTGCTCGATCCGCAACGGCGGGCGCTGGTGAGCGTTGACCAGACCCCGATCGGGGCCGCGCTTCCCTTTATCGGCCAGGATGTCCGGGAGATCGATGCGGCGGTGCGTACCGGCGAGCCGCAGGTGAGCCATTTGTACAGCGACGGCCAGAATTACTACATGACGGCCTATGCCCCGCTGTGCACGGCAGATGGGCGGACCGTGGCGCTGCTGCGGCTGGAAGGAAGTCCGCTGATCAGCGATTTTCTGGCCGCATATCGCGACCAGATCCTGCTGGTGGCGGCACTCGGACTGGCCCTGATTCTGCTGTTCAGCCGGGTGCTGTCGCGGCAGGTGCTGGAACCGGTGCGGGCCCTGGCGGCGGGCGTGCGGCGGCTGAGTGCGCGCGAATACACGCCGGTCCCGGTGACGGCCCGCGATGAACTGGGCTTTCTTGCGGAGGAATTCAACCGCATGGCGGAAACCCTGCGCCGGCACGAACAGGAACTGACGGAACTGCACCGGCTGGAAGCCATGCGCGCGAGCAAGTACGAGGCCTATACGCAGCACATCCTCGAGAACATCCGCAGCGGGATCATTGCCTGCCAGCTTGACGGCACGCTGACCCTGGCCAATCGCCGTTCGCGCGAACTGCTGAATCTGCCGGACGAGGTTACCGGCCGGCCCTATGCGCAGGTGTTGTCCGCGTATCCGCCGTTTCTGACGCTGCTGGAGGCGACCATCGCCCAGCGGGTCGGGCAGGCGGGCCATGACGTCGCGGTGGCCAGCGGCGACGGCCGCCGGCATTTTGATTTCGTGACGTCGCTGCTGTGCGACGGCGCCGGCCAGGTGCTGGGGGTGATTGCCATGATCATCGAAACCACCCGGTTGCGCGAGCTGCAGGAGGAAGTGGAGCGGGCCGAGCGCTTGGCTGCGGTCGGCCAGCTGGCGGCGGGGGTGGCGCATGAGGTGCGCAATCCGCTGTCGGGGATCAGCGGGTTTGTCGAACTGCTGCAGCGCAAGGTGACGGATAATGACGCCGCGCTGCGGTTGACGGAGAAGATCCAGCAGGAGATCCGCCACCTGAACGGGATCGTTACGGATTTCCTGTCGTTTGCCCGTCCGCAGCCGCTGCAGCGCCTGACGGTGGCGGCGGGCGAACTGGTGCAGGGTGCGGTGGCGCTGGTGGAACCGCATGCCGCTGCCCGCGGCGTGCTGCTGGCGGCGCCGGCGGGCCACGAGGTGCGGCTGCTGGCCGACGGTGAGCAGGTGCGCCAGGTGCTGGTCAACCTGCTGCGCAATGCCGTGGAAGCGAGTGCCGCCGGGCAAACGGTTGTCGCGACCTGGGCGGAAGAGGGGATGTTCATTGCCTTCAGTGTGGCGGATACCGGACGCGGCATGGCAATGGCGGAACGCAAGACGATGTTCAATCCGTTTTTTACCACGAAAGATGACGGCACGGGACTGGGGTTGACGATTTGCCATGCGATTGTCGAGCGGCATGGCGGTCATATCCGGGTGGAATCGGAACCGGGTCGGGGGACCAATGTGACGGTGTTGTTACCGACGGGAGGGGTTTGATGCAGCGCATTCTGGTGGTGGACGACAATGCGGCGATGTGCGAGGTGCTGGATGAGGCCCTCCGCGAGCAGGGGTATGCGGTCGAGACGACGACCAGCAGCGAACAGGGGGCTGAATTCCTGCGCCGCTGCAGCTATAATCTGCTGATCACCGATCTCAAGATGCCGGGAATCGACGGCCTGGAATTGCTGCGCATCGCCCGGGCGGAGAATGCCGCGATCGAGGCGATCATGATTACCGCGTTCGGCACGGTGGAAAGCGCAGTTGAGGCGATGAAACGGGGCGCGGCCGATTTTGTGCTCAAACCGTTTCTCGTGGCGGAAATCGAGCTGAAGGTGGCGCGCCTGCTGGAGCGCCAGCGCCTGCACTGCGAAAATCTGCTGTTGCGCGAAGAGCTGAAGGAACATTATAACTTTGCGGAATTGACCGGACACAGCACCGGGATGAAACGCGTCTATGACCTGACCCGGCGTGCCGCGCCCACGGACTCGCCGGTGCTGCTGCGCGGTGAGACGGGCACCGGCAAGGAACTGGTGGCCCGGGCAGTGCATGCCTATTCCCGGCGCGCCACCCGCCCGTTTATCAAGGTGAATTGCTCGGCGATCCCGGAGGGTTTGCTGGAAAGTGAATTGTTTGGCCATGAAAAAGGGGCGTTTACGGGAGCGATTGCCCGCAAAGATGGCCGGTTTATCAGTGCAGATACCGGAACGATTTTTCTTGATGAAATTGGCGATATGCCGGTTGCCATGCAGGCAAAAATGCTCCGGGTCCTTCAAGATGGCGAATTTGAGCGGGTTGGAGGAACTGAAAGAATCAAAACAAATGTTCGTATTATTGCGGCGACGAATATGAATCTTGAAGAGGCGATCAAAGACGGACGATTTCGCGAGGATCTGTATTTTCGACTGAATGTGATTCCTATCTTTATTCCACCATTGCGTGAACGCAAGGATGATATCCCTGATTTATTGGCATATTGCTTGCATAAATTTAACGTTGTTTGCCGTAAGAAAGTTACAATTATTGATGAAGAAGCAAAAAAAGGACTGGTGAATTATCGTTGGCCGGGTAATGTGCGTGAGTTGGAGAACATTATTGAACGGGCAGTTGTATTATGCAATGAAGATAGAATCTCGATGGACTTGATACCCCACGAGATTTTGTCGGCAACTGCCGGAAAACCGGCAGATATTATTAGCGAAATGAAAAGCGATTTTTCAATATCGCTGACTGATAATGTTGATGCATATGAAAAGGCGTTGATTGTTTCAGCATTAAAGCAGTCGTCAGGAAATCAATTGAAAGCAGCTAAATTATTGCAAGTCAATCGTACGACATTGCAATATAAATTGCAGAAACACGGGATAGTTGCGAAGGAAAATGTATAAAACAATTGCTATATTAACAGCAATACTGTTTATATCAGCGGCAAATGCTGAAGAGATTAGTGTGCAATGGCAGCAGATAACGCAAATCGAGGAAAAACTTGGTTATTGGCATCATGAACTGGCGGTTATTCGCGCCCAACTCGAAGAAACCAACCGGTCAATTGCGGCGTTGAAGGATGGTGGGGTTAATATTATTGAAGAAATCCGCCTGAATTCATTGCTGCGGGAAAGTCAGGAGCGGGCCAAACGCATGGCGGACATTGAATTTACGATCCGCACCCTCGCTGACACGCGCATGACGCTGGTTAATCGTTCGCTGGAAGGAGTCAAGCGCGAACTGGCATTGCGGGCGGAGCGCTTAAAAGCGCAGCAGGCTGCGGGTGAGCAGGAAGCTTTTTCCCAGACCTTGAAGGAATTGGTGGCACTGGACAATCTTAAGGGGGCGCTTGAGTCGCGGCGGGAACTGAATATTGTTCGCAACCCGGTGAACCTGCAGGTGGCTGACTGGAATTCGCCGACCGAGGTGCGGGAGAAGGCGGGCATTTTGCGTGACGAGATTCAGAGTGTCGAGCGCGAACTGGCATTGACACAGACGCGAATTTCAAGTAACCTTGCAGAAATCAGGCAGAAAGAGGAGATTGTCCGGTTTGTGCGTGATTTGCAGGGTTTGCAGAGTGCGCGCGCGCTGGTAATTGATCCGGCGACCATTCCGCATCTTGAACAGGCGGCAGCGCGACTGCGTGAGACGGTGGGGCAATTGCGACAATATCAGGGGACCTTGACGGTGGAACTGGCAAAACTGCGGGAGCAGACGGACCGGATGACGGCCTATGCCGACCGCATGGAACGGGAATTGCTCAGGTGACGCGGCTGCTGCTGACGGCAATGCTGCTGCTGGCAGTGTGCGCGCCCGCGGTCGCGGCGCCGTGGTGGGAAGTGCATTTTACCGAGCAGCGCAGCAATACCAGCTCCGCGTATGAGCAGGCGCTGTACAATTTCATCAAACAGGCCCAAACGTCGGTGTGGATCACCAGCTATACGTGGGGTACTTCATCGCACAACAAGGTGGTGCAGGCGCTGAATGAGCAGTATGCCGCGGGTTTGGATGTGCGGGTGGTGGGTGACAATCAGGGCCCGTTCAATCCGAACATGGACGCCTATCCCAAGGTGAATGACGAGGGGACGGCCGACGAAGGCAGCCTGCAGCACAACAAGTTTATTGTGCTCGATTACAACACCGCCAATGCCAAGGTGCTGACCGGTTCCACCAACTGGACGGACCCGGCCTACAGCACGCAAAACAATGATGTCCTCACCATCAGCAGCACGACCATTGCCAACACCTACGGTCGTGAGTTTCTGGAACTCTATACGGGCAATTTCCGCACCGGGCCGGTTGATTCCCATGAATTCAGCATCAACGGACACAGTATCGGTTTGTACTTTGCCCCGGAGGACAATCCGGGCAAGACGTACCTGACGAACGCGCTGAAGAATGCGGAACACTGCATCTATTTCCTGTCGTTCAATCATCAGCTGTCGATGCTGTCGGATGCGGCCATTGCCCTGAAACGGCGGGGCGGTATTGCGGAAGGCGCCTATGAATCGATTTACGGCGACATCCTGAGCGACTATCTGGCAGACGGGGTGGATGTCCGTCAGGATGGCAATTCCGACCATCTCCACCACAAGCTGTACATCATAGATCTGACCACAGTGGCCACCGGCTCGCTGAACCATTCCAATGCGTCCAGCGAGAGCACCGACGAAAATGAACTCATCATCAATGATTTTCGTCTGGCCCGCGAATACATGAAAGAGTACCGCTTCTGCATGGCGCAGACGACGACGCAGGTGGGCACGCCGACCTATGAGGAAGTGGCGCCGGATGTGGTGACCAATCTGACGGCGGCTGATGTGCCGAACGACACCGGGCAGAGCATCCGCGTCGCGTGGACGGCATCGAACGCGGCGGATCTGGCGGGATATTATGTGTATATCAGCAAAACCGCCATCGGCAGCGTGCAGAGCCTGACCCCGGAGAAATTCGTTCAGGGCGCGGCCACCACGGATATTACCACGTGGAACCAAGATGATGCGATCAGCAACGATACGGACTATTATATCGCGGTTACCGCAGTGGACTGGCATGGCAATGAGAACTACAATTGCCCGAGCGTCGGCCCGGTGCGGGCCTCGGGTCTGATTACCGGGGCGCGGCCGTCGGGAACAATCAATTTTGCCGATTCGGTCAGCATGATCGCCGGGCAACCATCGACCCTGGTGGCGAATATCCGCAATGACAGTGATGCTGCCTCGGCGATCGCCTCGTTCACCATCGCATTCGGTGCGACGGCGGGCGGATCGGTGTTTACCCCGTTGGCAGCCAGCGGTCAGACGCCGCCGACGGGTTGGACCGTGACGGCGGTCACCGATACCAGTATCACGTTTACTGGTCAGGGGAGTGCTGATTATCTGTCGGCCGGCGAGACGGGCAGTTTCCGGATCGCGGTCACCAACCCCGGTGTGGGCGGACAGAGCAATGCCATCACGATGAATGTGACGGCAGCGAACAGTGAAGTGACGAACGGCATCACGCTGTCGGGCGGGCTGATGGTTATTTCGGCGCAGGCAATCCCGGCTTATACGCTGGCGTGGGGGGCGGGGGCCAACCAGCACGGCGGCAACACGGCAACGCTGGTCGCCACCATGCGGAATGATCCGGGCGCCGCCTCGAAGCTTAGCGCGGTCGAATTTATTCTTGGTTCCGGAGTGGGCGCTTTTTCCGTGCAGGGCCTTGACGCGCAGGTTGCGCCGACGGGGTGGACGGTATCCCTGAACGGCACGGCCCTGGTGTTTACCGCCACGGATTCGGCGCGGTTTCTGGCCCCGGGCGAATCGGTGGCGTTTACGCTGGCGGTCGTCAATCCCGGTATCGGCCGGCGCAGCGATACTATCCATGCGACTTCCACCGACCAGTACGGCGTGCAGGTGTCGAATATCGCGGTCGGTTCGCTGGTGGTGCAGGCCTGCGACGGGATTGTCTTTAACGAAATCATGTACAATCCCGCCGGTACGGATGCCCTGTACGAGTTTGTTGAGCTGTTCAACCGCACACCGGTCACAGCGGAAATCGGCGGTTGGCGGGTTGATCTCGGCGGGGTCGTGACCGTTATCCCGGCGGGGACCACCATTGCCGCCCATGATTTTCTGGTCATCGCCAGCAGCAAACAGCTCGGCACGGAAGGCGATGAATTCTACGAGTCGTTTTCGGCGCGGTACGGCAACAAGGACGGATTGTGGACCCCGGACATGGGGATCGCAGGCGAGGACTACGAAGTTATCGACGGCACGGATTTCAACCTGAATGACGACGCGGATTACCTGACGCTGACCAGCGCCGACGCGACGTATGCGGTGACCGTGCGCTACAATGACGCGCTGGTGGAATGGCAGGGGGCGGACGGCAATGGGGCTTCGCTGGAAAAGGAAGACCCTGCCATTAACGACATCGGGGTGGCGGAGACCGACGGCCTGAACTGGGGCGCGCAGCGGGTGACCACGGCGTATCCGACCGGAACCCCCGGAGTGATCAACAGCATTGCCGCGTCCCAGATTCCCCCGGTTACCGGCCTGACCGTGCGGGCGACCTCGACCACTTCCGTGACGCTGGGGTGGACGGCATTGACGGGATTCGACAATTTCGCCGGTTATGCAGTTTACTATTCGACGACGTCGCCGGTGACCTCGGCAGCCGGTGTGTGGAACGCGGCCAACGCCCCCGATCTGGGGAGCATGAGCACCGTGCGCACCACGATCACCGGGTTGCAGTCGAATGCCACATACTATTTCCGCATCGTGGCGATTTCCTCGGTCTCCGGCAGCGGCGATGTCAGCACGGCGGATGAGGTCAGTGCCATCACCCAAACCGCAACGCAAGTGACCGTCAATTACCTTTATGACGGCGTGCATTACGTTACCGACTATGAGGGCGATGCGGTGCTGCGCGATGTCGGGGTGATGGTCTCGCTGAGGCTGGCCCAGCCCCCGGCGGACAGCAACTCCGTAATGGTATGGTATGACGTGGGGGCGGATCCTGACGGCGCCGCCAGCGGCAATACCGCCGACCGGTTTGGCCGGGCCGCGGGCAACGGCACCACGTGGGATGCGGTTATCCTCGGCACCGACCCCGAGATTACCGATGGCGCCCAGGTCCGTTTTGCGGTGGCGGTTGACGGACTGATCTACTATACCAGCGGGGCGTCCTGGAAATACCGGGTCGACGGCGGGGTCACGGCGAATTTCGCCGATTTGACTGCCGTTGGGGTCGGGCAGGGACGGATTGAACTGCACTGGACGCCGGTCTCCACGATCGGCGATTTCGGCCAGTACCGCATTTACTACACCGCTGCGGGGGACAGCATTACTGACGAATCTGCCAACTGGGATGCGGCCGATGATTACATGCTGGCGTATGCCACGTCGAATGGCACGGTAATCACCGGCTTGACCGCGGGCGCGACCTATCGGTTCAGGATTGTCGCAGTAGACCAGTACGGGAACGAGTCAGCCCTGACCAGTTCCAATGAGGCGACCGGCAAAGCGCTGACCGGCACGGTGATCATAACTGAGTTTGCTCCGGAGGGTGACACGGCCGGTGCCGCTCAGCCGTGGGTTGAGCTTTACTGCGTCAGCGGCTCGCAGAATCTGGCGTCCTGGAACCTGACTGACTTGGCCGGTGATACGGTCGCAGTGGGCGCAGTCACTATGAACGCCGGCGAATACCGGGTGGTTTCGTTTGCTGATTCCAGCATTTTTGCGGGTGACGGCCGGCTGGTGCTTGATGTGGATAATGACACCACGAACGTCGGTTACGCTGACGCCCTGGTCTGGACCAACCGTGACGGGAACTTCAGCGCGGCGGCGGCGGCGCGGGTGCAGGCCATTGGCGTTGGCAACTGGCAGCAGGCCATGGCGTTCACTACGGGTCAGCCGACGGTGGCCGAGGCGTTTTCCGTGCCGTATACCTCCGGTGTGTTTGCGTCGCTGGTGCGGGCGACGATCGACGCGTATCGCGATGAGAACAACCATTACGACTGGCGGCTGCAGTACACGCCGAGCAAGGGAACGACGAATGGCATTGCGACGGTGGCGCTGTTGTCGTTTACCGACGGGATTAACGCGGGCAATCCTGACGGCTACACCTATTTCCAGGATACCACGGCCACGGTGATCTTTGGTTTTGGCACGGCCCTCAAGGATTCGACCACGGTGCGAATTTGTTACAACCTCGATGCGGTGCCTACCGGCAGTCCGGCCGGCAGCGACAGCTGGGTGACGCTGGCGCCGCTGGGCGATCAGCTGACGTGGACCGGCCAGCTGCCGGGCACGGGCAATCCGGCGGCGAACACCGGCCGGCGGCGTACGTTCATCGTGGTGGCGGACGGAATCCCCTATTATCCGGATAACGTTCCGGGAGTGGCGTGGAGCTACCGCTTTGACGGCACTGCGCCGCCGGCGGTGTCCGGGTTTGCGGTCCGAACGGTTACCAAGAATTCGGCAGTGGCCAGTTGGAATGTGCTGGCGAATATTGCTGATTTTGGCGGCTATCGGATTTATTATACCGTCGCCCCCGGGCCGGTAACTGTTGCCTCATCCTACGTTGACCGGGCGACGGTTGCCGGCCTGGAATCGATCAGCACCTCTGGCGCCACGGTGCCGGGTCTTGCCGCCGGCCAGACCTATGTCATGGCGGTTGCGGCCACTGATGCGCGCGGCAATGTCTCCGCGCTGTCGGCCATGGACACGGCCAGCGTACTTCCATCGCTGGGGGTGAATTCGCTGACGGTGAGTGATGCTGCGGGCAATAGCGTGACGGGCGGGTTTTCCGGTACCGATCGGTTGCGCGGGACCAATCTGAGCGTCACGGCGGTGTTCAATGAAGTGCCGGCGGCCACGCCGGTGCTGTGGTTTGACGGACGCCAGGCGCCGGACGGCCCGGCGACCGGCAATGCCGGCGATCGTTCGCTGGTGATGACTGCAACCAGCGACCCGAGCATCTGGTATGCAACCATCCCGGCCACGGATGTGTCGGTGGTCAATGATACCACGCTGCAGCTGGTGTTCAGTGTCAATACCACGGTGGTCCGCAACGGCAGTGTGCCGTTCAAAATCTTTATCGACACCACCGCCGCGCCGATGACCGCGCCGACGACGTTCCAGATTTTGGGGACACTGGCGGGCGGGGCGACGCTGGCGTGGACCCCGCCCGGGGTGACGGCCTCCTTTGCCGGCTATCGGGTTTATTATGCGGTGGCGCCGGGACCGGTGACTCCGTCGTCAAGTTATTTTTCCGCCGGTCAGTACGCAGCGCTGGGGGTGGTGACTACCAGCGGGATAACAGTGACCGGCCTGACCAACAGCTGCACCTATGTCTTTGCGGTGGCCGCGGCGGATGCGCTGGGCAATGTCACGGCGCTGTCGAACGTTGATACCGGGGTGACGCTCGTTTCGCAATACGTCAGTACGCTGCTGCTGGCCGATACGGCGGGCAATGAACTTTCCAGTGCCTTTGACGGGAGCAGAAAACTTGCCGGTACGGCGCTCACGGCCACGGTGACCCTGGCGGAACCGGCGGCGGACACCCCGGTGCTCTGGTACGACGTGGGTGCGGTTCCCGATGGGGCTGGCGGCGCCAACGGGGCGGACCGGGCGGTGGTCCTGACCCGGCAGGGTGACGACAAATTGTGGACGGGAACGATCCCGGTTACCGACTCGGAGATTGTCACTCACGGTGCGCTGGTGCAGCTGGTCCTGGTCACGAGCGGGGCCACGCTGCAGTACGGTTCGTTGCCTTGGCGGTATACAGTGGATGCGCAGTCGGGCGCCGCGCCGGTACTGCTCAGCACGGCCAGCGATCTCAACTCGACGACGCAGGTGCTGTTGGACCACAATGACCACCAGTGATTTCGGCGCCTACCGGGTCTATTATGCGCGCGGCACCACCGTGACCGCGGCGGACAGCGTCTGGACGACGGCGAAAGATGCAAATTTGGCCAATCTTTCGGCGGCCGGGACGTCGGTGCGCGGGCTGGTGGCATCCGATACGTATACCTTTGCGGTCGTTTGGCGCGATGCGATGGGCAATGAATCGCCGCTGTCAAATACCCTGAGCTGCCTGACCAACGCCATGCAGCCGGCAGATGACCCGGCCAGCGACGGGCGCAATATCGCGCATCGGCTTGACGGTACCGAAGCACTGCAGGATACGGATATCACCATTACCATGTGGCTGACTTCGCCGCCGACAGCAGCCGGATCGGCAGCGGTCTACTACGATGTGGGCGGGTATCCCGACGGGCCGGGCACGGGCAATACCGACGAGCGCCGGGTGGCGCTGATTGACTCCGCCGACGGTGATCCGCATACGTGGACGGCAGTCATTCCCGGCGATGATGCGGAAGTGGTGGATGGCGCCTTGGTGCGATATGTCGGCGTTGCCGACGGATTTGTGCTGACCAACGGCGGTTTGCCGTACGCTTTCCGTGTCGACAGCACCCCGCCGGCGGCGGCGGGTAATCCGCTTCTGATCGACAACGGCACGCTGATAACGGTGGTGTGGACGCCGGTGACGGCGGCTGATTTCTCGGCATACCGCATCTACTGTAACACCGTGTGGCCGGCCCGAGCCGGTTCGGTGTGGGATTCAGCGGCGGATGCGGCGCTGGGCGCGGCGGTGACGAGCGGGACCACCCTGACCGGGCGCAATGCCGCGAGCAATTACTATGTCAATATTGCCACGGTGGATGCGGTGGGCAACGAGCAGCTGCTGTCGAACGACCTGATCCTCTACCGGCAGGTGCCGGGCGCAGCGACCGCGATGACCTATCTCCAGGGGAATGCCGCGGGCAGTGGCGAAGTGTATGCCGGTGAATCACGGGTGCTGGCGGTGACGGTCACCGACAGCAAGGGGTTGCCGGTGACGGGCGAAACGGTCCGGTTTGCCCTGACTGCCGGGAACGGCATCTTCAATGATTCAACTGCGGTGCAGGTGGCCAGCGGGCTGGATGGCGTGGCGCGCGCCACGCTGGTTACGGGTAGCGACCCGACGGTGACCGCGGTGGTCCGGGCCAGTGCCGGGAACCTGTCGCCGGTTGATTTCTCCGTCCAGACGACCCAGCGGGCGCCGGCGGCGCTGGCACTGACGGTGCCAGCGGTTATGACGACGGATGATACGATACTGGTGACCGTGACTGCATTGACGGTGACCGGTGTGAAAGATGATGCCTGGCAGGGTCGGGTGACGCTGACGGCAACCGAGGGCGGCGCAACTGCCGGCACGCTGACCGGGTTGGGAACGATTACCCTGGTGCATGGCGTCGGTTCGTGGCAGCTCCATAATCGCGAAGCGGAGCAGGTGACCCTGACCGCGCGCAGCCTGACGCTGACACCGGTAACGGCCTCGGCCGGCATGGCGGTGCGGGCGGGTGCTGCGGCCACGCTGATCCTCACGCCGCCGGCGACAGCGACGGCGGGCGGCACCATGACGGTGACGGTGCGCGTGGCGGACGCGGCGGGCAACCTGCGCAGCACCGACACCACCACGACCGTGCAGGTGACCGTCGACGGCAATGCCTATGCGGCTGCGGCGGGCGCCCAGCGGGTGGCGAACGGCAGCGTGCAGGTTAACGTCAATGATCTGGTGGCGGAAACGGTGACGGTGCGCGCGACCAGTGCCGGGTTGCCCGCGGTGACGGCGGCGATGACGGTGCTGCCGGCCGCTGCGGTGAAGGCCGTGGCGCCCGCCTGGGTCAGCGCGGCCACTGGATCAACTGTGGCGCTGGCGGTGGAGATTCGCGACGCGTACGGCAACCGGTCGGCCAGTGATAACGGTCGCACGGTGACGCTGGGCGTTTCCGGTACGGCGCAGGTGCTCGCTGCCACCACCACGGTGGCGGGAGTAGCACGGTTTGTGCTCACGGATTCCTTTGCCGGCGATGTGACACTGACCCCGGTTGCCGCCGGCCTGGCAACCGTGACCGGTGTTGCCCATTTCTATTCCGGCACCGATACCATGAGCACGGCGGTGGCGGTGTATGCCCCGACGGCCACGCTGGCAGCGACGGCAGGGGATACCCTGGCGGTGGTGCTGCAGGTGGTGGACGGATACAATCAGCCGGATGCCACGGCTTCCGGCCGTGAGCTGACGGTGAGCGGCGGGTCGATCCCGCTGCGGGTCATAACGACGGGGGGGATTGCCACCCTGAACCTCTGTGAAACCCGGGCGGCGACGCTGCTGCTGACGGTGACGACGCCCGGCCTGCGTTCCTGCACCCTGACGGTTTTGGTCCAGCCGGCGGCACCGGAGCGGGTGCGGGTTGTCGGTGAGACCACGGTGGCCTGCAATCAGGCGGCGGCGCTGCAACTGGCGCTGGTCGATGCCTTCGGCAATGTGCTTGACGATGATGTTTCGCTGGCCGATCTGGAGGCCGGGCGCGGGACGGTGGGCAACACCGGCGCGCTGATCAACGGGATGCGCACGCTGACGGTTATCACGCCGCAGTCGGGTCTCCTGCCGGTGGTGCCGGTGATCGGCAACCTGCGCGGGGAGACGCTGAACCTGACGGTGCAGAGCGGGGCCGCCGCGGTGGTGACGGTGCAGCTGGCGGATACGGCGCTGCTGGGTGAAACGCTGCCGCTGGTGCTGGAAGTTCGCGACGCTGCGGGCAATTGCGTGGCGACCGATAATGGTCGGGCGATTACGCTGCTCATCAGCGGCAAGGGCATGTCGCCGGCGCAAACCGAAGCCCAGTACACGGCCAACGGGAAGGTGGTGACCACCTTGTCCGCCACTGGTACGGGCGTGGTCAGGGTGTACCCGATTGCTGACGGCCTGACGGCAATGGCTGATACTGTGGTGTTCAGTGTGCCGGTGGCGGTGCTGCCGGCGCGGGTGGCTGCTGTTGCCGGGGCCGGCATCGCTTCCATTGATGACACGGTCACTGTCACGGTTACGGTCTATGACGCGACCAGTGCTGTGCTGACTGCTGACCAGAGCACTGCAGTGCGGCTGATGGTTACCGGCGGGGCGCGCGTGGTGGAGAACCAGCCGCTGACTGTAGTCAACGGTGTGGCAAGATTCCATCTGACGACGGACACGGTCGGGGTGGTGCAGATGACGCCGGTGGCGGATGGATTGAGCGCCGGTACGGCGGCGGTGATTTTTGCTGCCGGGGTGCCGGTCCGGGTCCGGGTAACGGGCGCGGTGGGTGCCATGACCGGGAGCACGGCGGCGCTGGCGGTGCAGATTGAGGACCGGATGGGCAATATCCCCAACGGGGCCTGGCCGGTGGCGCTGGCAGCGACGGGCAGTGCACAGGTGACGGCATCGGTAACAACCGCTGCCGGCCGGGCATCGGCCGCCGTGACCGATGCTGTGGCGGAGACGGTGAGTGTGATTCCGACGGTGGCCGGTTTGACGGGCGTGCCGCATCTGCTGTGCTTTGCCGCCAGCACCCCGCAGCGGTTGGCATTGACGCTGCCGGCAACGGCGACGTGTGGCGGCACGCTGCCGGTGACGGTGCGGCTGTTTGACGGATTGGGCAATGCGGTGGCGGGTGCCGGTACGGTCCGGTTCATGGTGACGGCGGGTACGGTAACGCCTGATTCTGTCGTGCTGGCGGGAACGTCGCTGACGGCAAATCTGACGCTGTCGGCTGCTGGTCCGCTGCAGGTGAACGCGCAGTGGCAGGCGCTGACCGACACACAGGCGGTCCTTATGGTGGTGCCGCCACAGACCGGCGCCACGCTGGCGCCGGCGACGGATGTCACCGTTACCCTGCCGGCCGGCGTCATCAACGATTCCTGTTATGTGGTGGCGCGTACCGGCGCGGCGGCGGCGGCCGGACTGAATCTGGGCGGGGTGGTGGGCGACCCGCTGGAGCTGTTCCTGATTGACGCGGCCAACAGCGATACCGTGACCGGTAATTTCCCGGCGCTGGTGACGGTCGAGGTCGCATACGACGATGCGGACCAGAACGGCGTGGTGGATGGCACCGCCGTGGCAGAAAGTACGCTGCAACTCTACCGCTGGGAGAGCAATGCCTGGGCGGTGGTGGCGGACGGCGGCCGCAATGCCGCGGATGCCGCGCGCAATGTGGTGGTGGCCGATCTCCGGCACTTCTCGCAGTATGCGATTCGCGTGTCGACCGACACCGGGGCGGTGGGGGGCGAGATTGTTGCGTACCCCAACCCGTGGAAATCGACCTACGCCAGCCGGCGGATTGTCTTTGCCAATGTGCCGACAGGTGTTCCGGTCCGGTTGCGTATTTTCACCATCAACGGTGAAAAGGTTGCCGACCAGGAATTGACGCTGGGGGTCAATCAGCGCCTCGAATGGGATCTGTGCAATGACAGCGGCAAGGAAGTGGCGAGCGGCATCTATGTTTACGTATTAACCTGCAACGGGGTGGAGAAGATCAGCAAACTCGCAATTATTCGCTGACCGATCAACGGTGAGCAGCGGCAGTTGACAAAACGTTCGGCAATATGATACAAGGGTCAAGTCATGTGGTGGCAGCGGGTGTGTTGTTGGCTGTTGCTCCTGCAGTGGCGGCTGGGGACGTAGTGCAGTGGTTAGCACGCTGGCCTGTCAAGCCAGAAGTCGCGGGTTCAAGTCCCGTCGTCCCCGCCATTTTTTTGTATTCAATGCCGGAAAACCGGCAGCAAACACCGGCTCATGGGCCGGTGCTTTTTTGTTTGGCACCCCCCCCAGTTGACAATCAGCAGCTGTTTATCTATAATATATACCGCTGAAAATTGTTACACAGATTACACTATCGTCGGGAGAAAAAGCGGCGCCGGCGGTATGTTTATTGCTTATTATCCATCTTGTTGTATTGTCCCTGCACGAGGGACGACTTCGGTAGTTGGAGAAGAGGATATGAAAAAGGTCATCGTACTCCTGATCGCGTTCTCGCTGGCGCTGGCGCTGGTGTTGCCTGCGGCTGCGGATCCGCCGAACGTGGAGAATACGGGCAGCTACGACCAGTACGTGCTGCCGGGCGGATACGCGACGGTACTCGCGATCAGGATCGAGAACCCGAACGACACTGAGACGGTGCGGCTGACCGACCTTGACATCGTGCAGACGGCGGCGGCGGCATCGGGAACGGCGCTGCCGGTAGCCAGGGCGTTTCTTTCCTCAACCGAAGGTTCGATCGGCAGTTATTCAGCGGTGTGTGCGGCAACCCCGCAGAACATGATTGTTGGCTACAGCATTCCCGCCGGCGAAACCCGCATCCTCTATCTGACCATCCTTTCGGCGGCCTCGTTGGGCAACGGTGACGCGTTTACCGTTTCAGTGGCGAATCTGTCGTTTACCGTTGCCGGTGTTGTGGTGCCGGACATTGCGGCCGGCCCGTCGAAATCGATGAAAGTGGCAACGGGATTCCAAGCACTGACCAGCCCGTACAAGAGCGGTGCCGACCAGTTTATCGTGGTGCCTGCGTATGGGCATCCGACGGCGCTCTACAAGTTCGGCGGCGGTTTGACTGGCGGCCGTTTTGTGCAGTCGCAGGATCGGCCGACCGGCAGCGCCTACCGGGGTGACATCTCCGGAATCACGCTCGATATTATCGACACTTTGCCGCTCGCTGAAGGCACCCAGAGCATCTGGACTGGTTCGGGGATGGACACGAGTTTTGTCACCGTTAACGGAACCACGGCCTGGGGCAATGTGGAACCGAGCGCGTTTGTGCCCAATCCGATCAATATTGCCGCCGCTGATTTCTCAGAATGGGCGGTCTATGCGGACAACAACGGCAATGATGTGTGGGACA
Organism: uncultured bacterium; assembly: GCA_964517215.1. GTDB lineage: Bacteria > DAOPZR01 > DAOPZR01 > DAOPZR01 > DAOPZR01 > CAZFBR01. The sequence goes on from CAZFBR010000006.1 coordinate 35,093, forward strand.
AGGACGATGACAAACTGACGTCAGGCAATGGGACATTCGTGCCCAGCGACAGCGGCTGGCATCAGTTGTCGATTACGTTCAAGACAGACATTCCGGCGCCGGATGAGAATAATGACAGCCACTATCTGCTGACGTTCCGCACCAGCGGCGGTTGGGGCGCGGGCAAGGTTGGGTACGGTGATGAATTTACCGCGGTCATCCGTGGCGTCACCCTGGCGACGGCGGCGGTGTTGGGCGACACCATGATTGGCGGTGACACGCGTTCTTGCATGGTCTATGAACTGGTCGGTCCGGTGCAGAATGTTTCCAATCTGAGCACCAGCATCCTGGGCATTGAGACCAACCGCGCGATCGATTCGGAAGCGACGCCGTGGCGGCTGATGGACTCATTCTTCGGTCTGCCGGAAGAAGACCCGATTACCGGGCGCAATGATAATCAATACCTTGATTATGTTCCGGATGCGGTGCTGGGTTTGAACCTGACCATGGGTCCGGTATCCCAGTGGGGGACAACCTTCCCGGATGCCTGCAATCAGGCACTGGAGCGGATCACCCTGCGTTTCAATTATAACGTTGGCGGATTTGACGTTACTGATTTGCGCGACCGGACGGCAGACAAGGCGAGCGGCATCTGCGTCTATCGTGACAATCCGACCACGAGCGGGACCAGCTTCAGCGGCGAATTTGATGAGAATGATGTGCTGGTGCCGATTTCGGTGGCAGCCAGCCGCTGGGTGACGGTGCAGCCGACCTACGCCGATCTTGAACTGGTTCTTGACGCCGGCGAGGTGCCGCCGGTTACCGACTGGTCGGCAACCTACAACTCGACCCTGGGCGGGGCGTCGGTAAACAACTCGGGACTGGATTACTTCATCACCCTGTTGCTCTCCCAGACCGCGGATGCCGATGACAGTTTCACGGTTACCTTGGTGAGCAACGGCATGGGCTTCACCAACGGCGCGTCGAACCCGACCCCGAATGTGCATATCGTCAAGTCCGATACCATTGTGGTGGCGGTTCCGACCCAGATTATCGACATGGTGCAATACTGGCCGGAACCGGGCAAGATTGTCGAGCAGAGCAATCCGCAGGCGGTACTCGGATTTAACGTGCGCGACAAGGGCTCGGATACGGCGGTTTTCCTGTCCCAGATCAATTTGCATGTGTTTAACCCGTCCGGTACCAATTTTACGGTTGATGAACTGAAGAAGCTCACGTCCGACACTTTTTCCGGCATCGCCATTTACAAGGATAACGATGCCAACCCGCTCAATAGCAACGGCATGTTCGATTCGGGTATTGACCTGGTGGTGCCGCTGGACGGCAGCGAAACGTGGACCTTCAGCGGGTATCAGGACCATTATGACCAGCATTACATGACCATGACCGTGGCCAATCCGCTGCTGCAGGCGGCGATTCCTGATGACGACAACGGGGTGAATGCGGGGGCCGATTACTTCATTGTCATCCGCACCTCGTCCACGGCAAGTGACGGGCACAGCTTTTACTTCAAGCTGGTCGATCCGGCCAGTGTCATCTATTGCGACCAGACGGGCAACGACTATTCGGTGACGTTCCGGGACAACGACCCGGGCACAACCAACCATGAAACCGGTTTGCCGAGCACAGCCAACGACATGTGGAGTTTCACCGGCCGCACGATCAGCGTGGTGGCGGTGACCGCCATGGCGGCGGAAAAGTTGACCACGCCCGGACAGCAGATTGATGCGCAGAGCGACCAGGTGGCGGTGCTGGGATTGAATATCAATGACGGCACCAATGGCGTGGAAAAGCTGACCTCGGTGACGGTATCCTGCACCTATCCGACCGGTGCTTCGGGCGGATTTTCTTCGAGTGATCTGGCCACCTTGGCGACGGATTATACCAGCGGTTTCTCGCTGTACGCTGACGACGGCGATAGCATCGGCGTCTTCGACGCCAATGACCATATCATCCAGATCGGATTGCCGAGCTGGAACGGCACCCGGGTGACGCTGAATCCGACGGCGGGCGTGGATATCCCCAATAATGACGCCGCCACCTATGCGGGCAATGACTTCTTTGTGGTGCTGCGCACCAGCAGCACCATCAATTACCGCGATTCGTTCGTGGTCTCCCTGGTGCCGGGCGGGGTGACGACCACCTCCGGGGTGTCTGATTCGGAAATGACCGTCACCACCGACGCCATCACCTGCCGGGTGCCGACCTTCTACACCAACCTGACTGCAACCGGCCAGGATATCGGGGCAAACGACACCGTGACCGTGATCGGGATCAACATGCGGGGTATTACTTCGGCAGGTGTGGATGGTGGAGACCAACTGACGAAAATCACCGTGGCGTTCTCAAATATCGGCGGCGATTTTCAATTCACGTCGAGTGACTTGTCGCCGGTAAACAGTCTCAGTACGGCGGCAGGGGTGGCAATCTGGGCCGACCTTGGCGCGACCAATGTAGGCAGCTTCGACCGCGCCACGGACGTCCTGGTGCCGTTTGCCGCGACGCCGGTGTGGACGTCGCTGGGCGATTCGCAGTTTGTCACGATTGATATTGTCGACACTGCCATCCCGGCATTTGATACGGGCGTGGATGCCGGCTACGATTTTTATATTGTCATCAGCAGCAGCAACACGATCAGTTACGGTGACAATTTCACCGTGACCATCCCGAAGCAGGGCCTGGAGGCGCTGAGCGGGAAGGTCGAAAAGACGGTCTCGTCCTGCATCATCACCTCGAACGCGGTGACCTCGACGGTGTTGACCGACCTGGTGGGCGCAGCCGGCGCGCAAGTTGAGGCGCATGGCGATACGGTGGCGGTTATCGGGATTAATGCCTATGATGCTCCGACCGGGAGCGAATACATTAATCAGATTACCCTGCGCATCTGCCGGGTGGGCACGGACCGTGATTTCAGCAGCAGCGATCTGGCTGACCTGACGAGTGATGCTCACGGCGGCATCCAGCTGTATCGTGACGATGGCGCCACGGACGGTGTGTTTGATGCGCTCGACTCGCTGGTGACGCTGGACGGGTCGCAGTCGTTTCTGCCGCAAGGGGTGTGGTCGGACTCCTATACGGTGACCCTGACCCCGTTCAGTACCGACGATGTCCAGTTGCCGGGGGACAATGTCACTGCGGGCAATGTCGGTGCCGACTACTATATTGTGGTTAAGACCAGCACTACCATGAATTTCCTCGATGACTTTTTCGTCGAGGTGCTGCCCAACGGGATCAGCTATTCCGCGGGCCCGGCCGCCGATTCGGTGGCCAGCGGCGTGATTGCCTGCCGGGTGCCGGTGGTGATCAGCGATGTGGCGACGGAAACCGGCAGCGTCTACAAGAAGGACGAAAGCGACACCTTTGACATTCTGGGAATCAATGCCTGGGACAACAGCCGCAATGCGGTGATGAAGACGGTCAAGGTGACGTTTGCCAATGTCACCGGCTTCAATCTGGCCACGGATATCAACGTCGAGCTGCGCCGCGATGGCAGCACGCTGGTGGTTGTCGTGAAGGAGCG
>CAZFBR010000007.1:0-31470 GCA_964517215.1 uncultured bacterium
CAGTTTCAAGGCGTGACAGTTTGTCACGACCTCACTTGTATGCGCTTGTTACCGCCTCCGCCAGCTGCGCCGGGATGATCCGGCATTGACCTGCCAGCAGGTACCGGGCCTGACTCGGCACACTGCGCTGCTATTTGACACCCCGAACCGTGTCAGACAAGCACCACGCTCCCTGCGCATGATTGCACCCGGTTTTCATGCCAGGCGAGCCGGCCGTTGACCCAGACCGCGCGCACGCCGGTTGGCGTCTGTTCCGGGCAAGCGTAGGTTGCGCGCGACGCGAACTTCTTCAAGTCGAGCAGCACCAGGTCGGCCGCGCAGCCGACTGCCAGCCGGCCGCGGTCATGCAGGCCGAAGCGGTCCGCCGGCAGCGTTGTCATTTTCCACAGCGCCTCGCCCGCCGACAGCCCGTCCGCACCGCGCGTCACCGCGCGGAAGTAGGCGGGCATCATCCCGAACGCACGCGGATGCATGCCGCGGCCGAACAGTCCGTCGCTGCCGGGCACCCCCAGCGGGTCGCGGCACAGTTTCGCCGCACGCGTTTCGTCCATGGAAAACATCAGGATCCCCGCCTGACCCTGTTCGTCGGCGATGAGGCGGCAGATGGCGCCTGCCGCATCGGTGCCGAGGGCGCGGGCGATGTCGTTGATCGTTTTGCCCGACAGCTGCGGCGTGCGCTGCAGGTTGGTCAGGCAGATGCGGTCGGCGCCGATGATCTGCAGGAAATTCTCCCACTCCTCCGCCGGCGCCGCCAGTTCGTCGCGCAACTGCGCCACCACCGCCGGTTCACGCAGCCGCCGGCAGAAGACCGCCGGCCCGCCCGCCAGCGCCCATGGCGGCAGCAGCGCGTTGGCCGTGGTACTCCCCGCTCCGTAGGGATTGCTGTCAAAACCGATCTCCCGTCCGGACCGCCGCGCCGCGCGCACCAGCCGCGCCAGGGTTGCATACTTTGGCCAGTTGGCCCGGCCATACGCCTTGAGATGCGACAATTCCACCCTGACCGGGAAATCGCGCGTCAACTGCAGCACCCGCTGCACACTCTCGACGGTGCGGTTGCCCTCGTCCCAGCCGTGCACGGCCAGCACCCGCCCGGGAAATTCCGCCAGCACCGCCAGCGCCTGCCGCAGTTCCTGTTCGTCGGCATAGCTGCAGGGCGGATAGATCATGCCGAGCGACAGACCCAGCGTCCCCGCCGCCAGTTCCGCGCGCAGCATTTTCGCCAGCGCCCGCATTTCCGTTTTCGTCAGCGGCCGCGGCGCATTGCCCGCCGCCGCCAGCCGCAGCGGGCCGTACGCCGACAGCGGCGCCAGATTGGTCGGCGTGACGCCCGCAACGGCGCGCGCATAACCGCGCACGACGCGCCAGCTGACCCGGCCGTCGCCGAACACCCCGGCATAGCTCCGCAGCCAGGCCCGCGCCTGTGCCGTCGTGCGGAACGAGAACGCACCCAGCCCGCAATTGCCGGTAATCTCCATGGTGATCCCCTGCGCGATCTTCGCCACCGCCCGGCGGCCGCGCAAGGCATACAGTTCACTGTGCGCATGCGTATCGATGAAGCCTGGCGCGAGCACCAGCCCGCGCCCGTCAATCACGCGGCGTGCCGGCGGCGCCCCAGCCGCCGGGCCGACATAGCTGATGCGGTCACCCGTGATCCCCACCACCCCGCATCGCAGGCGGTTGCCGATCAAACATCGCGCGTGGTCAATCCGGAGATCATTCATCTTCCACTGTCACCCTGTCGTTCATGAGGTTTTCTTCAGCCGGTCATGGTCGGATATCTTACCACCGGCGGTTACTGCAGCAGGCTGGCGATCTTGGGGACAATCCCCGTGAGCGGGACAACATGATTGACCACACCCTCACGCGCGGCAATACCGGGCATGCCATATACCACGCAGCTCTCCTGATCCTGCCCGACCACCGGTGCACCCTGTGCCCGGAGTTCCTTCAAACCATCGACGCCGTCGCGTCCCATCCCGGTCATGATTACCCCGACCGCCCGCCTGCCGTACACCGGGGCCAGCGACTTGAACATGACCGTCGCCGACGGTCGATGGCCGTCGACTTTGTCCGTTTGTTTGAGCTGCACCCGCACCGTGGCCCCTATCCGCACCACCGTCAAATGCCGGTCGCCCGGCGCAATATATGCATACCCCGGCTGCAAAAGATCGCCGTCCGCCGCCTCTTTGACCGTTAACCGGGAGCCCCGATTCAGCCGTTCGGCAAAAGGACCGGTAAATTCCTTCGGCATGTGCTGCACCACCAGCACCGGCGGAAACTGCGCCGGGAAAGCCGGAAATATTTCCGCCAATGCCGCCGGCCCGCCGGTGGAAATGCCGATTGCCACCACCCGCTCCGCCAGCGTCCCCGACGCCAGCCGATCCATCCCCGCCGACACCGGCATGCCGGCTGGCGGCATCCGCGGGCGCGGCACAGCTCGCCGCCTGGTCCCCTGCTCGTGAATCACCTTGACCCGGGCGGTGATCTCCGCCGCCATCTCCTCGAGTCCATGCGGCCCCTTGACCACCGGTTTGGGCAGGTAATCCACCGCCCCCGCTTCGAGACACTTGAACGTCAACTGCGCCCCCGCCTGCGTCAGCCCGGAGAGCATGATTACCGGACGCGGGGTCTCCGCCATGATCTGCTTGAGCGCAGTATACCCGTCCATCACCGGCATATCCACGTCCATGGTGATTACATCCGGATTCAGTTCGCGCGCCCGTGCCACCGCCAGCAGACCGTTCGCCGCGGTACCCACTACGGTGATGGCCGGATCACGGTTCAGGATATCACTGATAATCTTGCGCAGCAGCGCGGAATCATCGACCACCAGCACCCTGATCTTCGCCATCATAGGATCAGTTTCTCGACCCCCATTACTTCCACAAGCATCTGGCCGGTCGCCGGATCAAACTGCATCTTTCTGCCACCCGTACCGCCGCAATGTTCCGCCAGTACGGCGATGCCCTCATCCTGCAGCACGATGCGCACCTGCACGATATTGCGCGCACCCACATCAAGCAATGTCCCGCTCATCGGCTTAATTCTGAACATCGCCGCGCCACCCGCCAGTTTGGCGCGCAACCGGGCGCGGGACGCACCCGCCTGCAGCAACGCCTGCACCAGCACCGGAACTGCCGTCGTCGCGAATTTTCCCGGCTGCAGCGGATCGGGGCGATCGGCCACCGGCAGCATTATATGGGCCAGCGCCGCAATTTTCAATCCCGGATCGTGCAGCACCAGTCCGATGCAGGAACCGAGGATAGTCTGCAGGCGATCGGGCGCAGCTACCCGCTTCCATTCGCCCATGCCGGTGCTAATGATCGCCATGATCAGCTTATTCCACCCGCTGATAGATTGACGGGCGCAGCGTGCGAAATTTCAGGTTCATCCCCATCATACCCTCAGCTGCCCCCAGCAACAGATAGCCGTTGGGCACCAGGGACTCATACAGGTTCTGCAGCACCAGTCGCTTGCTTTCATCATTGAAGTAGATCAGGACGTTGCGGCAGAAGATCATGTCGAATCTGGTCAGCGGATAGCGGTCTTTCAGGTTATGGGTCTTGAATTGCACCATGGCCCGCACTGCCGGGTCAAGGTGGTACTCCTCACCGGCCGGCAGCGCATGATCGATCGGCAACCGGTCCTTGCCCGTCAGCTTCTTGACGGCGAAATACTTTCTCACCAGCGCCGCATCGGTCTTGTTCACCGCATATGGCCGGTATATCCCGGTCCGGGCCCGCTGCAATACCTGGCTGTTGATGTCGCTGGCGATAATGCTGCTCGTCCAGCCCGCCGGCAAATGCTCCTTGAGAAAAATGGCAATGGTATACGGTTCCTCACCCGTCGAACTGGCCGCGCTCCAGATTTTCAGCGTCCGCGTTTTCCCGTTGCGCTGCACAAGTTCCGGCAGCATGTCCGAGGCGAAATACTCCCACTGGCGCGGTTCACGGAAAAAATAGGTTTCGTTGGTGGTGATGGCATCAATGCACGCGGTCAATTCATCGCCATGGCGCAGCACGTATTCGTAGTAGGCCTGATAGCTGGGCAGGGTGAGTTCGCGCAGCCGCGCGCGCAGCCGGTTGGCGACCAGCGACATCTTTGCCTCCTTGAGGTAGATGCCGGTGCGCTCGTACATCAGCTTCTGGAACAGGACAAACTCCGCCGGGGTCAGTACCTGCTGGTCCAGCATCATCCCCGCCTCAGCGCCGCAGCTGCGCCTTGCATTCGATCAGCATCCGCACCACCTCTTTCGACACCCGGTCGAAAGAACCATGCAGCAGCTCCTGTTTCGCCGCATCCAGCCGCCCCGCCTTGATCTGGTCGATGATCGTCCCGACCGTGGCGTGGAACTCGCGATGCCGTTCAATCAGCCGGGCATACAGTTCGCTGCCGCCAAGCTGTTTTTTGCCGTCGCCATGCAGCCATTTGCCGAGCTCACAGGCATGATCGACAGACGCCGTATTCCGGTCGGGCAGTTCATCACCGTTGGCGGCATTGAACAGGCGCGATTTCCAGCGCAGATGCGCGGCCACCCCCTTATCGATGATGGTGGTCTTGCCGACGGTAAACATCGCCGCCATCGACAGCATGAGGTCAGCCTCGCCGGCCAGTTTGCGCGTGGCGGCAGCAATGGCGCCGGCGGCACCGGCATTTTGCTCCGTCACCGACGCGCTGCCCTGGATCGCCTTGGCCACTTCATCGGCGGTATTTGCCTGTTCCTCGGCCGCCTGAGAGATCTGCGCCACTGCCCCGGCCGTCTTGCCGACTTCAGCAATGATGTCGGTCAGCACTTTCCCCGCCTGTTCGGTCAGCTGTGCCCCTTGATGCGCCGTCGCCGTACTCGCGCCGATGAGTTTCTCCGTCTCCCGTGCCGCCTGCGCCGAGCGCTCCGCCAGCTTGCGCACCTCGTCCGCCACGACCGCAAAACCAAGCCCATGCTCGCCGGCCCGCGCCGCTTCGATTGCCGCGTTCAGTGCCAGCAGGTTGGTCTGGTCCGCAATTTCGCTGATCGTGCCGATAATCTCGCTGATCTGGTCAGAGGAACGCTCGATCTGACGGGTTGCTTCAATCGATGCCCCCACCGCACGTTCGCCCTCGCCGGCAATCCGGGTGGCGGTCTCGGCCACGCTCTGCACCTGGCCGGCATGACTCGCCACTTCGCTGATTGACGCATTCATTTCCTCAACCGAGGCCGAGAGTTCCTCCATGGTCGAGGCCTGATTCTGTGCGCCCTGCGCCACCTCCTGTGAGCCCTTCAGCACTTCGCCGGTGCCGGTTTGAATCAGCTGGGCACCCGCCTTGAACTGGCCCAACAGCGTCTCGAGATGATCGATGAACTGGTTGAGACCCGCCGCCAGTATCCCGATTTCATCCCGGGTCTGCACCGGTACGCGCACCGTCAGATCACCCGCCCGCGCCTTTTCCAGTTCACGCACCGCCGCAGTCAGCGGACGCGTGATGCTGCGCGTCAGCCAGATATTTACTGCCACCGCCAGGCCACCGACCAGCAGCACCGCCACCAGGATGCCCAGCACGATGCCCTGGTAGGTACTCTCGATCTCCGAACGGTCCTTGCCCAGAAAGAACATGCCGACCGTCCGGCCGCCCAAGTCCTGCAGCGGCCAGTATACCGTCAAATAATTGCGGCCGAGGATCATATTCCGCCCGTGGAACACCTGCCCCTGCTGCAGCACTGTGGTGTTCACTGTCGCATTGTCCATCCGGGTGCCGATTGCCCGACGACCGTCGCTGACGATGGTCGTGCTGAGCCGCGTCTCCGCCTCGAATACCGTGCATTCCAGATGATAGAGCCGTTTCACTTCGGCAGCGAACGAGTGGTCGGTAAACAGGTCCGCCCCGAGAGTGACCGAACCCACCACCGTGCCACCGCTGCGAACCGGAACACCCGCGCGCAGGGCGAGTTTTGCCACCGTCCCCGCCTCGATGCCGGCCGCCGGGGTTCCGGCAAGCGCCCGACTCACATTCAATTGGGTCCTGACATCGTCACCCGCACGCTCGCTATGCCCGCGGCCAAGCACGATGCCGTTGCGATTGGCAATGGTCAGAATCGAGGTCCCCGCCTGCTGCATCAGCGCCGGCGCCAATGCCCGTACCCGGGCTGCATCACCCGCCGCGACCGCCGCCACCATCTCCGGGTGATTGGCAATAAGCTCGCCGGCGGCGAGCAATTGCGCCTGCCGTGCCGCCAGTTGCTGCTGCACGATCACCGTATGTCGCGCCAGCTCCGCCTGCGCCATCCGGTCAAAGGCGGCCGACACCATCCACCAGACCAGCAGGACAACGGTGATGCACAGCACCGCCAGCAGCGCTGCATTCTGACCGATCAACCGCCGCCCCAGCGACGTGCCCATTCCTGTTCGTGCCACTTGTCACCCTCCGTAGTCGCCGCATGCCGTTCTGCCGCATGCGGACACGCCAGTCCGCTGCACGGCTTATGCCGGCAATGCCGCCTGTTCGCCCGCGTTCAGGATGCGGTCCAGGTCGAGCAGAATCAACAACCGGCCCTGCACCTTGCCCACCCCCTGCAGGTATTCATGCCCGATCCCCGCCACCACTGACGGCGGCGGCTCAATCTGTTCCTCCGCCAGCCGCATCACCTCCGATACCGCATCGACGACGATGCCCATGGTTTTGCTGCCGACATTGATAACCACTATCCGCGTCTGGGCGGTATGCTCGGTATTGCCCAGTTCAAAACGCTTGCGCAGATCGAGGACCGGGATGACATTACCGCGCAGGTTAATGACCCCCTCAATGAACGCCGGCATCTGCGGTACCCGCGTCACATCCTGAAAGCGGATGATCTCCTGCACCCGCATGATGTCGACCCCGTACTCCTCGCTTCCCAGCGTAAAGGTCACCAGCTGCCGCAGGCGCGTCCCTTCCGCCCGGTGATCACGCATCGCTTTTATCTCCGCCATGTCCGCCTCCCTGGATCATTCTGCTTCCGCTTGCTCCGTCCGGTCCTGCCGGCGGTCAAACCTTGAAGTGCTCGATCAAACGGCGCATCGTCTCCGCCTGCGCGGCCAGCTCCTCGGAGGCACTGGCCATCTGCTCCGCCGTCCCGGCATTTTCCTCGGTGATTGACGACACGTTCTGCACCGCCTTGGCCACCTCATCCGCCGTGGCGGTCTGTTCTTCGGTCGCCGACGAGATTTGCGCAATCGACCCGGCCGTCTGCTCGACACTGCTGACGATGCGCCCCAGCCCGCTGCCGGCTGCCTCTGCCAGCTTGGTCCCCTCCTGCACCTTGGCAGTGCTGTCCTTGATCAGCCCCGTGATCTCGCGCGCCGCCTGCGACGAGCGCTCCGCCAGCTTGCGCACCTCATCCGCCACGACGGCAAAGCCCATGCCGTGCTCGCCCGCCCGCGCCGCCTCGATCGCCGCATTCAGCGCCAGCAGATTGGTCTGGTCGGCAATCTCGCCGATGGTACTGATGATCTCGGCAATCTGTTCCGAACTGCGGGCGATCTGCTTGGTTGCCTCGACCGATTCGTTCACCGATTTGCCACCGTCGTCGGCCTGCCGCGAGGTCTCCTCCGCCAGACTGTTCGCCTGCTGTGCACTTTTTGCCACATCAGCGATCGATGCGGTCAATTCCTCGACCGACGCGCTGATTTCCTCGACAGTTGACGCCTGGTTCTGCGCGCCCTGCGAGACGCTCTGCGCATTCGCGGACAGTTCCTCCGAGGCCGCCGCGATCTGTTCCGTCGCCGCACGCACTTTCTCAATCACACCGCGGGTGTCCGCCACCATGTTGTTCAGCGATGCCGCCAGTTCGCCAAACTCATCCGTACTCGTCACCTTGACCGCTTCGGTCAGATCGCCTTTGGCGACATTCGCCGCCGCGCGCTGCACTTCCATCAGCACCGTCATAATGCTGCGCATGATCCAGATACCGATGGCCAAGGCAGCAACAAACCCGGTCAGCGACAGCACCACCATGATGCTACCCTGGCGGGCAGTGGCAGTGCTGTTCTCTTCCGCCAGCGCCTTGGCATCCGTTGCCACCATATCCGCGACCTTGGCGATGGCATCGTTATAGGCGTCCGCCGACACTTTGGCCGAACCGTCGATGAGCGTCCAAGCCTCTTCATCACGGTTTTGCTGCGCCAGTTCCAGAATCTTCTCCTGGCCGGCAACGAACTCCTGTCGGGCGGCAAGCAGCGCCTCCCAGTCAGCCTTGTTGTCCGCATGGAAGCCGTTATCCCTGAACAGCGGCTCAAGCGCCTCCACATGCGTCCTGATTTCATTCCGCAATTCCGTCACCCGGATAGCATTTTTCCTGATCGGTTCTTCCTCGTTGTTGCGCACCGCATCCCGCAAATTGACCCGGATGCGGTTGAAAGCCTGGGCGATCCTCCCCATGTGCTCAACGGGCAGCGTCCCATTCGTGAACATGCTGGCCCCGTTCTGACCAGCCTCGCGCAAACCCAGGTAGCCATAGCCCCCGACCATCATCGCCAGCAGCGCCACCAGAATAAACCCGCCCAGCAATTTCGTCCGCACCTTCATCTGCGTTTCCTCCTTGACCAACCGGTCATTATCGTTGTTGTGCGCATTCCCGTTTATGCCATTACCGCAAGTCGGTGGAGCGTGGCAGCCACCTCGCCGCTGTTGAATGGCTTGGTGATATAGGCATTGGCTCCGAGCGCCAGCGCCTGGTCGGTGATCTCCTGCTGCTCAAGCGCTGAGATGATCGCCACCCGGACCGCCGGATTCGCCCGCTTGATTTCGGCCAGCAAGGTGATCCCCGCAGGCACCTGGCTGTCGTCGAGGGTCAAATCAAGACAGACAATATCCGGCTGCTGCTCACGAAACAGTGGCATAACCAGTTCCGGCTTGCCCGCCTCCGCGACAATCGTGCAATCCGCCAGCTGCCGGATGATATCCCGCAGCATCATGCGCATGATCAGCGCGTCATCCACCAACATGATTTTCGTGGTCATCGCCCGGCTCCTGATTCCCGGGCGTCCAGGCAGGCATCAACGGCTGCCAGAAAGCCCGGGGCGGGAATGAAAAAGAAATATTCCTCGAAGTCGAGGTCGTCCTTGGAGAACCGCGTGCGCGCCAGCATGGCCTCATCCCCCATCAGGGCATGCTCCATCACCACTTGCTGGATGATGGATCCGGTATAATCAATAAGGAAGAGCGGCGTCGAGGTGGCAATGGGTTTGCCGATGGCACGGGCGAGAATGTTCATGAATGTCGAGCCGAGGATATTGCCCGTTTCGATGATCACCGATTGCTCCGCCTCGCCCCACGCCTGCGACTCGCCGATCGTCCGGTTGAAAACCAGGTCGACGAACACCTGGGCAGATAACTCCGGAAAGATAAACAGCACATACCCCTGCACCGTGCTTTGCACCGGCAGCAGGGTTGCCACGCTGTAGAGGTCGGACCCGCCCGCCGCTTCGGCGATGCCTGACAGCGGGGCATACCCGATGTCGAGGAACTGCACCGTGAAAGAGTGCCCGGTCCAGCGCGAGATTTTGTCCGACACCGCCGCAGCCGCCGCGCTGAATATTTCATTGAGAAAAACACGCTGGCGGGGGGTCAGTTCCGTCGCCATGATCAGCCCTGCCGCTTCCCGACGGCCCGCCGCACAATGCCGGCCGCATCGAGGATCAGCGCCACCGTGCCATTCCCGAGGATGGTTGCCCCGCTGACCCCTTCCACCCGCTTAAATTCGTCCGACAGCGGCTTGATGACCACTTCCTCCTTGCCCAGCATGCCGCTGATAAACACCCCCACCCGCTGGCTGCCGTCGTCCATGACCAGAATGCTGCGGTGGCGGGCCGGCGCCACCGGCACACCGGCGCCAATCACCGCATGCAGGCTGACCACTGACAGCGCCTGTTCGCGCAGCTTGATGGTGGCATGCCCCTCAACAGTGAAGATTTCCTCACTGCTGACGCTGATCACCTCCGCCGCATTGTCGATGGGCAGGGCAAAAACCTCGTCACCGACGCGGAACAGCATGGCCTCGATAATGGCCAGGGTCAGCGGCAAATTGATCTGCATGGTCGAGCCCCGCCCCGCCGCCGTGACAATTTCCACCGAACCGTTGAGCTTCATGACCTGGTGGTTGACCACATCCATGCCCACGCCCCGGCCCGAGATGTCGGTGATTTTCTGGGCCGTGCTGAATCCCGGCAGGAAGATCATCTTGACGATATCCCGCTCGCTCATCGCCGCCAGTTCCGCCGCCGTCACCAGCCCCCGCTCCAGCGCCTTGCGCCCAACCGCCGCCGTATCAACGCCCTTGCCATCGTCGGAGATCTCGATGCAGACCTGGTTGCCGGCATGATAGGCCTTGAGCGTGACCACCCCCTCCTCCGGCTTGCCCGCCGCCGCACGCACTGCCGGCGGCTCGATGCCGTGATCGATGGAATTGCGCAACATGTGGGTGAGCGGATCATTCAGTTCGTCAATCACACTCTTGTCCAGTTCGGTGTCCTCGCCGATGATCTCCAGCCGGATCTTCTTGCCGCTGCTCCGCGCCAGGTCGCGCACCAGGCGGGAAAACTTGCGAAAGATCTGTCCGATCGGCAGCATGCGCGCCTGCATCACCCCGTTCTGCACCTTGGTTGACAGCCGGTTCAGCTGCTGCGCCGCATCGTGCAAATGCGCCACGGTCTGCCGGTTTTTGAACAATTCCCGGATCTGCCCGTCAACGCGGTGCACATCCTGCAGCATCGCCGCAACCCGCGCCGCAGCCGGCTCCGCCCCGCTCGCGCGCAACTCACCCTGCAGGCTTTCCAGCTTGAACAGCACATCGTCGAGCGCGAACACGATGTCCGTGCGCTCGAATACGGAGCGCAGGACCAGAATCAGATTGAAAATCCGCGCGCGATTGATTACCAGTTCGCCGGTCAGGTTCATCAGTTCATCCAGGCGCTCGACATCAACCCGGATGGTCTCGCCCGCCGGCTTCTTGAGGTCGCCTGCCCGGCGTTCGCCGGCCCGCCGGTCGGCGCCGGCAGACAGTTCCGCCGCCGGTGCCGCCGCCACCCCCGATGCCGCTGCCGGCGGCGCTGCCGGAACCGGCGCCGCTGCCGCTGCCGCCAATTGTGCCGCCAGGGCACGGGTATCCATGTCGGGCACCCCGCCCTGGCGCAGAATCGAAATCGACTCCGCCACCACGTCCGCCATCTGCAGCAGCAGTGACACCATCTGATCCGTGGCCACCAGCTGGTCGCCGCGCAGCCGGTCGAGGATATGCTCGCCATTGTGCAGCAGGTCACCCAGATCCTTCAGGCCAATGGCGGCAGCCGAACTTTTCAGCCGATGGGCCAGCCGGAAGAGCACATGAATCATCTCCCGGTCGGTTTTGTCGCGTTCAAATGCGACCAGCGTCTCATTCAGCTTGAGGATATCCTCTCCCGATTCATCCACGAACACCTTGACATATTCCTGATTGATCACCGGCGCTGCCGGCCGTTCCGGCATCCCCGCCGCCACTGCCGGCGGCGACACCGCCGGCCCGACCATTCGTGACGGCAGCACCAGAGTCACCGGCACAATCCCGGCCGCCGTGCCGATCACCGCGCGCACCGCCGCTTCATCCGCGCGAGTCGCCAGCAGCAGGCGGACTTCAAAATCAAACGTCTGCGGCATGAAATCCTTCAACTGGTCGGGAAACTGAGTCAGGGGTTCAAGAAACAGAATCTCACCCAGTCCCTGCAGGTCCCGGTACAGCCGCAGCGGCGCGCGCCCCACCGCAAGGCAATCACGATCCAGCAGGATGGCCATCTCGAAGACACGGTCGCCACGGTTCAGGGCAATGCCGGCATTAATTTCGTCCGTCACCGACAGCGCCGCCCGCATTCCGTCGCTGACCGTCAGCTGCGGCTCATCCGCGGCCGGCGGCAGCGCCGCCGTCGGGGCGGCCCCGCGGCCCAGCACTCCGGCGATCGCCGCCACGGCGTCCGCGATGTCACTCTGCTCGCCCGTGCCGTCACCGATTTCCCGCAGCAGTTGCGCCAGCACATCAAACGCGGCGAACAGCACATCAACAATCGCCGGCGTCAGCGCCAGCTGCTGGTTGCGCACCAAATCAAGGATGTTTTCCATTTTGTGCGTCAGTTCATTGACCCGCACAAATCCCATCATTCCCGACATCCCCTTCAGCGAATGGGCGTTGCGGAACATGGTATTGATTGTTTCCAGATCGATCCCCGCCGTCAGCATGCCCTCGATCCCCAGCATGTGCTGGTTCAGCGATTCGAGATGCTCGCGAGCCTCAACCAGAAAGTCACGCAGCGATTCGTCAAACGAGTATTCGCTCACCGCCCGCTCCTCCCGAGCACCGCCGCCGCACGCCCAACCTCCGGGTCCCGCCGCTGCGCCGGCCGCACCATCCGGCCGCCGGACTTACGCATGGTCCACCCGCGCCAGCGCCACCGCCGCATCCTCCGTGACGGCGAGATGCAGCACTTCATGCAATTTGGCAATCGTCAGTATCTCCATCAGTTTCGGCGGCACCCGCATCAGCACCAGCCGGCCGCCGGCCGCCGCCAGATTCTTGTGGGTCACCCCGATCAACCCCAGTCCGGCACTGCTCATGAAACTTACCTGCCCCAAATCAAAGATCACGGCCTGTTTGCCGGCCCCCAGCAGCGTCAGCAGCTGCTCCTTGAGCGCCTGCGCCTCCTTGGCTTTCAGTTCGCCGGCCAGGGTCAGCAGCACCACCCCGTCACGTTCACATGTCGTCGTTTCCATGCCCACTCCCTTATTGCGCCTTGACCACCAGCACGGTAATGTCATCAAACTGCGGGGTATCGCCGGCAAACACCCGCACCGCACGCAACACCGCGCGCCCGACCTCTTCCGCAGTGAGTAGATTACTACACTTGAGTATATTAGTCAAGTCGGCACCATTCAACTCCTGGCGCTGCGCATTGCGCGCATCCGTCACTCCGTCCGTATAGAGCAGCAGGACATCGCCGGGCAGCAACACAAGGGAATGCTCGCGATACCCCGCGTCCGGATCCATGCCGAGGATCATGGCATTGTCCGTCAGCTGTTCCACCGTACTGGTCGCGGCACGGTACAGCAGCGGGTACTGGTGTCCGGCGTTGACATACCACAGCCGCTGCCGGGACAAGTCGAGGAATCCAAGAAAAAGCGGCTGCAGCATATCCGGAAAACTCTCCAGCATAAACCGGTTCAGACGCTCCATCAACAGTCCGGGACTGTCAATAAAGTCCTTGTACGCGCGTACAGCAGCGGCAAGCTGCGCCATGACGATCGCCGCCGGCATGCCCTTGCCCTGGACATCGGTTAGCAGCAACCCCAGCAACTCCGGCCGGCCCGACAGCCGGAAAAAGTCGTAATAATCACCGCCGATCACCGAGGCCGGCAGGCAGTCGGCAAAAAAACCAAAACCCGGAATTCCGGTTGGCACCGCCGGGAGAATCTGCCGCTGGATTTTCCCGGCCAACATCAGCTCATGATCCATGCGCTCCTTGGCAAGGGTTAACGCGAACAATTGCGCCCGCGCGATGGCCAGCACCCCGTAATTGGCGATGGTGGTAAGATCGGTAATATACTCCGGCTGGGAGTTCACCGACAGCGGATTGAAGAGGATGACCACACCGCGCAATTCGTCCCGATCGCACAGCGGCACATACACTGCCGCCTGCAGAGCAAACGGAAGCGCCGCATGCAACTTCAGCAGCAACGGTGCCGCCGGTCCTGCCAGCAGTCTGTCAGCCAGACCCTGGCCCTGAATCAGCGCCTCGAACTGCCCCAGCAACGGTTGATTGACGACCAGATAGGGGGAGCGTTCCCGAACAACCCGCGACAGAAAAGAGGACCCGTCCGCCTGCGAAAACAGACCCTTCGCCAGTACCCCATCACCAACCTCACGCGCAATGCCGTCCGCGGCACACAATTCCAGCTGACCTTCGCCCTGCAGGAGCAGTAATCCCGACGCCGCACCGGCAGCCACCCGCAATTGTTCCAGCAGCAATTGGGTGAGCTGTGCCAGATCTCCAACCTCATTCAGCAGCTGCCCAACCTGGCGCAGGCAGCTGTTGGTGTTTTCCAGTTCGCGGAACAAGGCATGGTTTTCACGCACCATGCGGTTCCATTCCAGGGCATTGTGCAGCGTAGCCCGCAGCTCGTTTACATTCATCGGTTTGTGCAGATACGCAAACGCCCCGTGATTGACCGCATCAATCGCGGTATCGATCGTCGCCAATCCGGTCATCAGCACCACCGGCAATGACGCATCCAGGTTGCGCACGTGGTCGAGCAACTCCAACCCGTTCATGCCCGGCATGCGAATGTCGGTGATCACCGCAGAAAAGGACTGTTGCGCCAGCAACGCCACCGCCGATTCTGCATTCCCGGCGGCAAGCACCTCATAGGGCTCCCGCCGCAGATAAATCATGAGCAATTTGCGGATGGCCTCCTCATCATCAACCACCAGCACCCGCGGGCGCTGCACCGGCGCAAACCGCAGCGGCTTGCGTTTGCGCATCGTCACGCTGTTGCCGCGCTCGTTGAATACCACCTCATCCATGTAGGTCTTGATCAACAGCAATCCCCGTCCCGAACCCGCCAGCAGTTTCTGCGCCGCAGGCTCCTGCCATGCCCGAACATCAAATCCCGGCCCTTCATCCACGATCGTACAGGCCACCTGGGCAACATCCTGTTCGACCGTCAGTATGATTTTCCGGCTGCGCTCTTCGGCGTTGCCATGGCAATGGGCATTGACCAGCGCTTCGTACAGGCACAACCGCAGCTCAAACACCGGCAGCCAGATGGTCACGTCATGGTACCAGGTTTCCTGCGCCAGCCGCACCAGAAGATTTTCGATCGCATCATAATCCGAATCGATGGTGTAGGTAAATACAGGCATTGCCGTACCCTCAGCCGTTCCCGCCGGCTTCAGCCACTGCCTGCGACTCGGTATCAACAATGCGGATTAGCTCGCACAGGCGGGTAATGGTTATGACCCGCCGGACATTGTCCGTCGGCTGCAGCAGCACCAGGGCCCCGCCCGCACGCTGCAGCCGGCGGTAAAAACGCCCGACCATGCCCAACGAGGTGCTGCAGATGAAATCAACGTTGGCCAGATTGAGTACCACCCGGTTTTTCCCCCGGACCGCCAGCGATGTCAGGGCAAATTCCAGCACATCAGTCGCGCTCTTGTCGAGATCGCCGGCGACGTCGATAATCGCCACACTTCCGCACTCCCGTATCGAATAATCCATTGGTATTTCTCCTGTCGCTCCGCTACACAATTTCCCGTACTGCCTACTGCCGCACTGCCAGGGTGGTGGTCTGCCGCGCGGTGATGGTTACGTTGTCAAAACCCGGAATCGTCCGGTCGGCAAAAACAAAACTGATCCGATAGCTGCCCGGCAGCAGTTCCACCGCCCCGCCACCCGGCGGCAGTTCCAGCGAGGCGCGGGTCACTTCCTCACCTGCAGCATCATAAATCCGGAAAAACAGCGGCAGCTCGGCGGTCAGCGCCCGCTGCAATTCCAGGCGGCCAAACCCGGTGAACAGCACTTCCGTGGTGCCGTTATCGCCGATCACCACGTCGCGTTTGGCGGGATAGCGGATGTCGGTGTAAGCGAGTTCAACGCAGTATGTGCCTGCCGGCAGGCGCAACGGCATGTCCCCGGGAAAATCCAGCGTCGTGCCGAACACATCGCGCTCGTGGGCCGCGTCGTAGACGCGGCACGAACCGGCCAGGGCCGCGCCCTGCGACGACAACCGCCGCACATGCAGATACCCGCGCGCCAGTTCCAGCCGCACCGGCACCACACTGGTCTCCGCGGCATCGGTCAGCAGCGAACGAAGGGTGCCGGCAAATTCGTCGGCATGCATGATGCCGCGCAATTCCGCAAACCGCGCCGGCCAGGCCGCGTCCTGCGGCTGCACCGCGGGCCGCTCGCCGCCGGGAATCACCAGCAGCATTTCTCCGCGATTAACAAACAACGGGCGTTCGTCCGTCTGCACCCGCACGTCCCCGTCAGCCACCGCCACCTCGCACGCCTCGCCGGTCAGCCGCATCGCCGCCGTGCCCGCGCGCAAGGTCATCCGGGTGGAGCCGCCCGCCACCGTCACACCGCCGCGCCCGCTGCCGCCCGCCTGCACCCCGATCATGCCCGCCTGCATGGTCAGCACCGGTTCGCCCGTCTCCCAGCTGAGCACCACGGTGGTCCCCGCCAGCAGGCGCGCCACCCCGCACTCAGGGAAGAACAGGTCCATGGTGCCGCGACCCGTACGCAGCGTGACCCTGGCCACCAGTTTGGTGCCCGGCGCCACCTGCACTTCACCGTCACCGCCGCCCGACCAGGCCTCGCCCTGCGCATCCGACACAAAGGCCACCCCGCCCGCACTGGTGTCGCTGATCATGCCGGCGTCATCCGCAGCAACGGCGGTGGCCTCGCCGGTTGCCGGCGCCGGCGGCGCTTCGCACCCGCCGCAGCCCGCCACCAGCAGGATCAGCCAGGCCAGCAGCGGCAACACGCGGATCATTCGGGCACCGCCGCGGCCGCTTTGCTCGACGGTGCCGTGGCCCAGGCGCACTCCCGCCATGCCGCGCGCGCCGCCAACCGGCCCGCCGCGCGGTCGGCAGCGCGATCAATCGCATGCTGCAGCCAGCCCGCCCAGAACAGCCGGCGCTTTGTCATCCGCTCCGCCGCCGACAGCGCCGCCGCCCGCGCGCGCTTGTCGCGCGGATCAGCGGTCGCGCGGCGATAGGCCGCATATGCTTCCGGCTGCCGGGCGTGCGCCTGCCGGTCGCCGGTGCGCATCCGCACCTCGCGGCGGTAATATTCACCCCAGACGGCGGGGGGACGCTGCCAGCCGAACGCCGCCGGCACCCGCCGGATCCGTGCCGCGCCCAGCGTCACACCCAGCCACAGGTCATCGTTAATCGTATCGTCCGGCATGTTCCCCGGCAGCATGGCCCGCCGCACCGCATACAGCGGACCGTTGATAAACGGCACCGGTTTGGTCGCAAATTCCGTCATCTTCACCGCCAGCCGCCGGTACAATGCGGAGTCGGACGACCGCACCGGCGCCCGCAGGATCCCCGCCGCCGCCGCCGCCGCCGGGTCATCAGCCAGCACGCGCACCAGCTGCGCCGGCGCCGCCGGGTCCACGATGATATCGGCGTCACAAAACAGCAGCACGTCGCCGCGCGCGCCCGCCGTCAGCGCGTTCCAGGCACGCCATTTGCCCGCGGCCGGCACGGTAATGATCCGGTCAGCGGCACCGTCGCTGCCGGGCGTGATCCGGCCGGCCGCCGTCAGGGTTGCCGCAAACACCGCCGCGGTGTCATCAGTGCAGGCATTGGCCGCCAGCAGAATTTCCACCGGGCGGTCGGCCGGCCAGTGGGGCGGCGCCAGCGCCGTCAGCAGGGCGCGCAGCGTCGCCGGCAAGGCGCGGGCCTCATTATGCGCCGGCAGGCAGACCGACAGCATGTTCACGCCGCGGCCGTCTGCTGCAGCAGCGCAGCCAGCGCCGTCAGCACCTTGTCCGGCGTCAGCTGCCGCATGCATTCCTGTTCCGCACAATGATTCCGGCTGCAGGGGGCGCAGGTGACCGACCCGCGCAGCACCAGGGCATCGTTCCGGCGCGGGCCGGTGATTTCCGGGAGCGAGGCGCCGAACAGTCCCAGCGTCGGCACCGCCAATGCCTGCGCCAAATGCAGCGGTCCGCTGTCGGTGGTAATCGCCGCGCGCGCGCCGCCCAGCAGCGCTGCGCTTTCCCGCAGGCGCAGCCGGTTGACCGCCGATATCAGTCCGCCGTCCGCCGCCACCCGCGCCAGTTTTTCCGGCGCGGTCCCGACCAGAATCAGCGGCCAGCCCCAGCGTTCGCGCACCGCCCGGGCCAGTACCGACCATTCCGCCGCCGTGCCCCACCAGCGCGAGCGGCGGCTGCCAAACGGGTGCAGGCAGAGATACGGCCCGCGCACCCCGGCCGCGGCGAGAAACTGCCGGGTCGCCGACCGTTCCTCGTCGGTAATCGCCATTTCCATCTGTTCATCATCGCTGGTGATGCCCAGCGCCGCGAGATTGCGGATCTTTTCCGTCAGGCCGTGCAGGCCGGCCTGACGCGTCGGGACCGGCACCGTCAGCAAAAACGCCAGCTTGCTTTCCGCCCAGCCGTAGCGGTGCGGGATGCCACTGCTATACATCAGCGGCACAATGTCAGGGTCATTGGCATGCAGGATGACCGCCAGGTCAAATTGCTGCCGCAGCCGACGCAGCATGCCGGGCAGATGCCACAGGTAGCGCACGGTGACCTTGCCCGGATGTATGATCAGTTCGTCCAGATGGGGATTGTGCCGCAACACCTGCTCCGCCGCCGGACTGACCATGGCGGCAATATGCGCCTGCGGCCAGCGCCGGCGGATCTGCCGGATCGCCGGCGTCGACAGCAGTGTGTCACCGATGGCGGTGGTGGTGACCACCAGAATACGCTTGATCCGTTCCGGGTGGAAGGTCTGGCAGCGCGCGTCGAACCGGTGCGCCACACGAAACACGCCCTGAACTACCGCCAGCAACACCGGATTCGGCATACCTTGTCACCCTGATACTGCGCGTTGTCGTTATGCCGAAATGTCGACCTGCTCGCCCAATCCCAGATTCAGCCTGCTCGGCAGGGCCTGGTCGGCAATTGCCGAATTGCCCGCCGGATTCGGATTCGGCGTCGCCTGCTCCAGCGAAGCCGAGCCTGATTTACTCTGGTACTGCGCCATATTGCCGACGAACGTCTGTTGCGGTGCGATTACTCCCAGTTTGCCCAGCATGTCCATCCCCCTTGCCGCGTCATTTGCCGCCACTGCCCAGCAGCGAGCGGAAAAAAGCCATCATCTTCTCCCAGAAACCGGCCGGCGCCGCCGGCACGTCCGCATCCGGCCGCACATGGCGGATGCGCTGGTTGGTGCCGACGCTGTCCACCCCGAACAGGTCGGGCCGGAACTGCACCTCAATCCGGTAGGCACCCGCCTCATTGCGCTTTACCGACACGACATTCGCCTCCAGCGACTGATTGCGCCCGCCGCCGACACCCAGCACTTCCAGATATTTTCGATTGCTCTCGTTCCGGTTGGCAAAATAGACAAAAATGCGGTCGCCGGCCTTGAGCTCGGCCACCGGTTTGCCCTTGATCGGATCGATCACCAGCCGCACCTCGAGCTTGACCGCCTGCGACTCCGCCGTGTCGAGCGAGTGCTTGTATTTGTACACCCTGACCGGAAAATTGCCGGGATATTCTGCGAAATCATCCTGATTCTCCGCCTTGGCGTACACCACATCGGAAATCAGCAACTGCCCCGGCTTGCCCAATTTCTGCAAATGGCCGGCAATGTCGATGGCCGTGGAGAAAATTTTGTTGTCGCGGTTCTTGTCGTCAACCAGCACCTTGCCCGCATTCAGTCCAAGGCGCAACACCAGCGGCTTGCCCAGGCAGTTCCGCGCCCGGTTAAATTCCGGCAGGCCGTCGAGGATCTCAATGGCCGCATTGATTCCCGCCTGCTCAGAGGCAAACTCCGCCATGATCCCGTCGCCCGAGGTGGAAATCACCTTGCCGCTGCAGTTGGCGGTCACCCGCGCCACAAACGAATGGTATTCACCAAAGGTATAGAGCAGGTCGGCCTCGGCAACCCCCATTTTCAATTTGGTTGATTCGACCACATCGACAGACAGGTAGGCATAGTGGCGCGTAAAGCGTTCCTGCATGGTCTTTTCCAGTTCGACCTGCTGGCGCACGCACTCATCCAGAGACAATTCGCGCTTGTCGTCCGTGACCATATGTCATCCCCCGCTGATACAAATGTAGTATACACCTGCCGCCGAAACCTGTCAATCGCATTTCACCGGAACGGGTTATGCCGGAAAATGGCCATCAACCGCCGCCCGCTGCGCGCGGGACACCGGCTGCCGGGTGGCGAGCGCCGGACCGCAGCCGGCCACCCCCGCATACCAGCCGCGCAGCCATGCTTCCAGTTCACCGCTGCGCCAGGCGAGACCGCACGACCGCGCCAGCCAGCGCAGCAGTTTGCCCGCCGCGACCGGCCAGGAGAAATTGCGCAGGATATACCACACCGTGTTGCGCGTCACCATAAAGACAAAGCGGGCGTCACTGCGCACCCGCGGCGACCGCCGGTGGACTGCCGTCCAGCGCGGCACATACCGCACCTCATGTCCGGCCGCAATCAGGCGCGTGCACAAATCGCGCTCCTCGACATACACCTGATACGGTTCCCAGAACCCGCCGACCGCCAGCACGGCATCTCTGCGGAACGCGGCGCCGCAGGTCATCAGGGCGGGCGACCGGTAGCCGTGCTCTTCGTCGCCACGGCGCAGCCAGACGAACCACGGTTCCTCGCTGCCGTCTGCCAGCAGCACGCGCAGACCGACCGCCGCCACCTGCGCATGCGCAGAAAAGTAACCGGCAATGTCCGGCAACAACCCCGCGGCAATGCCCGAATCATCATCCAGCGTCACCACCACCGGCGCCTGCGCGGCCGCTATACCCTGGTTGCGCCCGCCCGTCCCGCGATTCTCCACATTGGCGATCAGCCGCACCCGCGGAAATTCGCTGCGCACCATGTCCGCACTGCCGTCCGTCGAGGCATTGTCCACCACAATGATTTCCAGCCAGTCCGGCGCATTGCGATACCGTGCCAGGGTTTCGCGCAGGTCAGCGCAGCGGTTGTGTGACAGAATAACCACCGTGATGGATTTTGCCGTACCGCCCGTCGCGCAATCTGCCATACCGCCTGCCGCAGCGGATGCGTTCGCGGCAACGGACGCCGGATCAGTTATCATTGAACCCTTCGCGCGGCAACGTCGGGATATGGAACATCATGCGAATCACCTGCGCATGCCGCGTCACCATGTTGTCGCGCGCCCGCTGCGCCGCCCGCTGCAGCTGCGCCGCCTGCGCGCCGTCGCCCAGCGCCGCGTGCGCCGCCGCCAGCGCCGCGCAAATGATGGCGGTGTCCTCCGGCCGTTTGCCGCCCACCGCCAGCGCCGGCGTCAGCTCGTCAATGATTTCCCGCCAGCGCTGCCGCGCCTGCAGGAACTCCGCATAGTACCGGTAGGTCGGCGACGACCGCACATCTTTGCGCAGCGCCAACCGAAAAGCTTCCTGCGCCGCCGCCGGCCAGCTGTCCGACCAGTTGCGCGCGCAGTTCAGCAGGCTGCCCTCCGGCCGGTCCCGCCAGTCCGACAGCTGTTCCGACGGCGAACACGGCACCAGCGGCACCTGCGGAAACTCCACCCCGCCGATGATCATCTGCTGCGGATCATCGAATGGCGCCCTCCGTGACAGGTAATTCATCGCGCAGGTGTCACCACGCAGCAATTGAAACTGATACCTCATGTACGGGTCGTGCAGGTCGGTAATATGCCGCCAGTCATCAAAATCCGGCTTATTCCCAAAACCGCGCCACTTGGCCAGCATCGCATAGTAGCGGTACACGGGATGGGTTCCATCCCTGCTGACCGCGCGGCTGAATTTCTGCGCTGCCAGCCGCCATTGACCGGTCGCGGCCAGCCGCACGCCTGTCGCGTATGCCGTGTAAGCGGCCAGCGGGACAATCCCCACGACAACAATCAACACTACCCCGGCGATACACAACAGGATTCGGCGCAGCCTGCAAACGACCAGCGCCAGCCCGAAAATGGCGCCGCTTATCCAAACATTCGCGGCGAAGTGCAGCCCTGCAATACACAACAACACGCCGAGGCCAGAAACCGTCAGCAGCGGCAGCGATTGTTCTGCACGCCGCAGAAACACCAGGAAAAATACATACGCTGTAAGCGGAATCCACAGCAGGTAATCGAACTGGTTGGCCAGCAGCACCACGAGCATCTGTGCCGCACGTATCGCCCCGTCATCCGCCGCTCTCCATGCGCCGCTCCGCCATACACCGCTGAGGATAAAACAGACGCCCAGTTCCAGCAATGGTACTCCGCCCCCCACCAGCCACTCACTGAAAACATTGTGTGAGTGCAGTTGCCATTTATCCAGCGAGGCAACCATCGGGTAGAGAAATCCCATTTGTCCGGGCCCGAATCCCCACCAGAGGTAATCCGGAGTACCGTCGCAAATCTCCTCACCCTCATCAATCATGACCAGGGTAATTGCCGCACGCCACAAATCCGCACGTTCAGCATTGCTCGGATGCTGTGGATCAATGAACGCGTGAAGCCGCGCGCGGCTGGCGGGAATGGCAAGCAGCACCAGCAGGCCGACCGTCAGCACTGCCAGCAATTTCACCCGCTGCCCGCGAAACGCCAGAAACCACCATACCGTAAAACCAGCCAAGGTGGTCAACCATGCATTGCGCGAAAACGTCAACAACAGCCCCGTCAGCAGCAGGGGCAGCACCAACAATCCATACCGGCGGTCGCGTGCATCTGTGATGGATGCTGCTACTGCCGGAAAGCATGCTGCCAGCAGGACTCCCAGCACGTTCGAATTGCCCGGCAAACCGGTAAGATTGATTCCCAGGCCGTTCCACCCGAACGCGAACACATTACGCAGCAATTCCGGCACCGCAGTCACAACCAGTATCCCCGCCAGCATCAGCCATCCCAGCTGCACATACCGGGCGGAAAACACGGAAAGTGTTGCCGTTGCTGCCAGTGCCGCAGTCAGCCACGTGCTCCATTCCTGTCCGGAAAGATAGCTGTTGGTTGCCTGCACCACAGACGTACTCAGGCCACCCCAAAGAAACATGAGCAGCAGAATAATGGCCTGCGCGTTTGAGAGTCGAAAACCGCATGAAACTGCAACCATAATTGCGGCAGCAATGACCATCATTCGCGCGGTCAGTTGGACAGGGTGCGCCAGGCCGCCCTGGCCGGAGAACAACCAGAGCGCGATTGCCGCAAGCAGCAATCCTATCGCCGCCCGGCGGGCAAGCTGTTTCGCCGGCGATGTGCCTTCAGAACAACAAACCGGCATCCCGCTTGCGCGGGAATGGCTTCCTGCGGGCGCGCTGTCCATCAGTCGGGCAGGAGCAGCCGCTTGAGCGTGGCGCAGCCGAATTTCACATAGTTGGAAAATTGCGCCGGGCCGGCATGCCGCAGGGTCCGGACGATATACCGCGGCCGCAGGTAGAAGCGCAGCAGCGCGCGGCGGCGCAGCTGTTCCACCCGCGCCGCCGACAGATGCCGGGTGCGGATGGCCGGATGAGCATGGTCGTATTTCCCGTCCGCGCCCGGCTGCCACAGCTGCTCGCGCTGCACAATGTCGAGCAGGTCCGTCCCCGGGAACGGCACCGCGATGTGGAATTCCGCAAAGTCGCTGTCGAGCTCGCGCGCGAAGGCCGCTGTTGCGGCAATACTGGCCTCGTCGTCCCACGGCAGGCCGACCATGTAGAAGCAAAAGGTCTTGATCCCGATCCGCCGGCAGAGCTGCACCGCCGCACGCGCCTGCGCCAGCGTCGTTCCCTTGCGGATCTGCTGCAGGCCCGCCTCGGTGCCCGCTTCAATGCCGAGCGAGACGAGCCAGCACCCCGCCTTCTTCATCATATTCAGCCGCGCCTCATCGAGCGTGTCGACGCGGCTGTTGCATACCCAGGCGATATCGAGTCCCGACCCGGCGATGGCCGAGCAGACCGCCATCACCCACGGCTTGTTGATGGTGAAGGTGTCCGCACGGAAAAAGAAGTTGCGGATGCCGTGCTGTTCAACACATTCGCGCAGTTCCGCCACGATATTTTCCGGGCTGCGCAGGCGCAATTGTCTGCCCGAAACCGGCGCGGCGAGGCAGTAGATGCAATTCGACGGACAGCCGCGGTTGGTCTGGATGGTGGTCTGCCGCTCGCCCGTGTCCGGGCGGCGGTAGAGATCGTTGTCCAAGAGGTCGCGCGCGGGAAAGGGCAGGGCATTGAGATCGGCAATGAAGCCGCGCATGGGATTGACCCGCACCGCGCCGTTCTCGCGCCAGGCAATGCCCGCGATTTCCGGCAGCGGCATGCCCGTAATGATGTCCGCAAAGGATTCCTCATACTCGCCGACAATGGCAATGTCCAGCGCCGGATTGTCCGCCAACACCTTTGCCGCCTCGGTCAGGAAATGCGCGCCCTTGGCAATGGTCAGCGCCACCCCCGCCGCCTTCGCGCGCGCCACCGCGTCCATGTCGCCCGCCAGCGTTGGCGTGGTCACGCTCACCACCAGCACCGACGGCTTGATGTCGGCAAGGTCGCGCGCATATGCATCCCAATCCGCACCGGCGGCTGGATAATCGCGAATAGTCGCGATCGCGCCCTTTTCCCGCGCCACCGCGGCGAGATAGGCCAGGTCGAGGGGCGGGCGCACCGCCGTCGCCGACAGCCCCTCCACCGGAACCTGACAGCGGTCCTCGCGGATATACAGCCCCGACGGGGGATTGATCAGCAGGACGCGCATTGTTCCAGCACCACCATGGCCATTGACATGTCACCGGCATGCGACAGCGACAGGTGAATCTTCGCCTTCGTGCCGGGCGCCAGTTTCCGCGCCAGGATTTCCGCCGCCGCGCCGCGCAGCGTGAGCTGCGGCTCGCCCGACGGCAGGTTGCTCACCTCCGCATCCAGCCACGACACCCCCTGCGCCCACCCCGTGCCCAGCGCCTTGAACAGCGCCTCCTTGGCGGCGAACCGCGCGGCGTAATGCGGCGCGTTCACCGCCCGGGCCGAGCAGTACGCCTGCTCCGCCGGGGTGAAGACCCGCTGCAGAAACGAATCCTCCCGCCGCGCCATGATTTCCGCCAGCCGCGTGTCGTCGGCGAAATCACAGCCGATACCGATGATCACGGGTGCTGCCGCAGGCGCAGCGCCAGCAGGCGCAGGCCCTTCAGCGTCAGGTTCTGGTCGACAATGGTGAACAGGTTGGCCCCCTCCAGCAGGCGATACAGCCCGCCGGTGGCAATCACGTTGAGCTCGCCGCCCATCTCGCGGTTAATCTGCGCGAGGATTTCGCGAATGCTCCCGACCGTGCCGTGATACGCGCCGCTGCGCAGGCAGTCGGCGGTGTTCCGCCCGATCGCATGCTCCGGTTTGTAGATGTCCGTGCTGGCCAGCAGCGCCGCCCGTTTGAACAACCCTTCCAGCGACACCCGCATGCCCGGGAGGATCGCCCCGCCCAGGAAGCGCCCGTCGCCGTCGAGCACCTCAAAGGTCGTCGCCGTGCCGAAATCGATCACCACCGCCGGCACGCCGTACAGTTCGCGGGCGGCAAATGCGTTGGCGATGCGGTCGGGACCGACCTGTTCCGGATGCTCATAGGCGATCGTCACCGGCAGCTGCAGTTTGCTGTGAATCACCAGCGCCTCGCGCCCGCACACCGTCCGCACCGCCGCAGCCATGGCGCCCGTGAGCTGCGGCACCACGCTGCCGATCACGGCATCGTCAATGCTCTCCGCCGCCCCGCGCAGCAATCCGGCCAGGATCACCGCCAGTTCATCGCCCGTGCGCAGCGGCTGCGAACTGATCCGCCAGTGCGCCGCCAGCCGGTCGCCGTCGAACAGGCCCAGCACCATGTTGGTATTGCCAATGTCGATTGCCAGCATCTTCACGCCACATTCTCCGTCAGCGGTGTCACATCGCCCGCCATGATCGTTTCGTTGTCCACGCACAGCCCGCCGTTCGCCGCCAGGCCGCCCACGGTGCCCGTCAGCGTCCGGTCGCCCATGGTCACCCTGACGCGGCCGCCGCGCCACAGCAGGTGCCGCTCGGCCTCCGCCCGCAGTGCCGGCCAGCCGCCGGCGCGATCCTCGCGCCATACCGCATCGAGCACCGGCAGCAGCTCCGCCAGCGCCGCTTCCGGCGCGAGCGCCAAGCCCGCCGCCGCCAGCGAGGTCGCCAGCGGCCTGACTGCCGGCGGGAACTCGTCCGCCGCCACCCGCACATTCAGCCCGATCCCCACCCGCACCCGCCACGCCGCACCCGCCGCTTCCCCTTCGCTGAGGATGCCCGCCAGTTTGCGTCCCGCCCAATAGACATCGTTCGGCCATTTGAGCTGCGCAACCACCCGGTGCGTCGCCAGCCAGCGGATCAGGCCCAGTCCCATCAGCATCGGCATCCGCGCCGGCTGGTCGCCGTGCGCTGTCACCAGCAGCGTGCAGGCCAGCGCACCTGGCGCCGTGAACCACGCGCGGCCGCAGCGGCCGCGCCCCGCGGTCTGGACCTCCGCCCGCACCGCGTCACCCGGCCGGAACACGTCCCGTTCGCGCTGCATCAGGGCATTGGTCGAATCGCACGACGCAATCCGCCAGAGACGGGCCCCGACCATGCGGCCCGGATGCTCGGCCACCAGCACCGGCGTCGCGTTCATGCGAAGTCGAGTGCGCAATCGAGCTGCGGCGCGGAGTGGGTCAGCGCCCCGATCGAAATGCGCTGCGCTCCGGCCGCGGCATAGGCGCGGACCGTGGCGAGGTTCACCCCGCCCGACACTTCCAGTTCCACCCGCCCGCGCGCTGCGGCCACCGCCGCGCGCACCTGCGCCGGCGTCATGTTGTCAAGCAGCACCAGATCCGCTCCGGCGGCAATCACCGGTTCAAGATCGGCCAGCGCGTCGATTTCAACCTGCAGCAGCACGCCCGGCGCCAGGCGCGGCTTGACCGCCGCCGCTGCCGCCGCGGGAGAACCGCACGCCGCGGCATGGTTGTCCTTGACCAGGGCCAAGGCCGCCAGGTCCATCCGGTGGTTGCGCCCGCCGCCGCAGCGCACCGCGTACTTGGCCAGCTGCCGCAGGCCCGGAATCGTCTTGCGCGTGTCGTAGATGCCCGCTGCGGTTCCCTGCACCGCCGCGACAAACTGCGCGGTCAGCGTGGCAATGCCCGACAGGTGCGTCAGAAAGTTGAGCGCCGTGCGCTCGCCGGCCAGCAGCGCCACCAGGTCGCCGCGCGCGGCGGCCAGCACGGTGCCGGCGCTTACCCGGTCGCCGTCCGCAACGCACGGCGTCAGGGTCACCCCGCCCAGCTGCCGGTACACCTCCGCCACGCAGGGGAGGCCGCAGATCACCCCGTCACGCCGCGCCACAAAATTTGCCGCGCCGGTATGCCCCGCCACGGTCAGCTGCGCGGTAATGTCCTCGGTCGCACGGTCTTCCGCCAGCGCCCGTGCCACCGTGGCGGTGATCAGCTCACGGTCGGGGAGTTCCATCATGCAGCTCCTTGGCCACTGCCGCGGGGTCTTCACCCGCCTCCAGCGCAAAAATCAGGTCGCGCAGCTGCGCGGCCCGCTCGAATTCCAGCGCCTGTGCCGCCCCGATCATTTCAAGATAGAGCCGGTCGCGATCGAGTTCCGCCAGCTTTTTGAGGTCTTTGGCCGTTGCCGCGCCCGCCTGCCGCTGGCCGCCCGACGGCAGCACCTGTTCCAGCGCGGCGACGTTCTTGCGGATCGTCTGCGGCGTGATCCCGTATTTCCGGTTGTGCGCCTCCTGCATGGCCCGGCGGCGCGTGGTGGTGTCGATGGTGGTGCGGATCGAATCCGTCACCCGGTCGGCGTACAGAATCACCCGGCCGTTGACGTTGCGCGCCGCGCGTCCCGCCATCTGCAGCAGCGAGGTGGTCGAGCGCAGGAACCCCTCCTGGTCCGCATCGAGAATGGCCACCAGCGACACTTCCGGCAGGTCCAGCCCCTCGCGCAGCAGGTTGATCCCGACCAGCACATCCACATCGCCGCGGCGCAGTTTCTTCAGGATCTCGATGCGTTCGAGCGTCGTCACCTCGGCGTGCAGCCAGGCCGCACGGATGCCCAGCTCGCCCAGGTACGCCGACAGGTCCTCCGCCATCTTCTTGGTCAGGGTCAGCGCCAGGGTGCGTTCGCCCTTCGCCGCGAGCGTGCGGATCTCACCCACCAGGTCGTCGACCTCGCCCGTGACCGGCCGCACAACGATTTCCGGATCGAGCAGTCCCGTCGGGCGCAGCACCTGCTCGACCACCGCCGCGCTCTGCTCCCGCTCCCACGCCGCCGGCGTTGCCGACACGAAGATGGTATCGCCGATCCGCGCGTTCCATTCGGCAAAGGTCAGCGGCCGGTTGTCCAGCGCCGACGGCAGACGGAACCCGTAATTGACCAGCGATTCCTTGCGCGAGCGGTCCCCCGCATGCATGGCATGGATCTGGCTCAGCGTCACATGCGATTCGTCGATGATGGTCAGGAATCCCGGCGGGAAATGCTCCAGCAGCGTATACGGCGGCTGGCCGGGCGCCCGCCCGTCAAAATGCCGCGAATAGTTCTCGATGCCGTTGCAGTAGTTCATTTCGCGGATCATTTCCAAATCATGCTCGACCCGCTCCTCCAGCCGCTGCGCATACAGTTCCTTGCCCGTGCGCCGCAGTTCCGCCAGCCGCGCCGCCAGCTCCGTACGGATGGAGCCCTGCGCCCGGGCGATTGCCTCGTCGCTGGCGACGTAATGCACCGCGGGAAAGACCATGATCTGGTCGAGCGGACGGATAATCTGGCCGGTCACCGCATGGATATACGCCAGCCGCTCGATACTGTCGCCGAAAAACTCGACCCGGATCCCGTCCAGCCCGTAGGCCGGAAAGATGTCCACCGTGTCGCCGCGCACGCGGAAGGTGCCGCGCTCGAATGCCAGCTGGTTGCGGGCGTAATTGACCCGCACCAGCGCGCGCAGCAGGTCGTCCATGACCAGTTCCTGCCCGGCCTGCAGCGGCACCGCGCCCTTGAGGTATTCCTGCGGCGAGCCCAGCCCGTAAATGCACGAGACGCTGGCGACAATCACCACGTCGCGGCGGATCGCCAGCGCACTGGTCGCCGCCAGGCGCAGCCGCTCGATTTCCTCGTTGATGTCCGCATCCTTTTCGATGTAGGTGTCGGACGAGGGAATATACGCCTCGGGCTGGTAGTAATCGTAATAGCTGACGAAATATTCCACCGCATTGCGCGGGAAGAACGCCTTGAATTCCGCGAACAGCTGCGCCGCCAGCGTCTTGTTGTGCGAGATGATCAGGGTCGGCACATTCAGCGCGGCGATGACCGAGGCGATGGCATAGGTCTTGCCCGACCCGGTGATGCCGAGCAGCGTCTGCCGCCGCTTGCCGGCGCGGATATTGCGCACCAGCTCGTCGATGGCCGCGCCCTGGTCCCCCGCGGGCGTGAACGGCGCCACCAGCTCGAACCGTGCGTCAGTCACCGGTCTCTTCCATGTTCAGCGGCTTGAATTCCGGCTCGTAGGTCAGCAGGTGCACAGCCAGCGCCGCCAGCCCCAGCAGCACCAGCAGGGCGCAGGCGGCAAAGAACACCTTGAGCATCGCTTCGCCCGGATTGTTGATGCGCTTGACCTTGCTCGGCGCACTGTCGCCGCCGCGCATCCAGCGCTCCAGCGACCACCACGCCACCCGTTCGCGCGCGCTCACCGGCAGCATCCCTTGCCCGTGCCGCAGCCGCCGCGCCCGCAGTCGCGCACCTGCCCGCGCAGCGTGGCCAGCGCATGCGGCAGGAGCGGCAGCAGCGCCGCCAGCGACTGTTCCGACCCGCGCACGCTTCCCGGCAGATTGACCAGCAGCGTCCGCCCGCGCGTGCCCGCCACGCCGCGGCTCAGATATGCCGCGGCCGTGTGCGCGGCGCCCGCCGCCCGCGCGTACTCCATCAGCCCCGGCGCCTCGCGCTCCAGCACCATTCGTGTCGCCTCCGGCGTCACATCGCGCGGCGACAGCCCCGTTCCCCCCGTCGTCACCACCAGTGCCGGCGCTGCCGCCGCGTCACACCAGTCGCGCAGCATGCCGGCGATGCGGTCGGTTTCGTCGGGCACCACCCCCCGCGCCACCAGCGGGCCCAGCGGCCGGAGCAGTTCCGCCAGCCGGTCACCGCTCGCATCGCCGCTCTCGCCGCGGCTGCAGCGGTCGCTCACCGTCAGCAGCGCCAGCGGATAGTTGTGGCAGGGCGCATGAACCGGGTCGCCCGGCCGGACCATGCCGCCGGCGAGCACCTTCAGAAACAGACCCCGGCGCGGCATGATGCAGTCCCCCGCCGTTTCTCGGATCACACACCCGTGATGACATTCCTTGCCGAACTGCGTGATCGCCAGCCGGGCCGCGCCGATCTGCACCGTTGTGCCGACCGGCAACTGCTCCCAGTCGATCCCGTCCACCAGCAGGTTCTCACCGAATGCGCCGGGCGGCAACGGCACCGCCGGATTGGCCGCGGCAAATGCGCGCACGGCCGCCGCATCGAGCAGCGACACCTGCCGCGCGCTCCCTGCGTGCGCATCACCAACCGCGCCGTGCTCCGCGCGCAGCTCGATTGCCGCCACCGCCTGCTTGGGCTGCCCGACCCGGTCGGCGACGCATACCGCCGCCACCACACCGGGCTGCCAGAGCTGCGTACTCACCGGGCTTCCGGCAGCCGGTATTCGCCCGACCGGCCGCCGCTCTTTTCCAGCAGGCAGATGTCGCTGATCCTGATGCCGCGTTCAACCGCCTTGCACATGTCGTATACCGTCAGGGCCGCCACACTCGCCGCCGTCAGCGCCTCCATCTCCACCCCCGTGCGGTCCACCGCCCGCGCCGTCGCCGTGATCGTGATCCGGTCCGTGGCGGCGGCGGTGTTGAATTCAACCGTCACCCCGGTCAGTGCCAGCGGATGGCACAGCGGAATGAGGTCGGCGGTGCGCTTGGCGGCCTGGATCCCCGCGAGGCGCGCCGTTTCCAGTACATTGCCCTTGACCATGGCGCCGGCGTTGATTCTGGCCAGCGTCGCCGGCTGCAGCTGCACCACCGCCTGCGCGGTGGCGCTGCGTGCGGTGACCGGCTTGGCGCCCACCTCGACCATATGCGCATGACCGTCGTGCAGATGGGTGAAGTCGCCCCGGATCGTTTCTTCCATCTCAGCCTCCCGTTTTCAGCATCGGCCGCACCAGCACGGCATCCGCCGCCGTCACGCCCTGCCGCGGTTTGCGTGCCACTGCCGCGAGCAGCAGCGGCCGGAGATCCGCGCCGGCGCGCAAGGCCGGTTTGAGGTCGATTTCCTCGGGCGAATAGAGGCACGGCCGCAAACGCCCGTCGAAACTCAGCCGCAGCCGCGAGCAGGTCTGACAACTGTCATGCCGGTGCGCGCTGATGAACCCGAGCCGCTGCCCGCCGCTGCGGTACCAGACCGCGATGCCGCCGTCCGGCGGTTCCGGCGCCAGGGCCAGCCCCGCCGCCGCCAGCTGCGCGCGGATTTCGTCGCCGGGCACCGGAATGAAATCTGCGCCGGGCACCGGCATCTGCTCGATGAACCGCAAGACGCAACCCCGCTCCCGGGCAAAGGCCGCCAGCGCCGCCGGTTCGTCGTCGTTGATCCCGCGCAGAATGACCGCATTCAGCCGCACCGGGGTCAGACCGGCCGCCAGCGCCGCGTCGATCCCCGCCAGCAGCGCGGCATGCGCATCAGCCCCGGTCAGCTTCCGGAAGGTCGCCGGGCGCAGGGTGTCGCAGCTGATATTGACCCGCTGCAGGCCCGCTGCG
>CAZFBR010000008.1:0-30883 GCA_964517215.1 uncultured bacterium
TCGACGGCGTCGACCGGCTGCCGGAAATGCTCGGCGGCGGCCTGGCAGAGATCGATCAGCTGCTGGTCGCTGAGCTGCTTGCCGATCACGCGGCGCAGCCGCTCGGTGGCCGCTTCCGGGGCGAGCGTCAGCCCGCCCTTGCGTCCGCTGGCGAGCAGCGGCAGGATGGCGGGATCGAGCGTGGCGACATGCTGCGACGGGAGCATGACCGAGCAGTGCAGCGGCGCCAGATCGTCGTGCAGGCCGCGCAGCAGGCTGTTGAAATCGGGATAGGCGGCGGCGTTGAGGGTGAGCAGCGAGAGGCGGTCGAACCCGGTGGCGGCGGTCAGCTCGCGCGCCAGGGCGCGCACGGTCTCCGGCGCGCGTCGCCGCCACGGCGCGTAGAGCACGCGGGCCTGGCAGAAGCGGCACCGGTTGGGGCAGCCGCGCGCCAGTTCGACCACCGCGCGTTCCTGCACGATGCGGAAATTCGGGACGAGCATGGTGTGCGGATGCGGCGCGGCTTCGAGGTCGGCCACCTGCCGGGCGCGCACCGGGCCTGGGGTCAGGCCCGGGACCCAGACGCCGGGGAGCGCCGCCAGTGCGCGCCGCCGGTCGGCCCGCGGCCGGGCCGGATCGAGCACCCCCGCGTCGCGGCATTCGGCGAAGAAGCCCTCGCCGTCGCCGGGGACGAAGGCATCGATGAACGGCGCGAGCGGCAGGGGATTGGCGATGCCCGGCCCGCCGGCAATGACCAGCGGCGCGCGGTCGCCGCGGTCAGCGGCAGCGAGCGGAATGCCGCCCAGGTCGAGGAGTTCGAGCACCGCGGTGACCGCCAGTTCATGCTGGACGGTGATGCCGAGCAGGGGAACGTCGCGCAGCGGCACGCGCGCGGCGAGCGTGGCGAGGGGTTCACCCGTCGTCCGCAGCCCGTCGGCCAGGTCGGGTGCGGGGAGGTAGGCGCGGTCGACGGCAATCCCCTGCCCGACGCATTCCCAGTACAGGATCTGCGTGCCGAAATGCGACATGCCGATTTCATACAGATCGGGAAACGCCAGCACCACGGATGGTGAGGCGGTGGCGGGCAGGTTGAACTCCCCGCCGGTGTAACGGCCCGGCTGGCGCACCGTGCGCAGCAGGCGATCGGAAGCGGTCATGATATTCCTCCACGAAACGCCAGCCGATGCCGCCAGATGGCGAGAATGATTCCCAGGCCGAACAGGGTGCTGACCAGCGACGAGCCGCCGTAGCTGACCAGCGGCAGCGGCACGCCCATGATGGGCAGCAGGCCGAGATTCATGCCCAGGTTGAACAGCGCCTGCAGGTACAGGCCGCCGGAATAGATCAGGGTAAAGGCCGCGCACCAGCGGTCGCGGCTTTGCGCGGCGATGCGCCAGGTGCAGCGGGCGAGCAGGCCGTAGGCGGCGAGGAGCAGGACCACGCCGGCCAGCCCCCATTCCTCGGCCCAGATGGCGAAGATAAAATCGGTGTGCGCTTCGGGCAGGAACCCCAGCCGGTGCTGCGTGCCGTTGCCGAAGCCGCGCCCCCACAGGCCGCCCGCACCGATGGCGATTTTGGCCTGCAGCACATTGTACCCGCCCTGCAGCGGCTGGGCGTGCGGATCGATGAATGAGATCAGGCGCTGCTGCTGATAGGGCTTGAGCCGGCTGATGCAGATGCCGCTCAGCTGGGCCGCCAGCACGATCAGCACCAGCAGCAGGAGGAGTGAGCGCAGCAGCTGCGGCCGGCGGGCGCCGCCCCCCGGCGCGGCGGTGAACGCGCTGCCCACATAGCCCGCGGCCAGCGCGGCGACGGCCAGCAGGGCGAAGAGCGGCAGGGCAAGCTCGCGTTCGGTAAGCAAACGGGTGATGAATACGGCATGGTTATGCCCGGCGGGCGACCAACGGGCCAGCAGCTGGATGACGATGAGGATTACGGTCAGCAGGCCGGTGCCGAGCCCGAGCGCCAGCAGGCCGAGCGGCAGCCCGCCGAACAGCAGCGCGAGGAGCAGCATGGGGAGCAGGGTCAGAGCGGTGCCGAGGTCCGACTGCAGAATGATGAGCAGCAGCGGCGGCAGCCCGAGCGCCAGCACCGCGCCGAGCCGGCGGATGACCACACGATCATAATCACCGCTCCACTCCGTGTCGGCGCGGCGGCAGACCGCATGCGCCAGGGCGAGCGCCAGCGCGACCTTGGCGAACTCCGAGGTCTGCACGTTGAACCAGCCGAGGGAAATCCAGCTGGTTGAGCCGCGGATGGTTGCGCCGAACAGGGTGGTGGCGAGCAGCGCAGCCAGGGTGCCGCCGTACAGGGGCCAGACCAGGCGCTGCCAGACGGCGTAATCCAGGCGGCTGACGGCCAGCATGAGCGCGAGGCCGGCCAGTCCCCAGAGCAGCTGGCGGCTGCAGTAGCTGAAATAGGCCTCGTTGGTATGGGCGCTGCCCGCCAGGCAGAGCAGCCCGATGCCGACCAGGATCAGGGTGGCGGCGAAGAGGACGCGGTCGGACTCAGCCACCGTCGGCTCCCGGGCGGTCGAGCACGGCGAAGACCTGGCGGGCAACCGGCGCGGCGACCGCGCCGCCGTAGCCGCCATGCTCGACGAAGACGGCAATGACCAGCTGCGGATCGACGACCGGCCAATAGGCGACGAACCAGGCATGCGATTGCTCGCTGTCATCGATGCGCCCGTTGCCGTTCAGGTCGCCGACCTGCGCAGTGCCGGTCTTGCCCGCCGGCAGATGCTCGAGCGATTCGCCGCTGGCGAACGTTGCCGCCTGCCGGCCGGTGCCGGCGATGATGGCTTGCTGCAGGCCGGCGCGCACGGTGGCGAGCGCGGTATCGGAAAAGGGAATATGCCGCAGGCGGTCCGGGGTCAGGGTGTGCGTGACCGTGCCGTCCGGGGTGACGGCGCGTTCGACCAGCTGCGGGCGGAGGATATCGCCGCCGTTGGCCACGGCGGAGAAGGCCATCGCCATCTGCAGCGGGGTCACCTGCAGCGCGCCCTGTCCGATGGCGAAATTGGCGGAATCGCCGCTTTTCCATTCCGGGTCGAGTCCGCGCTGGCGCGCCTTCCAGGCGCGGTCGGGAACGAGCCCGGCGGCTTCGCCGGCAAGGCTGATGCCGGTGGGCGCGCCGAGCCCGAGCTGGCGGGCCATGGCGGCAATCGGGTCGGGCCCCAGCTTGATGCCCAGCTGGTAGAAATAGACGTTGCACGACTGGCGGATGGCGTCGACCATGGCCAGGGACCCGTGCCCGCCGCGGTTCCAGCAATGGAAGACGGTGCTGCCGAGCGCCAGGGCGCCGCCGCAGGCAAAGCGGGTGCCGGGTGAAAAGCGGGGATCGGCCAGTGCGGCAAGCGCATCGATGATTTTGAAGGTTGAGCCGGCGGGATACTGGCCGGCGATGGCGCGGTTGAGCATGGCATGCCCGGCGCCGCCCTGATAGGCGGTGATCCGCTCCGCGTCGCCGGCGATGAAAACGTTGGGATCGTACGCGGGCCGGCTGACCAGCACGCGCACGGCGCCGTCACGCGGGTCGAAGGCAACCACGCCGCCGTTCCTGCCGGCGGGGAAGGCCGCCTCGGCGGCGCGCTGCAGCCGCCAGTCGAGGGTAAGGTAAATGTCGGCGCCGGCAGCCGCCGGCTGGGGCGCGGGTTCGGTCAGCACCCGCACGGGATGCTGGCGCGCATCGACTTCCAGCCAGTTGAGCCCGGCGCTGCCGCGCAGCAGCGGCTCCGCCGATTCTTCGACGCCGCTGCGTCCGATCAGGTCGCCCAGGCGGTAGCCGCGCTCGCCGAGCTGCGCATATTCCCGCCGGTTGATTTCATTGAGATAGCCCAGCACATGCGCGGCACTTTCCCCCTGCGGGTATTCCCGCCGGTAGGCGGCGGTAATGGCGATGCCCGGCAGTTCGCTGCCGAGTGCGGCCAGGCGCGCCAGCTGACCCGGATCAATATCGGTAAGCAGCGGCTGGGGCGCGAAGGGTCCGAAGCGGCGCGCGGCGCGCTGCGCACGTTCGGCCAGGCGGGCGCGCGGCACGCCCGTCAATCTTTCAAGTTCAGCGAGGAGCGCAGGCAGCGTGGCGGTGCTGACCTGGGTGGGGAGCAGGCAGGCATTCAAACAGGTGCGGTCGCGGGCGAGCAGATGACCATGACGGTCGTAGATGCTGCCGCGCCGCGCCGGCACCAGTTCGGCGGCGATGCGGTTCTGGTCGGCCTGCAGGCGGTAAAAGTCGCGCTGGCTGATCTGCAGGGCGGCAGTCGCCGCCAGAATGAGCAGGGCGCCGGCCGCCAGGCCGCTGTGCACGAGCAGCGCGCGGCGGCGATCGAAAGCGGTGAACGGGGCGGCCATGCCGGTCAGCGGCGGTCAGGCGTGGCGGGCCAGGGGAGGAGCGCGGCCAGCAGGGCGAAGGCGATGGTGGCCGGCACGGCCGCCCAATCGGGCAGGGCGGCAGTCGGCTGGCCGGCCAGCCGGCTGATGAGCAGCAGTGCCGGCGGCAGGATGATGGCGGCGGGCAGGGTAAAGAGCGCCGGCGCCAGCGGATGGCGATACCAGATCAGATGCCGCGCGGAGCCGGCGGCGAAACCCGTCAGGGTGAACAGCAGCGCCTGCGCTCCGAACGGCGCGCCGGAGAAAAGGCCCTGGACGAGGCCGCAGGCGAACCCGGCACTCTGGCCGGCCATGCGCCCGCGGCGCAGGGCGGTGATGACGGTGGCGAGCAGCAGCAGATCGGGACACCAGCGTCCGCCGCCGATGCCCGGCAGCACCGCCACCTGCAGGAACAGGAGCAGCGCCCAGCCGGACAGCGGACGGAGCGTGCGCATCACGATTGCCCGCCGGGTGCCGGCAGCAGATAGACCTGCTCGACGGTGTAGGGATCGCAGTATGGGATGACCGTGACGCTTTGGAACGGGCCGCTGCGCGGCGCAATCGCGCTGATGCGGCCGAGCGGCAGGTCGGGCGGCAGCAGATTCCCGTCGCCGGCGGTAACGATGGAGTCGCCGGCGGCGAGGGTGATTTCCGGGCGCGCATACTCCAGGCGGCACCCGGCGTCGGCGGCGCCAGAGAGGATCAGGCCGCGCGGGCCGCGGTCCAGCCGGGCGGGGAGTTTGCAGGCGGGATGGTTCAGGGGAATAAGCAGGGCGGTGCGGTGATAGACCGCCCCGATGCGGCCGATACAGACCAGCCGGTTGTCGTGCCAGGCGGCCACCCCCTGCATGGCGACCACCCCGTCGGCGGCGCCGCGGTCGATGACCAGGGCGGAAGGCCACGGCTGCGCCTCGGCGCCGATCACCTGGGCGGCAGGCAGTGCAATGCCGGCGTCCGCTGCCGGCGCGGGCGCCCGCAGTTCCAGCGCGGCAAGGCGGCGGCGCAGCTGCCCGCATTCGGCCTGCGCCGCGGCCAGTGCCTGACGGTCGGCCTGCCAGCGCTGCCAGCCGCGTCCGCCGGTGCCGATCAGCGTGCCGGCGGCGCGGGGAATGGCCAGCAGCGGGGCGGCGGCGTCATGCGCATGCCGGCGCACGGCCGCGGCATCAGGCGACAGCAGCAGCAGGGCCAGGGTCACGGCGATGAACAGGCCGAGCCAGGCGTAGTCACGGAATGGGGCGGAATGGTTCATGCCGGCACGCCGGTCAGGGCTGGCGGTACCAGAGATGCTCGACCTGCTTGGCGGTGCCGAGCACAACGCAGGTGAGCGGGTCCTCGGGCTGGTGGACCGGCAGTCCGGTTTCGACGCTGATCAGCTTGTCGAGCCCGCGCAGCAGCGCCCCGCCGCCGGCGAGGATGATGCCGCGCTCCATGATGTCCGCGGACAGTTCGGGCGGGGTGCTCTCCAGCGTGGCCTTGATCACATTGACGATGCTCATGATCGTTTCGGTCAGCGCTTCGCGCACTTCCGCGGTGGTCAGGTCCAGCGTGCGCGGCAGGCCGGTCAGCAGGTCGCGCCCCTTGATGCTCATGGTCGCGTTGTGCCCGTCGTCGAAGGCCGAGCCGAGCGCGAATTTGACCTCTTCCGCCGTGCGCTCGCCGATCATCACGTTGTGCTGCTTCTTGACGAAGGCGATGATCGCCTCGTCCAGTTCGTCGCCGGCGATGCGCAGCGAATGGCTGATCACCTTGTCGCCGAGCGAGATGATCGCCACTTCCGTGGTGCCGCCGCCGATGTCGACGATCATGTTGCCCGCGGGCTCGTGCACCGGCAGATTGGCGCCCAGCGCCGCGGCGAGCGGTTCCTCAATCACTGCGACCTCGCGCGCGCCCGCCACCCGTGCGGAGTCCTCGACCGCGCGCTTCTCGACTTCGGTGATGCCTGACGGCACCCCGATGACGATGCGCGGGGCGACCAGGGTGCGGCGGTTGTGGACTTTGCCGATGAAGTAGCGGATCATCTGCTGGGTGATGGTGAAGTCGGCAATGACGCCGTCCTTGAGCGGACGGATGGCGCTGATGTTCGCCGGGGTGCGGCCGAGCATGCGCTTGGCTTCCGCCCCGACGGCGATGATCTGGCCGTCGCTCTTGCTGACGGCCACCACCGACGGCTCGGCGAGGACGATGCCCTGCCCGCGCACATAGATGAGGGTGTTGGCGGTGCCGAGATCCATGCCCATATCGTTGGAAAACAGGCCGGAAAAAAAGCGGAACAGATTGGCCATGCCATGCTCCTTAGGCGCCGAGCTTCTTCAGGGCGTCGATGATTTTCTGGTTGTCCGGCTGCTGTTCCAGCGCGCGGGTGTACGCCGCGCGCGCACTGTCGGTCTGGTGCAGCCGGTCGCTGGCCACCCCGAGGTAATAATGCGCCTCGACCAGCGTCGGCTGCACCTCGGCCGCCTGGGCAAAGCTGCGGGCGGCGTCGGTGAGCCGGTTTTCCGTCAGGGCGATCTGGCCGAGGTACAGGTGGATGTGCGCCAGCATGCCGCGGTAGTAGCCGTCCTTGATCGCATCGCGCGTCAGGATGTGCTGGAAACGGGTGGCGGCCTGCTGGTATTCCTTCATGTCCAGCAGCGCGAGCGCCAGGTTGAAATTGACCACCAGATCGTCCTTATTCCCCTCCAGGGCGAGCTGGTACCACTTGACGGCATTATCAAGGTCCTTGCGCTGGTAGGCGATGTTGCCGAGGCAGGTCGCCACTTCCGGCACGCGATAGTCCTCGTCGTAGGCGGCGCGGATATACGCTTCCGCCATGGCCGCGTAGGCGTCGCCCTTTTTCAGGTAGATGACGCCGAGCGAGTATTTGTCCGCGCTGCTGAGGCATTCGGGGTCGATGGCGCGGGCGAGGCAGTAGTACTTCAGGGCGCGGTCGTAGGCGTCGCTGCAGACCTGCATCTGCTGCTGCTGGAAACTCTCGCGCAGGGCGGCGTTGATGACGCCGTGCTGCAGCTCGTTGGCGTAGGCGCTGACGTCATAGCCGAGCTGCTTCCATTTGTCGATCTGATCGATGTAATACACCACCTCATATTCGGTGGTGATGTCGTTGTTGAGCCAGTTTTCCTCGGATTTCGCCAGCTTGTAGTAAAAATTGCCCAGGCGCAGCGCTGAACCGACATTGAGCGGATCGTTGACGGTTTGCGCCTCCAGTTCGCGCGACTGGCGGAAGTATTCGCTGTTGGTGAAATCGTCGGCGTCCTGCTGCCAGAACCGCACCAGGCCCATAATGAGCAGCAGGGCCGTGAAGGTGACGGCCAGGCTTTGCAGGAGAATGATGGTCCGGTCTTTGAGTGCCCACATACCGCGTTCACTTCGCCCCATGATTGCCGGCGGCAATTGTGTTCCGGCAGGGTCAGTGTAGCATACGCGCGCGCGGGGGAGCAACCACCGTCCGGCGATGCGGCCATACCCCTGCAAGGAGCATACGCGCGCGGAAGTAATCCTGACGGTCGCACGCATTGCGGAACTGAGCGGACGGGCGGACGCTCCGGGGTAACCGGCGGTGCGCGGCCGGCGGAACGAACGCTGCCGCGGCTGCCTGGTGTACTTTACGCCGGCCGGAGCGCAAGCTATTATCCGCGCATGAACCATTCCAGCGGATTGACCGCGAAACAGCTTGAGGAGTATCTGTACCGCAGTTATACCCGGCTTGACGGGTTGTGGTTCGTCAAGACCGAGGAGCGCTGCGGCTTCGACACCGCACTGGCGCTGGATGCCGATGTCTGGCGGATCCTGCCCAAGATCCAGGCGCGGCTGTTGCGCGAGCAGCTGGGGCTGTCCGCCGATGGCGACGGGCTGGCGCGCGCGCTGACGGCAAAGCTGACCATCGACCGGTACGAGTTCGCGCTGGCGCGGGAAGACG
Organism: uncultured bacterium; assembly: GCA_964517215.1. Taxonomy (GTDB): domain Bacteria; phylum DAOPZR01; class DAOPZR01; order DAOPZR01; family DAOPZR01; genus CAZFBR01. The sequence goes on from CAZFBR010000008.1 coordinate 8,263, forward strand.
GCCGGCTCGCGCTGACCTTGACGCGCTGTCCCTGGCATGACCTGATCGTCAAGTCGCAGCGCGGGCATCTGGCGGAACGGATCGGCGGGGTCATCTGCGCCATCGAGCTGCCGACCTTCGCCCGTGAATTCGGCTGTGCCGCCGGGATCCCCCCGGCGGGATGCCGGCTGTGCGCCGACGGTTCGCCCTGCCGGTTCGTGTTCTCGCCGGAGGTGCAGTGCGCATGAGCCAGCTCGCCCCGCGCGGGCTGCATCTGCATATCGGCATTTTCGGCCGGCGCAATGCGGGGAAATCGTCCCTGCTCAATGCCCTGACCCGCCAGCCGGTCGCCATCGTTTCGCCGGTGGCGGGGACGACCACCGACCCGGTGGAGAAGCCGATGGAGCTGCAGCCGCTCGGGCCGGTGATGTTTATCGACACCGCCGGGGTTGATGATACCGGCGCGCTGGGCGGGCAGCGCATCGCCAAGACCCGGATGATCCTTGACCGCACCGATCTTGGCCTGCTGGTGGTGGCCGCAGGCGCGTGGAGTGAGTACGAGGAGGAATTGCTGGCCGAACTGCGCGGCCGGAAGCTGCCGCTGGTGGTGGTGTTCAACAAGACCGATCTGGGTGCGCCGCCGGCGGCACTGCTGGCGCGGCTGCGCGCCGCGGCGGTGCCGCTGGCGCAGGTGAGCGCCGACCGCAATGCGGGGATTGACGAGCTGCGCGCTGCGCTGGTGCTGGCGGTGCCGGAGTCGGCGCTGCCGCCGCCGTCGCTGCTGGCCGATCTGGTTCCCGCCGGCGCCGGCGTGGTGCTGGTCATCCCCGTCGATAAGGAGGCGCCCAAGGGGCGCATTATCCTGCCGCAGCAGCAGGCGGTGCGCGATGTGCTGGACGCGCATGCCTGGTGCCTGGTGGTGCAGGATGACGGGGTGCGGGCCGCCCTTGCCGGACTGCGGCAGCCGCCCGCGCTGGTGGTCACTGATTCGCAGGCGTTCGCCCGGGTGGCGGCGGATACGCCGGCGGCGGTGCCGCTGACGTCGTTCTCCATTCTCATGGCGCGGCAAAAGGGCGATCTGGCGGAACTGGCGCGCGGGGCGCGGGCACTCGACACGCTGCGGCCGGGCGACCGGGTGCTGATTGCCGAGGCCTGCACGCATCATCCCATCGGCGAGGATATCGGGCGGGTCAAGCTCCCCGCCTGGCTGCGCCGGCATGCCGGCGGCGAACTGGCCATCACCGTTGTGGCCGGGCGCGATTTTCCCGACGACCTTGCGGGGGTGCGACTCGTCATCAACTGCGGCGCCTGCATGTGGAACCGCCGCGAAATGCTGACCCGCATCCTGCGCTGCCGTGCGGCGGGGGTGCCGATCACCAACTACGGCATGGCGATCGCCGCCACCCTGGGGATTCTCGACCGGGCGCTGGCCCCGTTCCCGGCGGCGCTGGCGGCGTGGCGGACGGCCAATCCGGCCGGCGGTTGACGCTTGTGCCCGACGGTGATAGGATGGCGCAGCAGACAGGAAAAACCGGGTGCGGCGGGGCCGCAGGGGACAATCATGACGGAAGCTGTGGACAAACCTTCAAACTTCATTCGCGAAATCATTGACGCGGAGCTGGCGGCGGGCAAGCATGCGGAGATTGTGACCCGGTTCCCGCCGGAGCCGAACGGCTATCTGCATATCGGGCACGCCAAGTCCATCTGCCTGAATTTCGGGCTGGCGCGCGACTATCGGGGCCGCTGCCATCTGCGGTTCGACGACACCAACCCGGTCAAGGAAGACACCGAATACACCGATTCCATCGAGCGCGACGTGCGCTGGCTGGGGTTCGACTGGGGCCGGCACCTCTATTACGCGTCCGACTACTACGAGAAGATCTACGCGTTTGCCGTGCAGCTGATCGAACGGGAGCGCGCGTATGTGTGCGAGCTGAATGAGGAGGAAATGCGCGCCCATCGCGGCACGCTCAAGGAGCCGGGCACACCGAGCCCGGGGCGCACCCGCAGCGTGGCGGAGAATCTCGACCTGTTTGCGCGCATGCGCGCGGGTGAATTCCCCGACGGGAAGCTGACCCTGCGGGCGAAGATCGACATGGGCTCGCCGAACATCAATATGCGCGACCCGGTGATCTACCGCATCCGCCGCGCCCACCATCACCGCACCGGCGATGCCTGGTGCATCTACCCGATGTACGACTTCGCGCATGCCCTGTCGGATATGCTCGAGGGGATCACCCACTCCGTCTGCACGCTCGAGTTTGAGGACCACCGGCCGCTCTACAACTGGTTCCTCGAGGTGCTGGGGACGGAGCACCGGCCGCGGCAGATCGAATTTGCCCGGCTCAACCTGACCTATACCGTGATGAGCAAGCGCAAGCTGCTGGAACTGGTGACGCAGCAGCTGGTCAGCGGCTGGGATGACCCGCGCCTGCCGACGCTGTCGGGTTTGCGCCGGCGCGGCTATCCGCCGGCGGCGATCCGCGAGTTCTGCGACCGGATCGGCGTGGCCAAGGCGAACAGTCTGGTGGACCTGTCGCTGCTGGAATTCTGTGTGCGCGAAAACCTGAACAAGTCCGCACGGCGCATGCTGGCGGTGCTGCGCCCGCTGAAAATGGTGATCGAGAACTACCCGGAAGGGCAGGTCGAGGAATTCGCGGCGGAGAACAACCCCGAAGATCCGAACGCGGGAACGCGGCCGGTGCGCTTTGCCCGCGAGGTATATGTTGAGGCGGACGATTACAGCGAGAATCCGGCCAAGGGCTGGTTCCGGCTGGCCCCGGGTAAAGAAGTGCGCCTCAAGTACGCGTATTATGTCACCGTGCGCGCAGCGGTGAAGGATGCGGCGGGCGCGGTGGTCGAACTGCGCTGCACCTATGACCCGGATTCGCGCGGCGGCGGGACCGCCGACGGGCGCAAGGTGCGCGGGACGCTGCACTGGGTGGCGGTGCAGGATGCGGTGCCGGCCGAGGTGCGGCTGTACGACAACCTGTTCACCGTGGCCGACCTCGACGGGGCGCCGGGCGACTACAAGGATCACCTGAACCCGAAGTCGCTGGAAACGGTGATGGCGATGGTTGAACCGGCGCTGGCCGGGGCCGCGGCGGGCGAGCAGTTCCAGTTCCTGCGCCAGGGTTATTTTGTCTGCGATCAGGAAAGCGTCCCGGGCAAGCCGGTGTTCAACCGCACGGTGACGCTGAAGGACACCTGGGCGAAGCAGGCAAAGAAGTAGATGTCTTCCAGCCCGGCCGCGCTCGACCCGGTGGTGCTCGGGCTCATCGACGGCGACCGGGTGCTCGATCTCGGCTGCGGGTTCGGCAAGTGGGGCACCCTGTGCAAGGCCTGCTGGTTCGATACCGCGCATCATCGCGCCACGGAGCGCATGGCGCCGGCGCTGGTGGTCGGGCTTGACCGGCACCGGCCGAACCTGGCGCGGCTGCGCGGGCGCGACGAATACCACGGTCTGGCGCAGGGCGACGCCTTTCGCCTGCCGTTTGCCGACCGGTCGTTTGCCGTGGTCCTGGCCTCGGAACTGATCGAACACCTGACCGGCGATGAAGGCGAACAGCTGCTGCGCGAAGCGCAGCGCGTCGCGCGCCGAAGCGTCATCATCACCACCCCGCAGTATCCGGAGAAACGCGCGGGCGACGCCAATCCCCATGAATGGCATCGCAGCATCTGGACCATCGAGCACCTGCGCGCCCGCGGTTTCATGGTGCACGGCGTCGGTTGCCAGGTGCCGTATTTCGCGCCCGATTTTCCCGGTGCTGTCCGTTATCCGCTCTGGGCGCGGCCGTATTACCGGCTGTATCGCTGGCTGCGCGATCGTCGGGGCCACGACCTCAATGCACTGGTCGCCCGGCTGGGTGGGAATTTCTGCTTCCATCACCCGCGTTGGGGTTCCTATCTGGTCGCGGTGAAGCGCCTGCCGGCATGATCCGTCGCCTGCAGGCCGGGCAGTCATGTGCAGGTGCTGTATACGGTGTGATGTGCCGGTTGCTGCCGTGGCTGCCGTGCGCGGTTGTTGCGGTGGCCGGGGCACTGCAGGTGCGCGGAATAGACGCGGCGCAAATGATCGACCATCCGGGATTTCTTGCCAGCGGAGCAATATGGCTGTTGCTGCCGGTGGTGATTGGGGCATTGTTCGTCATATATAACCGGCGCAAAGTCATTCACGTATTGCTGGTGTTTTTTCTGCTGGGCAACTTTGCCGGATGGTCGCTTGCCTGTCTGATACTGAGCGATGGCAAAGGGTACGACAAGCCGTTGGCGTGGTTTTTCTGGCCAATGCTGGATTATCTGGTGCTGACGGCCATTTTCTTTCTGTGGGTGGCGATCAATGCCTGGGAAATGATCCGGGAAGGGTGACGGTTGCCGACCCCATGCGCGATTACTTCGGGATCGGGGGCGGACTTGCGGCGGTGACGCTGGCGGGGATGGCGGCAGCCGTCGGACTGGAGGCCGCGTACGGGCATGGCTTCCCGCCGGTGCTTGCAGTAATGCCGGCAGTTGCCGGCACGCTCATGATCGGCGCGGGATTGGCGCTGAATGCGCTTGCGGCGCGCCAGATGATCCGCGCCGTACAGCAGGAAACCCTGGCCACCGCCGGACCGTTTGCCTGGTCGCGCAACCCGATGTATGCCTCGTTCATATTCCTGACGGTGCCCGGGGCCGCGCTGGTTCTGCGCAACTGGTTCATGCTGGTTCTGGTCCCCGCGGTGATGCTTGCGTGGTTTTATGCGCGAGTCGGACGCGAAGAGCAGAAATTAACTGCCATGTTTGGCGGCGAGTATCGCGCCTATCAGGCGCGGGTGGGGCGGCTGCTGCCGCGGTTGGGCAGACGGCCAATGCGATGAACAGGAGAATCCACAATGCATGCCAGTGAAAGCGCACCGGGAATGGCAGGCAGCGACCAGCAGCGGCAACGCTGGCTGATCTGCGGGCTGGGCGGGTGTGCGCTGCTGGTGCTGATTGGCTGCGGTGCGGTTGCGGCATTGCTCGTCCCGACGTTCAACCGGCTGCAGACGGCAATTGACCGGGCCGGCATGACGGTGTCGGCCCGTGACGCGGCAGCCGACCTGCCGGTCAATGCGCCGCCGCTGCCGGAGATGCATCGCGGCCGGGAACTGCATATTGCCGACGCGCAGGTTCTGCGCGCGCAGTTTGCCGCCGGGGCGTATGCGCTGCTGGATGCGGATTATCAGGAGCAGCTGACCCGCCGCCTGGACTACGATGCCCGCTACAATCTGGCGTTGCTGGTCCAGCAGCTGGGCGATGCCCCCGAAGCAGCGGCGGATTCATTTGCCGAATGGAAACAGGCGCTGCCGCAATCGCATTTGCCATACCTGCTGCAGGGGAACTGGCATATCAATCAGGCCTGGGCGGCGCGCGGCGGCGGCTGGGCGAGCACAGTAACCGATTCCGGATGGCAGGGATTTCGCCGGCAACTGGAGCTGGCGGAGCAGGAGCTGCAGCAGGCATATGTCCGGTGCCCGGCGGATCCCAACGTCGGTGCGACGGGGATCATTTTAGCGATGGGGCAGGGCACGAATGCGGAACGCGGCTGGTTTGCCCGGGCGATGGCGGCAGACCCGTATCATACCCAGGCGTATCGGTTTCTGCTGAATGCGCATTTTCCAAAATGGGGCGGGTCATGGGAGGAGAGCCGCGCCATTGTTGATGAAGCGCTGGGAAAGATGGAGAATAATTCCCAGTTGTTTGTCCTGCTGCCCGAATGGCATGAGGAAAGGGTGGAGCGCGAGCTGGATGACAGCAGCAATCGCCGCACGGAGAAGCGAACCGCGCAACGTCGGGCGTATGCGGAGGAATTGCGATCGGCATATGCGGCCGCGGCGGAAAAGTATCCGGACGAATACGAAATCCACATGCGCTATGCCTTCGACGCAAGCATGAACCGGGAACGCGAAACGGCAATGCGTGAATTCGAGCAGATCATTCCCCGCTGGGAGCAAGGCCAGGCGGTGCCGCTGCCCGGCGGCAGCGCGCAGGCGTATCTTAACAAATACGCCTGGCTGCTGGCGACGAGCAGTGACGACCGCTTCTACAATCCGCAACTGGCGCTGGTCTATGCCAAGAAGGCGGTGGCCATGGCCCCGGACTGGGAATGGGCGCTGGATACGCTTGCCTGCGCGTATGCCGCCAATGGCCAATTCGACAAGGCAATTGCCGCCCAGCGCGAAGCGCAACAGCACGGGAATGCCGGTTTCCAGCGGCATTGCGAGAATGATATCGCGGTTTACGAGCAGCATCAGGCGCCGCGCTACTGATCACGCAAGATTCCGGAGATGGGACGGCGCCGCTGGGGTGCGGGTGGCGCCCGGGCAAAGGAGACAACACGCGAATACCGTTCGGGATGGCGCGGCGGGATGCGCGGAGCATTGTCACAAAAAGGGTGTGCTGGCTGGCTGGATGCTTCGTGCTGAGCGGCTCGCCGCGTCCGGAAACGGTGCGTGCAGGACGCGGCGGCTGAAAATGCGGGATTAGCCGGCGCTGACCGGCACGGCTGCCGCCCGGTTCTCGTACCAGATCACCAGTATCCCCGAAAGCACGATCAGCAGCCCGCCGCTGATGACGGGCGCAGTGAGATGCTCGCCGAGCGCGGGGATGGCGATGAGCAGCGCGCCGACCGGCTCGACATAGCCGAGGATGGAGACGGTGAACGCCTTGAGCGCGGCGAACGAGCGGAAGAAGAGGACGCCGGCGAGCGCGACGTTGCAGACGGGGAAGGTCAGCAGGAAGAACCAGACCTCGGGGGCGAAGGTGACGGGCGTTTCCAGCAGGGGGAGCGTGCAGGCCCCGACGATAACCGATTGCCAGAACATGATCGCCATGGGGTGCAGGGTGGCGGGGATCCGCCGCCCGGCGAGCATCACCACGGCATAGGCGAAGGCGGAGACAACGCCGTAGCCGATGCCGGCGAGATCGCGGCCGCCGACCGCCCCGCCGCCGGTGATCAGCCACATCCCCCACAGCGCCAGCGCCAGCGGCAGCAGCGCAAACCACGAGACCCTTTCACGGATGAAGGCGGGCGCCAGCAGCAGGACCATGACCGGCGCGGTGTAATGCGAGATCAGGGTGTTGGCGGTGCTGGTATTGGCGAAGGCGAGAAAATAGGTCAGCGAGTTGAGCGCGGCGCCGATGCCGAAGATGAGCAGGAACTTCCAGTCGCGCGCGGGGACATGCAGCAGGGCAAACTGCCGGGTGACCAGCAGCCACAACCCGATACTGATCGCGGCCAGCAGGGCGGCGAGCGCGGTGAGATTGGCCGCCGCCATCCCCAACAGCTTGACCTGTATGGCAGTGGTGCTCCAGATCAACATGGCTGCCAGCGCGCAGGCGAATCCGCGCGCGGGGGAGAGCGCCGGCTGCATCAGACGCGGACGTCGATGACGCGGCGGCCGAAGGCGACGGGCGATTCCTGGCGCGGGGCTTCTTCGCGCGGGGCGGAACGCGGCGCATGCTGCGGCTGGCTGGCGGCGGACGAACGATAGTACGGCTGCCACCACCCCTGGCTGCCCGCGGCGATGCCGCTGACCGGGGTGATGCCCCCGACGACGCCGGCCAGTTCCTCGTCGGAGAGCTCCTGCTCGGGTGCGTGTGCCGCCGCTGATTCGGTCATGCCGTTGCCTCCCGGTGGGGACGATACCACACTTGTGCGGGCGGGTAAAGCGGATTGACCGTCGGCGCCGACCGGTGGTACGATGCCCGCATGCAGCTCACCGGCAAAGTAACGGAAACGGCGCGCGCGTTCGCGTCCAGCGTGACAGGCGGATGAGCGGTCCGTCGCTGCGGGAATCGCGCCGCCTGCAGGCGGTGCAGTCGCCGGTCATCCCGCTGATCGCAGCGTGGCTGCGCGCGACGCCCGGTGCCATTTCGCTCGGGCAGGGCGTGGTGGCCTACGGTCCGCCGCCGGCGGCGCTCGCGGCGGCGCGGGCATACGGCGATGTGCCTGACGAACATCGCTATGGCCCGGTCACCGGCGATCCGGAACTGATCGCGGCCTGGCATGACAAGCTGGCGCGTGATAACGGGATGGTGATCGGCGATGACCGGTGCGTGACGGTGACCGCCGGGGCCAATATGGGCTTTCTCACTGCCCTGCTGGCGGTGGCTGACCCCGGCGATGAGATCATCATGCCGGCGCCGTACTATTTCAATTATGAAATGGCGGTGACGATGGCCGGCTGCCGCACGGTGGCGGTGCCGACAGGCGACGATTGGCAGCTGTCGCTGGATGATGTGGCGGCGGCGATTACGCCGCACACCCGGGCGGTGGTGACCATCTCGCCCAACAACCCCACCGGTGCGGTCTATCCCATGGCGACGTTGCGCGCGGTGAATGAACTCTGTCGGGCGCGCGGGCTCTGGCACATCAGTGACGAAGCGTATGAATACTTTGTCTATGACGGCGCCGGTCACTATTCGCCCGGCAGCGGACCGAATGCCGCAGCGCATACCATTGCGCTTTTTTCCCTGTCGAAGGCGTACGGATTCGCGGCCTGGCGGATCGGGGCGATGGTGGCGCCCCGGGCGCTCGCCGGGGCGATCGGCAAAATTCAGGATACCAACCTGATCTGCCCGACGCGGATCGCCCAGCGGGCGGCGGCGGCGGCACTGACGGTCGGGCGGGAATACTGCCTGCCGCAGCTCGCGACGCTGGCCCGGGTGCGGGCAATGGTCCATGACCGCCTGCAGGCCGTCGCGGACATCTGCCGCTTTGCCCGGACAGCCGGCGCGTTCTATGTCTGGCTCGAAGTCCGCACGCAGCAGGACGCGCTGGCGCTGGCGGAACAACTGGTGCGCGAGTATGGCGTGGCGGTGGTACCGGGCGCGGCGTTTGGTGTGACCACGGGCTGTTCGCTGCGCCTTTCCTACGGTGCGCCGGACGAGGCGACTGTCGCCGAGGGTATCGACCGCCTGGTGCGCGGCCTGCGCGCGCTGGCCTGACCCGGCTGTGCCGCTTAATCCGGTAAACCCCGCCCCGGTTCCCTGACTGCCATTACTGCAGTGTGACCCGACGCAGTATCCCGGCCTGTTGCGCAGCCGGGATACATCCGAGAATTGACGGCAGGCGCAGTGCAGCAGTATGCGCATAATGTGGTGGTGTGTGCTGTTTCCAGAAAATCCGCTATTGCCCGGGCAACGGGCGTACCACCAACTGCCGGCAGTATATTCCTGACGGCGGAAGTCATCAATACCCTGAAATGTCATTGGCGATGGTATGCCCGTCGCCCGCGGTCGGCGGTTGAACAGGTCGATGCTGCGGGGAAAATCAATAAATATTGACAGTATTATTGATTTGTGCTATGGTGGGCGGACAGGAACGAATATGACACAGGCAGGATGGGCGAGGATGGTCCTGGTGGCGGGCTGGTCTGACGCCGGGGAAGCGGGCGCCGGTCGGTCGGGAAATCGCCGGCTGGCGGGGGCGGCGGCACTGTCGCTGGCTGTCCATGCGGCCCTGCTGGCGGCGGTCCCGCTGCTGGCGCGCGGGCGTGTGCCGCTTGCGGTGCCGCGGGATATGGCGGTGGTGCTGACGGCAATGGTGGTGGAAGTGCCGGTTGCGGGTGTGACGACGAGGCTGTTGGCGCCGGGAGTGACAAGCAGGGCAGCGCCGGCAGCGGGGCAGTCGCTCACGCCGGTGCCTGCAGTGGAACTGCGGGCGCTGTCGGCAGTGCCGGCAGCAGGACAGCCGGCGCCGGTGAGCGCAGCGCCGCTTCCGCCGCGGCGGGAAGGTGCCGGCGGCGCGGCCGCTGTGTCGAAGATGACATATCTCCCGATATCAACCCTGCCACCGGCACGGTTGCCGGTGCGGGAACCGGCGATGGCGGCGGCAGCGGTGATGGCGGAAGCGTTAGGTCAGTTGGCAGTGGCGGCACCACCAACGCCAGTTGTTGGGCTGCGGAACGGGATGGTACCGATGATGATAGCGGCATCGGCGGCGCTGCCGTACGCTGCGGATGGCGGCGCTGCATCGCCGGCGTCGCCGGCATCGACAGCACTTACCCCGCCAGCACCGCCAGTGCCGTTCGCGGTGACATTACCGGCGGCAATGGCGCCGGGCACGGCGTTGTCGGCAGTCGGGGCCGCGCCGGCGGCGGCCGGGCTGGCCGGAACTGGCGGAACGGTACGCGTGCCGGTTGCGAATTCAGATGACGTTCGTGCGCCCGCGGTGGGGGCATCCGGCGCGGCGTCCGGTATGGCCGGCGCCGGCGTTGTTGGCACTGCGGGCGCGGCGCCAGCAATCGATGAGGCGGAGCTGGGCCGGCCGTTTGCGCCCGCCTTCGCGCGCCGTATGCAACCGGAATATCCTGAAGTGCAGCGGCGGCGCGGATGTGAAGGCAGTGTCCGGCTGCGACTGGCTATCAGCGAACAGGGCGCGCTGGAGGATGTGGAGATTCTGTCGTCGGATCATCCCGCGTTTACCGCAGCCGCGCTGCGGGCGGTGCGCGCCTCGGCGTATCTGCCGGCGCGCGACCGCAGCGGACGGGCAGTCGCCGCGCGCGCGTGCCTGACCCTGCATTTTCGCCTGGTACGGAGGTAAACCGGCAGAGGTACTGACAACGATAAACGCAACTATTGTGCCAAGGAGGAAGGATATGAAGACGAATATGCTGCAATGGCTGATGGTAATGGCAGCGGTACTGCTGGCGGCAACCGGCGCGCCGGCGGTGGGCGATGACGGGTATCAGGCGTATGATCTTGGTGAAGTGTTTGTCCAGTCCGAGCAGATGCCGGCGGTGCAGGAAATGAGCATTAATCATTCGATCACCGCGGAAGAAATTGAGGCAACCAACAGCCATACCGTGGCGGAAGCGCTGCAGCATGTGCCCGGGATCCGCATCAGCACGGTGAAGAAGAACCAGTCGCTGGCGTATATCCACGGACTCAGCCAGGCCCGGGCGCTGGTGCTGATTGACGGTGTGCCGTATTACGAGACCCGCTACGGTTATCTCGACCTCAATCAGATCAGCGTGGACAATATCGCCCGCATCGAGGTTATCAAAGGCGCGCCGTCAGTGCTGTACGGCACCAATGATGTTGCCGGGGTGATCAATATCATCACCCGGCAGGGTACGGAGGAGATGTACGCCCGGGTGATCGGCGAGGTGGGGCCGAATGTCACGCATCGCGAGGCGGTGACGCATGGGTGGGCGCATGGCCCGCTGAATTACTGGGTCAGTTACGATCATCAGCAGTCGGACGGCTGGGAAATGGCGGACGACTATGCGCAACAGCTGGCCACGGTGCGCTACACGCCGGGTGGCAACAGGACCCTGATCCTCGAAGACGGCGGCCGGCGTGAAAACTCCGATTACGACCAGCACAGTGTCTGGGCGCGGTTTGGCATTGCGCCGTCGGCAGGCGCGGAATATTTCCTGAACGCCCACTACGTCACAAAGGAAAAGGGGGATCCGCCGTCAATCTACGGCGGGAGCAATATCATCACACCGCCGGCATTTTCACAGGTCTATAACCGGATGACCAAGTACAACAATTGGGGCATGGATCTGAGCGGCCAGCAGTCGTTTGGCGACAATGTCACGGTGATGGGCAAAATCTATTATCACGACCATATCGATCAGTACACCTCGTACACCGATACGGCATTCAACCGGCCAACGGCAGTGAGCGATTATAAGGACAAGACCCTGGGCGGTTATGTGAGCGGCGAATACCGCGCTGCGGATTGGGATGTCATTCGCGCGGCGCTGCACTATGAGGGTGACAACCACCGCGAGCGGGCCGATGAATATCTGCCGTTCGAGAAGTGGGTGTCGCATACCGGTTCTGTCAGCATGGAGAACGAGTGGAATCGCGTTCGCGATCTGTCAGTGGTGCTCGGCGTGAGTTATGACTGGTTCGCTGTGCGCAGCGCCAGCGGCACCAACAACAACGGCACCCAATATGATCGTGCCGTGCCGTCGATGATGCGGGAAGTCAACCCGATGATCGGCGCAACGTATGCGCTGAACGACAGCACGAAACTCTTTGGCTCGATTGCGCGCAAAACGCGGTTCCCGACGCTCGACCAGATCTTTTCATCGCGCGGGGGCAACCCGGATATCAGCGCGGAATCGGCATTTAATTACACCGTGGGTGCGTCGCATGCTTTTTCCCGCTATGCGAATGTCGAGGTCTCCGGCTTTCACCATCACTTTTCCGATTTTATTTCGCGTGAAGGCAATCCGTGGGAAAATCCCAATTATCTGAACCGCAATATCGCCACGGTGCGCATGTGGGGCGGCGAGCTGAACGGCGAACTCTTTCCGCTGGCTGATTTCCCCGACTGGGAGGATCTGGCCCTGCGGGTCGGGTACACCTACAATCATGCGCGGGATGCCAGTCCGGAACGGGTGACCGAATATGTGACCAATGTGCCGCAGCATTCGGTCAATCTCGGACTGCATATCACCGTGCCGCGCGCGGCGACCACGATCGATGTGACCGGCCGCTATATGGGCGAGGTCTTTACCCAGCTGCCGACCTCGAAGAATCCGCTGCAGGCGGTGCAGCAGGTGAGCGAGTATTTCACTGCCGATGTGCGGGTGGGTCAGCCCATCGGCGACAACCTCGAGGCCTATGCCGCGGTCAACAACCTGTGCGACCGGGCGTATGAGGCGGATTACGGCCTGCCTGCGCCGGGGCGGAGCTACACCTTCGGGCTGTCGTGGAAGTTTTGAGGAGGTACGGGGCGGATGCATCCGGACAAAGCGCGCTGGGAGGCGAAGTGGTCGGAAAAGAAGACCTTTGATTTTGTCCTCATTCCCTTCGTTCGCGAGCATCTCCCCCTGCTGCAACCGGGAAGTGTGCTGGATATTCCCTGCGGGTACGGCCGGAATGCGGTGCCGCTGGCGGAACACGGATTCCAGGTGACGGCGGTGGACATTTCGCCGACGGCGCTGCGCCTTCTGCGCGAACAGGCGGCGCAGCGCCGGCTGGCGATGCGGATTATTGAGGCCGATATCACCGCGACGGATGCGGTGGCGGCGCTGCCGGTGTTCGACAATATCCTGATTGCCCGCTACAAGCCGTCGCGGGCGCTGTTTGCGGCGCTGGTCGGTAAACTGCGCCGGGGCGGCACGCTGCTGCTGTATTCGCTGAATAACCGGCCGACACTGGCCGAAGCGGCGTGCAAGGCGGACCGGTACTTTCTCGGTAAGGATGAATTCTTGCGGATCAGTGACGCATTGACGCTGATCAAACATGAAACGCTGACCGGCAGCAACGGCAGTTGCGACGGATATATTTTCCGGAAACATTCGGACGGAGTGAGTCATGACGGATTGTGAACTGTGTGCCGAACTGACGGAATGCCTGCAACATGACCGCGGCGCGGCGTTGGCGACGCTGACGGCGGTTGACGGGTCGTCGCCGGGCAAGGAAGGGTTCATGCTGCTGGTGCGGGAGGATGGCACGACCTGCGGCACGGTGGGCGGCGGCAATATCGAGAAGATCGTTACCGATCTGGCAATGAAGTGCATGGCAAGGGGAAGATCGGGGCGCTACGAATTCAATCTTGCTGATGGTGGCGACGCCGGCATGCAATGCGGCGGCACCAATGAGGTGTTCATCCGGGTGTTTCGTCCGAAAAAGAAGCTGCTGCTGGTCGGCGGCGGGCATATCGGTTGTGAACTGTACGAACTCGGCCGGCGTCTCGATTTCACTGTTGTTATGTTCGATGACCGTGCCGAGTATTGCAGTAAGGAGCGTTTCCCGGCCGCGGCAGAACTGCATCCGGGCGATATCGCGCAGAACCTGGCGCAGTATCCGCTCGATGACCAGTGCCATGTGGTGATCGCCACGCATGGTCATTGTCATGACGAGGCGGCGCTGCGCGCGGTTATCCGGCGCGAGGCGGCGTATATCGGCATGATCGGCAGCAGGAAGAAGGTGCCCGGCATCCTGGCGAAGCTGCAGGGTGAGGGCGTGCCGGCGGAGAAGGTCCGCCGCGTGTATTCGCCGATCGGTCTGAAGCTGGGCGGCGGCAGTCCCGCGGAAATCGCCCTCAGTGTCATGGCGGAGATCCTCATGGTGAAGAATCACGGCGCCATGGGGCATATGCGCGACTGATGCTGCCGGCAGTGGCCGCCGTCGGGCGCCGGACTGTGCCTTCGGCGGTATGGTGCGAGGCGGCGGTGCTCGCCGGCCTGTGGGCGTCGTGTGAGATCGTCGTGGGCAGTTTTCTGCATAATCTGAACTTCCCGCTCTGCGGGCATATCATGACCGGGATCGCCATCATTATCATGGCGGCGGGGCACGGCCTGCGCCCGCGGCCGGGCGTGCTGTGGCGCGCGGGCCTGCTTTGCGCGGTGATGAAGTCGGTCTCGCCGAGCGCGGCGATACTGCCGCCGATGATCGCCATTTTCATGGAAGGGGTGCTGATGGAACTGGGCGTGCGCCTGCTGCGCGCGCGGCTGCCGGGGTACCTGCTGGGCGGCGGCCTGGCGATGAGTTGGACGCTGCTGCACAAGGTGGGCGGCCTGCTGATTCACTACGGGTTCGGGGTCGCTGAACTGTACGTGCAGCTGTACCGATATGCCGAGAAGCAGCTGGGCGTGACCTTTGGCGGGCCGTGGGTCCCGATCCTGCTGATCTGGCTGCTGCTGCTGCTGCTGGGCGCGGCGGCGGCGGTGATCGGCTGGACGGTGGCGCGGCGGGCGGCCGCCCTCGAGCGGCTGCCGCTGCCTGAGGATGGCGAAATCGCGCTGCCGGCACTGCCGGTGCCTGCGGCCGCATCGACCGCACAGCAGTTTTCGTTATGGTTGCTTGCCGCCGGTGTGGCCGTGGTGGCGGTGGGGCCGTACGCCGTCAGCGGGCTGTCGCTGGGGTGGGCGGCAGCGCTGGTGGCGGGACTGCTGGCGCTGTGCCGGGTGCGCTACCCGCAGATGTTCGACCGGCTCAAACGGCCCGGCTTCTGGTTCGGGCTGCTGGCGATGTCGCTGCTGGCGGGGCTTTTCCTGGGCGGCGGCACGGCCGGGACGCTGAGCCTGCCGGGACTCATGCGCGGCGGCGAGATGTGCCTGCGGGCGGTGCTGATGGTGGCGGGGTTTGCCGTGATCAGCGTGGAGCTGGCCAACCCGCGCGTGCGCCGCTGGCTGATCCGCCGCGGTGCCGCGACCTTCATGACCATGCTGGAGGCGGCGTTCAGTATCCTGCCGCTGGTCATTGCCGTGCTGCCGGCGCCGCGCCTGCTGCTGTGCCATCCCGTGCGGTCGATGATCGAGCTGCTGCGGCGCACCGACGGGTGGCTGGAGCATTTGCGGCGCACGATCGGCGGCCGGGTGCACATCATCGCCGGGGCCGCAAATGCCGGCAAGACCACGCTGCTGCAGGCGGTGATCGACGAACTGCGCTGCCGGCAGGTGCCGCTGGCCGGCGTGGTGTCGCCCGGCCTGCTGGCCGACGGCGTCAAGACCGGCTTTGCGGTGGTGAATATCGCCGACGGCACGCGGGCGGCGTTGTGCCGCCGCGACGGCGATCCTGCCTGGCCGGGGATCGGGGCGTATCGCTTTGATCCGCGCGGGCTGGCCTTCGGCCGGGCGGCGCTGTCGCCCGCGGCGGTTGCGGCAGCAGCGGTGGTGGCAATCGACGAGGTCGGGCGCTGGGAACTTGACGGCGGCGGCTGGGCGGAGGCGCTGACCCGGCTGACGGCGGAATATGACGGGGTGCTGCTGCTGGCGATCCGCGAGAGCTTCGTTGCGGAGATCGTCGCCCGCTGGCAATTGTCGGTCGCGCGGGTATGGACGGTACCGGGTGCCGATGCGGCTGCAATCGCCCGGACGATTGCCGAGGGTATAGCCGGCGAAAGCGCGGCCGTGCCGGCCGCTTGATGACCGGCAGCGCAGTGTTATAATCGGGAACGGCGGCAGCATAAAGGAAATGGAAAACCGGATTCTCTGATGTCGCGACACCCAAAAGCCAACTTGAATATCTGGGGGAATCAGTAGGCGTATAAACTGCCGTAGGGACGGGTGCTGGTTGGGGCGTACTTGACGAACTCGCCCGGCGTGATGTCGCGCACCGGCAGCGTGAAGTTAGCGCCAAACCGGGCGATGGCATCGTGCAGGCGGTCCCGGTCGGCAGCGTCGAGCGGCACGACGCCGACCTCGCGGCCCAGCTGCCAGTCGGCCACGCGGCCGCGCAGGTAGATGACGCCGCCGTGCATGCCGGTGCCGATATGGTGCGCGGTGATCTTTTCCCGGTTGCGGTTGAGCACGATGATCACGCCGCCGGCGAGGTATTCCCCAAGGTAATCGTGGCCGACCCCGCCGACCACCAGCGTAGGCACGAATTCCTGATAAGCCTTCATGTGCACGCCGACCCGGTAGCCGACATCGTCGCGGACAAAAATCTCGCCGCCGCGCATGGCATAACCGAGCAGATCGCCCGACGCGCCGTGCACGATGATCCGGCCGTTGCTCATGGTGTTGCCGGTCATGTCCTGCACATTGTTGTGCACGGTGATCTGCGGACCGTCCATGAACACGCCGAGATCGTTTCCGGGCACGCCGTGGAGCGCAAGCTGCACGGATGCGGGCAGGCCGGCGGCGATATACCGCTGGCCCAGCACCCGGCGCACGGCGATCGAGGTTACCCCTTCCGCCACC
This sequence comes from uncultured bacterium, assembly GCA_964517215.1. Classification (GTDB taxonomy): domain Bacteria; phylum DAOPZR01; class DAOPZR01; order DAOPZR01; family DAOPZR01; genus CAZFBR01. The sequence continues at coordinate 24,873 of CAZFBR010000008.1, forward strand.
AGCGTGCGGAGCTCGCGGTTGAGCGCGGTATGGTCGAGGCCGGCAGCGTCGATGGTGACGGTCCTCATACTTCGGTCGGCTCCACTTCCCGCGAACGGAATTCCTTCGGCACATAGATATAGCCGAATTCGTCGCGCAGCAGGTCGTGCTTGAACGGTTCGACGCAGATGCCGTCGCTCATGATGCCGGTGATGATGCCCGCCCGGTCGATATCGCCGACGAGGATGGCGCCGACGATTTTGCCGTCGCGGAGGATGATCTTCTTGTAGGTGCCGCGCTGCGGTTCAGCCGGGACCAGTTCCTCGACGCCCGCGCCGGCCGGCAGGGTGGAAAGCCCGAGCGTGATCAGCGGCATTCCGAAGACCGATACTGAATTGAGCAGGAATCCGCCGGCATAGGCGGCGGTGCCGCCGGCCATGACGGTGCCGGCGACGGTTCCCTGGCGGAAAGCGATCGGCCAGACCGGCAGCGGCCGCCGCTCGCCGGCAAGCAGGTCCATGGCGGCGGCGCAGTCGCCGGCGGCGAAGATATCCCGCTGCGAGGTGCGCTGCTGCTCGTCGACCAGGATGCCCCGGGCGGTCCTGAGTTTTGCCCCGGCGGCCAGCGCCAGGTCGGGGACGACACCGATGGCGCAGACGACGAGATCGGCAGGCAGTTCCGTGCCGCTCTGCAGCACGCACTGGGTGGCGGTGATCCGCGCCACGCTGTCGCCCAGCAGCAGGGTCGCGTGCCGCCGCAGCTGCTCCGTGACCATCGTTCCGCTCGCGGCGTCGAGCACGGCGGCGAACGGGCGCTCCTGCAGTTCGACGATCGTCACCTGCGCGCCGAGGCCGGCGAGATATTCCGCCGCCTTGATGCCGATCATGCCGCAGCCGATAATGACGGCGCGGCAGCCGCGGCGCACCGCCTGCTGGATGCGCTGCGCGTCGGCGAGCGTCGTCAGGGTATGGACCTGCGGCAGGTCGAGCCCGGGGATGGGCGGCCGCACCGGCGTGCCGCCGACCGCCAGCAGCAGCCTGGTATAGCGGAAGACCCGGCGCCCGGCGGCAACGGTTTTCGCCTGCGGATCGATCCGGTCGGCGGTCGCATGCACCAGGGTGACCCGGTGCCTGCGGTAGAACGCCGCGTCGCGATAGGCGAGCGCCTGCGGTTTGTCATGCTGATGGATGATGAACGGGCGCGAATAGGCGTTCCCGGCTTCGCGGCTGATAACCGTAACCGGCACGGCGGCATCCTGCCGGCGGATCGCCTCGATGGCGGCGATCCCCGCGGCGGAATTGCCGATGATAACGATTCCGGCGCTCCCGTCGGATTTGTTGGTGCGCGGTGACGGCGGTGAAACCCGCGGGCGTGTGCCGGTGGCGGCGGGACGGCGGTTCGGCATGGTCAGCGTCTGCGCCCTTTCCCGGCTTTGGTGCCGGCACCGGCAGCCGGCGCTGGCACGGTCGCGTGGCAGTAGACCAGCGCTTCATTGGGACAGGCGGCGACGCAGGCGGGCTCGTCGCGGTCGGGGCAGAGATCGCACTTGGCGGCGACCGTCTGCCCGGTTGTGTCGCGGCGGATGACTCCGAAAGGGCAGACCATGACGCACATCCAGCAACCCGCGCACTTGTCGGTATTGCACAGCACATGCCCGTCGGCGTCGCGCTGCATGGCGCCGGAACTGCAGGCGGCGAGGCAGGGCGCCTCGCTGCAGTGGCGGCATTGCAGGGCGAATGACCCGATCCCCTTCTGCTCGACCACCAGCCGCGGCAGCGCCTGCGGAAACTCTTCCTTGTACGCTTTCAGTATCTTCTTCGACCGTGAGTGCTCGGTCAGGCAGTGAATCTCGCACAGGCGGCAGGCCATGCAGTATTCTTCGCGGAAGAAGATCTTCTTCACAGTGATTCTCCCGCCTGCTTGACGTCGAGCAGCTTCAGTTCGTGTTCGTGCAGGTCGAATCCGCGCAGGCGCAGGCGGTTGCCGCGCACCGACTCGATGGCGTTGATCCCCAGCCCGCCGAGCAGTTCTTGGATCTCGTGGCTCCAGGCGCGGACGAGATTGACCAGCCGCCGGGTGGCGATGTCCGGATTGAGCCGCTTGACCAGGTACGGGTCCTGCGTGGCGATCCCCCAGTTGCACTTGCCGCTGTAGCATTTCTGGCACTGATGGCAGCCCATGGCGGCGAGCGCGGCGGAGCCGAGATAGACCGCATCGGCGCCGAGGGCGATGGCCTTGAGCACGTCGGCGGCGTTGGTGAAACCGCCGGCGGCAACAACGGAAACGCGGCTGCGGATGCCTTCTTCCCGCAGGCGGGCGTCGACCGCGGCGAGCGCGAGCTCGATGGGAATGCCGACATTGTCGCGCGTGCGGGTGGGCGCGGCGCCGGTGCCGCCGCGCACGCCGTCGATGGCGATGATGTCCGCGCCGGCTCTGGCGATGCCCGAGGCGATGGCAGCGGAATTGTGCACCGCGGCGATCTTGACGCTGATCGGCTTGGCATGCCCGGTCGCTTCCTTGAGCGCGCCGATGAGCTGCGCCAGTTCCTCGATCGAATAGATGTCGTGGTGCGGCGCGGGGGAAATGGCGTCGCTGCCGACGGGGATCATGCGCGTGCGCGAAATGTCCTCCGTCACCTTCTTGCCCGGCAGGTGCCCGCCGATGCCCGGCTTGGCGCCCTGGCCGACCTTGATCTCGATGGCCGCCCCGGCGTTGAGGTACTCGGTGGTGACCCCGAACCGTCCCGAGGCGACCTGGACGATGGTGCTGGCCGCGTACGGATAAAGCGAGCGGTGCAGCCCGCCCTCGCCGGTGTTGCAGTAGGTGCCGAGCTCCTGCGCTGCCTGCGCCAGGGCGCGGCAGGCATTGAGCGAAATGGCGCCGTAGCTCATGGCGCCGAACATGATCGGCGTCCTGAGCTGCAGCTGCGGGCGGATGACGGTCGTCGCCCGGTAGGTGCTGCGCTCGCGCACGAATTCGATGCGCGACGGCTTGCTGCCGAGGTAGGTGCGCAGCTCCATCGGCTCGCGCAGCGGGTCGATCGAGGGGTTGGTCACCTGCGCGGCGTCGATCAGCAGGTGGTCCCAGATAATCTTGAAGTTGCGGTCGGTCCCCATGGCGGTGAGCAGCACGCCGCCGGTCTCCGCCTGCTTCCAGATGTTCTTGAGCGTGCGGGTCGACCAGTTGTTCTCGCCGCGCACCTGCAGCTCGTTCTTGTCGATGGTGATCGCCTGGGTCGGGCAGAGCGTGGCGCAGCGCAGGCAGGAAACGCACTTGCTGCTGTCGGATTCGACCGTGCCGGTGTCCGCGTCGGTGCTGTGCACCTCGAACGCGCACTGGCGCACGCACACCTCGCAGTTGATGCAGCGCGCCGCATCGCGCTTCACCTGGTAGTCGGAGAAGAGCATGCCCTTTTTCACCGGACAGCCGCCGCCGCCCGCGCCGCCGGGGTAAAGCCGCCGATGGCGAGTTCGCCGGCATGCGGGGAAAAGACCGTTTCCGGTTCCGCGCAGACGCGGCGGATGGCGGATTCCTCGCTGGCGAGGAAGAAGCGGCCGCCGCCGCGGGCGGCGACCAGCGGGCGCAGCTTGACCCGGTCGGTAAACCCGATCATGTGCGTGCCGGTGCCGATGATGATGGCCGACGGCCCGTTGATCAGCGCGCTGCCGTAGATCATGCGCAGCTGCCGGTAGAGTTCCTGCTCCGCCGGCGGCATGCGCTCGATCTCCTCCCACAGCGGCGGGCAGAGCGCCTTGTAGGCGAGTTCGACCGGCAGCTTGTGCTGGCGCAGCAGCAGGTCGAAGAGGTAGAGGATCGCCTCGGAGTCGGTGCGCAGGGCGAGGACATAGCCGAATTCCTCAAGATAGCGCTTGTTGGTGCCGTACGAGGAGATTTCACCGTTGTGCACCAGCGAGAAGTCGAGGAGGCCGAAGGGGTGCGCGCCCGCCCACCAGCCCGGGGTATTGGTCGGGAAGCGGTCGTGCGCAGTCCAGCAGTAGCCGTCGTACTTTTCCAGGTAGTAGAACCGGCCGATGTCCGCCGCATAGCCGACGCCCTTGAAGATGCCCATGTTCTTGCCGCAGGAAACGATATAGGCGCCGAAGGCGGCGGCATTGATTGCCATCACCGCGCGCGTGACGATATCCTCTTCGGTCAGTTCGTAAAACTGCTTGCGGATGCTGCGCTTGACCTGCAGAAAATAGCGCCAGAGCAGCGGGCGGTTGCTGATTTCCTTCATTTCCCGGGTCGGGATGGGCTCGCTGTCACGCACTTCAAAGTCGTGGTGGATGCGGGCCTCGGCGCGCGCCTGCGCCTCCTCGGATGAGTACATGACATGGAAACAGAAATCGTCGGCATGCTCGGGATAGATGCCGTAGCCGGCGAAGCCGCCGCCGAGCCCGTTGGCGCGCAGGGCCATCATGGCGATGCAGTTGATGATGTCATCGCCGGCAAAGCGCCTGCCCTGTTCGTCAATGATGCCTGCAATTGAACAACCCATAGTTGCTCCCACGCCGGCCGCAGCGGCTGTCGACCGTATCAGTAACGAATGCCATTTTACCTTTTGTTGCGCCAGTCTGCAACAGGTTCTCGTCGGTATCGGTAATCGACGCCGTCCAGTCCGATATGTTCTAGCACAGAACAGTCAACAGAATCCGCTGAATTGCCATAACGCACGGATGGCGAACAAACGATCAGAATATGTCGTGCATCCCAATTATGGGGCCATGGTAGTGGTGTCCTGACGCTGCAGGGCCGCGCGCAGCAGACCGCAGAACAGCGGGTGCGGCGCGGTCGGGCGTGAGGCGAATTCCGGGTGGAACTGCGCGGCAATGAAATACGGATGCTGCGGCAATTCGACGATCTCCACCAGCAACCCGTCGGGCGAGAGGCCGGAGAACATCATGCCTTTTTCCGCGAGACGGTCTCGGTAGGCGTTATTGACCTCAAAGCGATGGCGGTGGCGTTCACTGACGGTGTCGCCGGCAAGGCCGCCGAAGTCGCGGTACAGCGCCGCCGCCAGCGACTGCTCGCGCAAGCGGCAGGGATAGGAACCGAGGCGCATGGTGCCGCCCTTGTCCGCCACGCCGCGCTGGGTGTCCATGAGATGAATGACTGGGTGCGGGTTGTCCGGGACAAATTCCGCGGAATGGGCCTGGGCAAAGCCGCAGACGTGGCGGGCAAACTCGATAACCACGCATTGCAGGCCGAGACAGATGCCGAGCAGCGGCACTCCCGACTCGCGGGCGATGCGGATGGCGGCGATCTTGCCTTCCACCCCGCGGTCACCGAAGCCGCCGGGAATAATGATGCCGTCCACCTGCGCCGGCAGACCGGCCGGATCCTGGGCTTCCGCGTCAAACCAGACAAAATCGATGCCGGCTTCGCGGGCGGCGGCGGCATGCACGGCCGCTTCGACCACCGATTTGTAGGCGTCATGCAGCTGGGTATATTTGCCGACCAGACCGATCCGCACCCGCCGCTGCGGCGCGGCCTGCCGGGCGGTAAACTGAGTCCATGCCGTGCCGTAGGCGGCGCCGTTGCTGTCACTGCCCTGGGCGGGCAGTTCCAGCAGGTTCAGAATGATGGTGTCGAGCCCCGCCTCGCGCAGCACCTGCGGGATGCGGTAGACGGAATCGACGTCGGGCAGGGAAATGACCTCGTCGCTGCCGACATCGGTGAACAGGGCGATTTTCTGCTTGACCGCGTCATCCAGCGGCTGTTCGGAACGGCAGAGCAGGACGTGCGGGTGGATGCCGATCTGGCGCAGGGCGGCGACGGAATGCTGGGTCGGCTTGGTTTTCATTTCGCCCGAGGTGGCATGCCAGGGGACGAGGGTGAGATGCAGATAGCAGATATTGCGGGCGCCGCGATCACGCCGCAGCTGGCGGACCGCTTCGAGGAACGGCAGCGATTCGATGTCGCCCACGGTGCCGCCGATCTCGACGATCAGCACGTCAAACCGTTCCGCGACCGTGGTGATGCGGCGCTTGATTTCGTCGGTGATGTGCGGGATGACCTGGATAGTGGCGCCG
>CAZFBR010000009.1:0-30044 GCA_964517215.1 uncultured bacterium
CCATGGTTCCACCTTTTCCTTTCGTTTTCCACCCTTGCCAGCAAACGCACACCACGTCCGTCAATAACAACACACACCCAACCCTTCGTCTGCGGTACACACCGCAGACCACGCACAAGTTCACACTTGTGTTCCCGACGCTATTCGGTTTTCAGTTTATCCAGTTTGGCGCGCGGCCGATTTTCACCGCTCGCAGGTCTCGTAATGGCTCATAAGCTGCCACCCTCGACCATCACAAGTATTCTACCACAATATTTTCATCTGTCAATATTTTCGTGTAACGGCGATCTCCGGAGTTCCGTCTGATATATAGAACTTAGTATTGTGGTTTCCCCCACACTTCCCACTCTAAATATGACATATAGCTCCATACAGGTTGGTCATGTGTTGTTCTAACATACCAAGTAATATATGAAGTATTTCGTGGTTCAAAAGAAAATTCCACCCATTTATTATGCTTTGGGGGACAAGTGAATCGCTCTATTGAACCATCGCTAAAATGCAACTCTATATCAGCCGGGCAATCTCTGTACTTATGGTAATTGTATTGAACCCGAATGCGGTTCACCATGCATGGAACAGAAAAATCATATCGCATCCATGAGCCAGTAGACTCATTATTTGTTGTGTAGATTCCATACAAAGAACCGTCATTAATAAATACCGGCGATTGCGGCGGGTTCCAACCAATATCACCATAATTTGAGGAATAGCGGAAAGTCGCCAATCCTTCGGAAGAAAGTGCGACATTGATTTCCCCGCTTGCACTATCAAACGCGCCATATGAACTAGATTCTTCATTGACATTGTTCAGCAAACGATAAATGCAGTTGCTTGGGACACAGAAGTTCAAATTCTGTGATAACGGATTTGACCATGTACCAACTGCAACACCTATTACCTCACGTGAAGTATTAAAAATCGGTCCTCCGCTCGAACCTGGGGAGATTGGAGCAGTAGTCTGTAAAAGTTGACGCCCGTCTTCACGACGTAGTCCACTAATTATTCCTGCAGACACTGTATTGCTAAATCCCTGCGGGTTCCCAATCGCACACACATCTTCGCCAATAACCACGGAATCTGAATTTCCAATCACGCAAAACGGATAACTTTCTCCTTCAATTTTAAGAACCGCTAAGTCGTTTACTTTATCTATTCGAAGAACCTTTTGGATTTGTCGGGGAGGTCTCTCAGGAAATGTGACGTATGCATTTGCTGAGGAACGAATAACATGGTAGTTTGTGATTATCGTTCCATTGCTATCAATGCAGAATCCACTACCAAGGCTATTTGGCAGGCCATAATTGTCAACTGTCGTAATCGATACTGTAGCGGGCCCATATTCTTCAACCAGTTCCGTAATCCAATTTGTTCTTTCAGATGCAACCGCCGAGAAAGAAATAGATACGAGCAACAATATGATTGCCGTGATTATCCAATAAATTCTATTCATCATCTTCGCCTCCATAGATTCTGTTCACCATTGCCTCATCACTTTCGCGACTATTTAATAACTTTATTACAAGTCTGCTCGACGAATTGAGTGATCCTCATTGAGCATCGAATGGAGTTTCATCATCAGAAGCAACCCACCATAAGCCAACGCGATGGTATCAAGATAAATAAACGTGCTGATATCAAAGTGAAACGTGAATAGCATCAAGAAAGCGGGAAATATCAACCCGGCGGCGATCAGTATCCAAAGGGGCCTACGGAATCGCAATAATCGATATTTTGGCGAAGTGACTCGTATAAGTTCGTGCAGCCGAAGCATCGTTTCGCACAAGCGTTGAAGTTCACCAGTCATTTCGCTCCAATATTCAAGTGTATGGTAGCGACTATTATATTCTGACTGATAAATTTTCGCGCACGTCTTTTCTGCCCATTGCTCGATCGGCGGCAATAATCGTGGAGTCCCCTTGCCGGTTTGATTGAAGAAGGACAGCACCGACTGGTATTTACCAGAATCAGTCAACAAATACCACAGTTCCGTTATCATCTCTTTGATGTGTTTGAGTTCCGCCGGAGTATACCGCTTTGGGGCATTCTTGTGATAATCTTGATAGCACCCGTCGCCCAGTTCAGAAATGGCCTTTCTTAATAGAATGACATCACCATGATTATTCTGATGAAGGAACTCCGGATGTTCGCATAGATTCAAGTAAGTCTGCCCAGAGGGAGGAGCCGCTAATCCATTCCATATTTCATGGTAATTATAACTTCGATAGCATAATTCCCGAAATAGGTCCAGCATGGTTTGCAGTTCTGTCAGTTCACCATACAATTCAACAATCCGTTCACGCGAACGATAATACGTCTCGATAATAAAACCAATTATTACCGACAACGCTACCCCGGCAATGGCAACTACAGTTGCAAGGACATCGGCAAGTTGTTTCTTGTTTGATACAGCAATAACATTAGTTCGTAAAAGAATTGCGACGACAACAACACCCATAACTACCAACACCAGTGCTTTGACATCCGGTTGGCGCAGGCGCCTTGACCAAGTGTTTTTCGAGACCATTTCATTCATTCTCATATCCTAAATTATACAGCCATTTACTGATCCCGTCAACGAGCATATCTGCTGGCGCCAAACGCGTCCTATAATACCAATAAGATTACTGCCTTTATTCTTATTGGTTTTCATCATTATACCGCGATGCGCAGCGCATTTTGCGGCCGATCATGCGCGCGGCGGGAGTTTTTGAATTTGGCGCTGTGCGTGTCGAGCAGGCGCTGGCACTTTTCCAGTTCGTGGTCGCTGATCCCGTCGCGGTAGCCGTTGGTCTGCGTGTAGCCGAGATTGGCCAGCGCCTTCACCATCCGCGCGCTCGTCCACTTCATCGTTTTCAGCAATTCAAAGACGATATGCCAGCCGTCAATACTGTTGCGCTGCAGGTCGTTCACCTGCTGCCGAAGTCGCTTTATTTCAGGCAGGCCGTTGCGGCAATCGGCCATTACCCATGCCATCAGTTCCGCATCGCTCATCGGTTTCGGCTTATCCCATATCGGGTCTATGGCTGGCTTGTACTTGCCCGACTTTCTGCCCACCGCCTCGTTCTTGAAATGCCGATAGACGCGATACAGGACCGCCCGTATATCGCCCAGCGCCCGCACCTGCCTGCCACACCACCGCCGCACCTGCGGCGCCCGCGCCAGGCCACCCCGCAGCACGTCCAGCAGCAGATCGTTGATACTCCCGTACCCGTGCACCTCCTTGTCAACATACGCGTGAATATCGCGCCACAGATCGAGCGGCACGCGCAGCGACAGCCGTTTCCGCGGGGCGCTCATGACGCACCTCCGTCGGTAACGGCAGTTTCTGTCGCGGGTCGCTGTTCAATGTCGGATTCCGCATATTTGTCCAACAAATGGCCAATTATTTCAACCTGTGTCGGGGTCAGCGCGTAATTCCCGTCGGTGGAACAATCTCCACCATTTTTCGAGAGAGAGGGCTATGCGCCAGGTACTCGTATATCCGGGTGAAGACGGAATGTTCGTGGCCGAGTGCCCGAGTTTGCCCGGTTGCATCTCACAGGGGGCATCTTGTGAAGAGGCAATCACCAACATGCGTGAAGCAATTGCTACCCACATCGCCGCCCTCGAAGCCGACCGGCTACCTGTGCCGCCCGAGAATTTTTCCGCCACCCTCATCGCGGTATGACTCCGGCGCTTCCGGTCCTTTCCTGAAAAGAATGCCTTGCCATACTACAGCGCCACGGTTTCCGCCCGCTACGTCAATCCGGCAGTCATATCGTCATCCGTCGTGACATCCCCTTTACCCAATTGGTCGTACCCAATCATCGCGTCCTCGACCGTGGCACGCTTCGCGCCATTATCCGCCATTCAGGGCTTTCAATAAGCGACTTTATCCAATAATTCCATTCCCGTCTTTGCTGGCGGTTTTTTGTCGTGATTGGCGCGCTGCCCGGATTCATCCCGTAGTGACCTGCTCCAGAACGACCCCCACTTTCTTACTCGGGCGATCGTTCGACATTTCCCACACGCTGCACACATGCTCACTGCGACGCGATGTGCAGTTTCTTGCTTCAACCCGACAGCATGAACAAGCAGGATTGTTTTATGCGAACTGAAAGGCGGCCAGCCGCTGCAGCTGCTCCGCCGGCAGGGAGCCCATGACGACCCCCTGCAGGACATGCACCACCACCGTCCGCTGCAGATCGTCGAGCACCACGCCGTGCGCCACCGCGTATGCTCGCGGGTCGCGCAGGAACTCCCGCCGCTGCGCTGCATCGCTACCCAACGTCACCAGCAGCGGCAGCACCGGCGGTTGCCATAAGAGTTCAGCAAAATGCGCGGGCAGGTAGTTGCTGAAATGCCGGGCAATCAGCGCGAATTCCTCCGGCAGCGACGCGTCCATGGGGAGCGTGCGGGTCGGGCAGGGAACGGGCGCCGACGTGGCCGGCAACCGGTCGCGATAGCAGTGCGGATTGGCCGCAAACGGGTCACCGGTCGTCCCGTAGGCGTAGCCCGGGCAGCCGCGGCACACTGCATACAGATCGCATCCGCCGCAGGCGGCATATGATTCCCGCCGGCGGAACCGCCGCAGCAGTTCATGCCCGAGGAAGATCTCCGCAAACGACTGTTCCGGCAGTCGGCCCAGCGGAAGGGGAATGCGCCGGCAGGGAATCACCGTGCCATCGGCAAGGATGGGGGGCGGCGACCAGCCGCAGGCACAGCCGGACACCGCGCCCAGTTCCGCACTCCCCACGGGCGGAAACTCGCCGCGCGCAAAACGCGCCAGCCGCAGCGCCGTGGGGCGCTCCGCCAGGTGCAGGCCCGCACCGGCCGCCTGCAGTTCCGCCTTGCGCTGCAGGTAACGCAGGCAGTATTCCTCGATTTCCGCAGGCAGCATCCCCGTCGTCAGCGCCCGTCCGTTGCCGGTCGGGCAGCAGAGATCAAACGCGAATGAATCCGCTTCCGTCTCCGCCGCAAGAAAATCAATGAGCGGGAAGAGATCGTCGCGATTGCGCGCGGACAGGGTGAACATCAGGCCGACGCGGATCCCGTGCGCCGCGAGCCGGGGGATGGCGGCCAGCGTGCGGCGGAAGCTGCCCGCCTGGCGCAGTTCGTCATGCGCGGCTTCCAGCCCGTCGATGCTCAACTGGTACGACGAAACCCCGGCCGCCGCCAGGCGCGCGAGATTATCGTCCGTCAGTGACTCGGGATTGCCGATCATCGTCAGGGCGCGCCCGAGCCCATGCAGGCGGATGGCCAGCGCCTCCCAGTCCGGGTGCAGCAGCGGATCGCCGCCGCTCAGGGCAAAGGCCGCAAAGCGCGTATGGTACTCGTCTTCAAATGCGCGAATGCTCTCCAGCACGCGAAACAACCCGTCGCGATCGAGTTCGCGCGCAATCTCGTGCTGATACGTCGGTTCGCTGAAAAGATAGCAGTGCCGGCAGCGGTTCTGGCAGCGGGCGGTAATGGCCCACGCGATCGTACTGTTAGCCAGACCCTCCGTCGTCAGCTCATGCATCGCAACCGCGCACGCACCGGACAGGCAGCGGCAAATACCCGTGGCGCCCTCAGCGCCATGACGGGTACTGCGCTCCGGTCACGGCGTGCCCTGCCCGTTGCCGCCCGCCGGCCAGCGCCGCATTCAGCCGTTCGCTCCCGACATTGCACCAACAAGCGAATCATTGATGCAGCGGATGGTTCCCCCGGCAACCGCATCCAGCATCCCGGCCGGGAGCTGATCATTCCCGCGGCAGAGCGGCAGCGCGATCGTGACCTCTTCCAGTGAATCCTCAACCACATTGACCCGCAGGGCCGGCGGCAGCGTCACCCCGAAGCGCCCGCTGATAGCGGCACGCGGATCGCGCAGCAGCGCGGCCCGAAACCCGGCATCAGCTTCTGCCGCGGCAATGATTTCCGCTTTCAAATTGCGTTGTGCCATGCTGTTCTCTCCTGTAACGCGTCACGTGGATTATTCTTCCGTCGCTGCGACAGCTCACCGGTCGGAGCACCGCCGCCATCCCCCGTCGCCGCGTCCGGCCGTCACCTACCGGTGTTTCAGCTGTTTCAGGGCCGATTTGACAAAGCGGCCAAAGTCCTTGTCCTTCTTCCGTTTTTCCGCATACGACATTTCATGGTACGCCGACTCTTTCCTGAGCTTGCAATAGCTCTGGTAGCGTTCCTCGCTCAGGACGCCGTCGGCGATTGCCGCCAGCACCGCGCACCCGGGCTCCTGCGTGTGCGTGCAGTCGGCATACCGGCAATTCACGGACAGGTCGCTGATTTCGGTGAAACTGCTGTCGATCCCATCGCCGGCGCCCATGATACCCAGTTCGCGCATGCCCGGGGTGTCGATCAGCATGGCACCCTGGGCCAGCATGATGAGCTGCCGGCGCGTCGTGGTGTGGCTCCCTTCGCCGGTCCCGCTCACCGTTTTCGTCGCCAGCGCCTCCCGGCCCAGCAGGCGGTTGATCAGCGTCGTCTTGCCCACGCCCGACGAACCCAGCAGGCAATAGGTCTTGCCCGCCACCAGACGCTGCTCCACATCAGCCAGCCCGGCACCGGTCGTGTTGCTCAGCGCGATGGTGGTGGCGGTAATCCCGGCCTGCACCATCGCCGCCCGGATCTGTTCCAGCTCCCCGGCAGTGATGAGGTCGGTTTTGGTCAGCACAATGACCGGCTCAATCCCGCCCTCGTGCGCCACCACCAGATAGCGTTCGAGCCGGCGCACATTGAAGTCGTAATGGCACGACTGCATGATGAAGGCGACGTCGATATTCGCCGCGATCATCTGGTAAGCGACATCTTTGCCGGCGCATTTGCGGCGCAGCCAGGTCTTGCGGGGAACAACCCCGTGAATGATCCCTGCAGCACCGTCATTATGGTACTGCACGGTGACCCAATCGCCGACACACGGCAGGTCGGCCGGCACAGCGACCGCAAAGCGGAATTTGCCGGAACATTCGGCGGGGATCTCACCCTGCTCATTCCTGACGAGCACCGCCCCGCGGTCAACCGCCGTCACGCGGGCAAGGGCGCGGTCGTCCTCCTGCAGCTCGCGGCTTTGCGCCTCAAACCACCGGTCATAACCCAGATAACCCAGTTCCATTTTTCCCGTCACCCGACGCTGCACTGCAGCGCATTGATCACCGCCGCATTGTATCACACCGGCGGCGGCATCTCAACGGTTCTGCGCACCCTCCCGCCGGCACCCCCCTTGTTGCGCGCACGCGAAAAGGGCATACCACCATGGCCGGACCGTCAGACCTCCGGAACACGGCGTTGCTGTTGAACAATACCGCGAAACCTGTTACTCTGCAGTCGGCCATGCTGCAACGACCGCGGCCAGGGAGTGCTTATGCGCGAGCCGGACCAGCCGCACCATACGCTTGACGATGACGCCCTTGCGCACGTCGCCGGCGGCATGACGTACAGTTGCACGGCACCCGCAGCCGTGCGCGCGGGCGCCCAATGCAGTTTCGGGGAATCATACTGCCTGGCCTGCCCCTTCCGCCTGCCGGCCGCCTGACCGCAGGCAGCTACAGGGACTCCAGCGGGGCGCTGTCGGCGCAGCGCACGATGGCATATTCATTCCAATCCGACCAGCGGAATCCATAGTCCAAATTGTGCTTGTTGGCCAGGAAATAGTCGCGGGCCGCCGACAGCGAAGCAAACGTCGCCACCACCTCCGCATACAGCAGGTCACCCTTGCTGATGCGGTATTTCACCAGCGCGCACGCTGCCGAATCATCGCGCATCATTTCCCGCCACATCATGCCGTCGCCACGGTTCCCGTGCCTACCGTGCGGCGTGCTGTTCGTATTGTTCTGCCATCCGCTGCCAGCGCTTGCGCGCGCTCTCCGACGACGCCAGCGCCGCCGCGCGTTTGCAGGCCTGCGCCGCCTTGCGATACTCTTCGAGTCCGCTATAGCAGTCCACCAGCAGCGTGTAATACGCCAAATCGCGCCGGTCGCTCGGGCACAGCTTGTTCAGGCATTTGAGTTTGGCCGTATAAATCTCTTTCGTCAGTTTCCGCTCGGATTCCGTATAGCGGTCCTGCTGGGTCTGGTACTGCTCCATTGACATCCCGCGAGTGTACTTCACCGCAGGGATCGCCGCACGCCTCGTCTCCAATGCGCTGCTGTAGTACTGCATCGCCGTCGCCACATCGGCCCCGGCCGCCACCGCGTCCGCCAGCGCCGATTCCGCCTTGCTGTATTTGCCCTGCACCAGATAAATCCGGCCCAAACCGAGATTGACATATTCCAGGACCTTCTGGTCCGTGCTCGTCGTCCGCAGCTTGTTCAGTTTTTTTATCAGGGCGCTGCTCGTGCTGGTCTGCGCCTCGCGCAGCAGCTGCTGCGCCTGCCTGCGTTCGGCGGTATTGGCCCGACTGGTCGTCGTGCGCGGGGTCTCTGCTTCATCCGTCGCCGGTTCGGCTTCCGGTGCGGTTTCCTCGTCGGCAAGCAGCTTTTTCACCCGCGCCATGGCCGTGCGCGCTTCCTGATTTTTGTCATCGCGGGCAAACGCATTGCGATATGCCGCAAGCGCTTCCGCCAGCCGCCCCTGCTTTTCCAGCACTTTGCCCAGCTGGCAATGCGCCGCCGCCAGTTCCGGCCAGGTCTCCAGGACGGCGCGGCAGATATCCTCCGCCTTGCGGAGATTGTCATTCGTCAGTTCGTTATCAGCTTCCCGCAACTGCGCCGCGGCATCAGCTTCCCCCGAGTCCTCGTCTTCATCTTCATCCGTTGCCGGCGCTGCCGCCACCGCCGCACCCGTCGCCGCCCGCTGCGACCAGTACCACCAGATCCCCCCGCCCGCCAGCACCACCAGCAGCACGACCAGCCAGGTCTTCTGCGTCATGCCGCCCGCAACGCCGGCGTTCATGCGCGCCGGCGCGGCCACCGTCGAACCGGCAACAGCCGGTTTGGCGGTTATCGTTCCGTTCGCGACCGTCGGCACCGCCACCGGCTTGCGTTTGGGCGGCGGCGCCACCGGTGGAACGGCCGGCGGGACAGCCGGCGGCCGCAATTCAGCGCAATCGCCCAGCGCCACCCATGCCTCTTCGCCTGCGGGACAGACCTGCGTCGTCGCCGTCACCCCCGGCTGACGCCGCAATTCCTTCGCGGTGCACGGTCCCTGCACCGCCGTGCCATCGTACCAGAACCACTGCTTTTCCGTCTGCGTGTCCGCCATGATCATCCCCGCCGGCGTGCGTTGTCCGCACGCTGCCGATACTGGTCAGCCAGCGCCCGCCAGCGATCCCGTTCGCTGCCGGCAGGCAATCGGGTCGACGCCCGCCAGCACACCTGGGCCGCCTGACGATATTCCTGCAGGCCAACCAGACAGTCCACCTGATATTGCGTGTATTCCAGATTGCGCGGCGCCAATTGGCTGAGCGCCTGCAGGCACTTGAGTTCCGCCCGGCGGTTCTCCGTGGTGGCATCCTGCACCGCCTGATAATAGCGCATGCGCACCGCAGCTGAATTGGACCCATTAGCCGAATATCGCCGATTCAACTCGTCCCGCCGCGCCTGCAGTGCCAATCCGTACACCCGCACCACATCCGCTGCCGTGGCACCTGCCCGGGCGGCGGCCAGCAGCACCGTCTGGGCCTGCTGTGCATGGCGCTGCGCGAGATAGATCCGGCCCAAACTCAGATTTGCCAGCTGCAAGACAACCGTATCCGTCTGCGCTCTGCACAGGTTTTTTAATTCACGAATCAGCTGGCTGCCGGTGCTCGTATTCGCCTGTTGCTGCAACACGCGGACGCGCGCGCGCACGGCCTCCAGGGCGGAATCCGTCGCTGTCGCTGTATCCGCAGTCCCGGCCGCATCCGGCGCCGCGGGCGGGATTGGCGGCGACGGCACTGTCCACGACGGCACATTCTGCTCCGCATTCCCGTACAGGCGCTGCTGCACCCGCAGCAGGGCCGTGCTCGCCGCAGTCAGCCGCACATCACAGACCAGTGCGCGCTGATATGCCCCAAAGGCCTCCTCCCAGCAGCATTGTGCTTCCCAGATCCGTCCCAGCAGATAATAGGCAGGTGCCGCCTCTGCATCTTCCGCCAGGACGGCATCACACAGTTGTTTCGCCTGGCGATAGTCACTCCCGGCCAGCGCCTGTTCCGCCCGCTGGAGCCGTGCCGTCATCCTGGCGCTTGCCGCTGCGGTGTCGGTCGCCGGGTCCGCCGCTGCCGGCGGACTGGCCGGTGGCCGGGTCCCCAACCACCAGCCAAACCCCACCAGCAGCACCGCCAGCGCCAGGTAGCGCGCCACCATGCCGCCGCCCAGCCCCGTCATCTGCCGCGCCCCCAGGCATACCCTGCCGGTTTCCGTACCGGCAGCACCGCCGCTGCCGGCGCTGTTCGCAGTTCAGCACAGGTGCCGCATGCCACCCACATTACGCTGCCGGCACGGCACACCGGCGCCAGCGTCGTTCGCTTCGAATTGCAGCGCATGGCGGCAGCCGTACACGCCCCCTGTCCCGTCTGACCGTCGTACCGGTACCACAGCACTGACACTGGTGGGGACATCGCCCGCCTTTCACCCGGCTTGTATGAATAGTACGCAATATATCACGATACGTGTTTTATGTTGTATCATTGTCTTGCATGCCAGTCAACCGCCGCCGGCGCCGCAGGAACCGCCGTTTCACTCCGCCAGGTCCCAGAAGAAATCCTTGTTGGTCAGTTCTCTTTCCGGCGGTGGCGGCGCCTGCGGGTTCAGCGCCCGGTCGATTACCGTCAGTTGCTGTTCGAGATCGCGCGTTTCCTGCTCCCAGTATTTCGCCGTGCCGAACGCAGGGAAGGCGGCGGGGAAGGCCGGGTCGGCCCAGCGCCGGGCAATCCAGGCGGCATAATGAATCCACCGCATGGCGCGCAGGATTTCCGGCAGGCGCAGCCAGGCGGGATCGTATTCGCGGAACTGCGCATAGCCCGCCAGAAAGGCCGCGCGCTGGCAGCGGCCCGCCTCCCCCGTTTCCGGCCAGAGCATCCAGAAGTCCTGGACGGCGGGGCCCATGACACAATCGTCAAAATCGAGGAAGAAAAAGCCGCTGTCGCCCCGCAGCAGGTTGCCCGGATGCGCGTCGCCGTGAATGCGCTGTTGCGGCACGCCCGCGCTTTCGGTTTCATACCGGCTGGCCACCTGCTCCGCGGCGGCACAATAGCGGGCGGCGCAACTGTCCGGCAGCAGGCCGCGTTCCTGCAGCAGCGCCAGCGGCCGGCGCACCATGCTCTCCGCGGAAAAGACCACCCGTTCCGGCGCCGGGCGCTGCGCCCCCACCAGGTGAATGCGCGCCAGCAGCGCGCCCAGCGACTCAAGCTGCGCTGCGGAAAACTCATCCACCATGCGCCCGCCCGTGCGCGGCCATACCGCATAGTAGATGCCGTCAATTTCATGCACCGTCTCGCCCGCGAACACAAGCGGGGTGCACACCGGGATATCCGCCGCCGCCAGTTCGGCCGTGAAGGCATGTTCCGCACGAAGCTGGTCCCGGGTCCAGCGCTCGGGGCGGTAGAACTTGGCGACCACAAAATTCCCGTCGGCAAGCGCCATGGCATAGACGCGGTTCTCCAGGCTGTTCAGGGCAAACCCGTGCCCGGTCGGCTGCAGCCCCAGCCGTTCGACCGCCGCCAGCATCACGTCGGGGGTCAATCGAAAAAAGAATTCCGTTTCCCGCATATCCCTCGCCCCGCTTTCCCGGCAGCATACTACATCCCGCGACCGGCGCACAATGACTGGCCGCCCGTATTCTGCTATACTGCCCGCAGCAAATACCGCTGCTGAGGTGTGGAAATGAACCGTTCTGTCCGCCTGATGCTGTTCGCTGTGGCTGCTGTCTGCCTGGTCGGCTGCACGACCGCCGGCATGTCCGGGGTCAGCGGCGACTGGCAGTTAACCCGCCTCCGCCTGGGCGGGGTCGACCAGACCGTCGTGCCCGGCACCACCTTGACCGTCAGCCCGGGCGGCGCGGCCAGCGGCAGCGGCGGCGTCAACCGCTACACCGTCAGTTTTGCCATCGCCTCCGACGGCAGCATCACCTGGTCGGACGATTTCGCCTCCACCAAGATGATGGGGTACGGCCCGCTCGGCGATCAGGAGCGGCGTTATTTCATGGCCCTGACCGCCACCGGCACCGCTGCGCTCAGCAACGGTCAGCTGGAACTGCGCAGTCGCGACGGCCAGACCATGCTCGGCTTCACCCGCCCCTGACCGCCACCTGGCCGGCATGTCGCGCATCCTGATCATCGACGACGAACCGGCGTTTGCGCTGATGCTGCGCCTGCATCTCTGCCGGCTGGGCGGCTGGCCGGACGCGGCGGTCGCCGGGGTCAGCGCGCCGGCCGCCGCACAGCCGCACTTTTCCGCGGACAACCCGGCCGCCTGGCCGGAGGCCGTGCTGGTTGACTGGCTGCTGAACAATGACGATGGCATGGCGTATCTGGAACAGCTGGCGGCCGATTACCGCCGCACCGGCCGCCGTGCATTCCTCGCCCTCATGACCGCCGCCAGCGGCGCCGAGGAGCAGCAGCTCGCCCGGCGCTGCGCAGTCATTGATGCGCAGCTGCTGGCCAAGCCGTTCACCGCGAGCCGGCTGCAGGCGCTGCTCACTGCCGCCGGCGTGACACCCTGACGGTCAGCCCAGCTGCGGCTTGAGGACAATACCCGCCAGCGGCGGCACCGTCACGGTCAGTGACTGCGGCTTGCCGTTGGCGCCGAAGCTGTTCGGCTGCAGCGTCCCGGGATTGCCCAGATTGGAGCCGTGGTAGCAGGCGGCATCGCTGTTGAAGATCTCCCGGTAGGCGACGCGCTGCGGCACCCCGATGGTATACCCGTGGCGCGGCACCGGCGTGAAATTGACGACAAACACGAGGAAGTCGTCTTCCCGCTCCCCCTTGCGCATGAAGCTGAAGACGGAATTGGCGTAGTCGTTGCAGTTGATCCATTCGAAGCCGCGGCCGCTGTGGTCGAACCGGTGCAGCGCCGGCTCCTCGCGGTAGAGGCGGTTGAGATCGCGCACGCAGAGCAGCAGCTGGTGGTGCCAGTCGTACTGCAGCAGATGCCAGTCGAGCGACTTGGTCTCGCGCCATTCGTCGAACATGCCGAACTCGCTCCCCATAAACATGAGCTTCTTGCCCGGATGCCCGAAGTAATAGGCAAAGAGCGCGCGCAGGCCGGCGAACTGCTGCCAGCGGTCGCCCGGCATCTTGTTGATCATCGACCGTTTGCCGTGCACCACCTCATCGTGCGAGAACGGCAGGATGAAATTCTCCGTATAGGCATAGAGCAGCGAGAAGGTCAGGTTGGCATGGTGGAACTTGCGGTGAATCGGCTCCTTCTCCATGTAGGCCAGGGTGTCGTTCATCCAGCCCATGTTCCACTTGAACCCGTAGCCCAGCCCGCCACCGTACGCGGGCTTGCTCACCCCCGGCCAGGCGGTCGACTCCTCGGCGATCATCATGATGCCGGGATAGTACTGGTAGGCGACGCTGTTGAGATGCTTGATGAACTCGATCGCCTCGAGGTTCTCGCGTCCGCCGTGCTTGTTCGGCACCCACTGCCCCGGCTTGCGCGAATAGTCAAGATAGAGCATCGACGCCACCGCGTCGACGCGCAGCCCGTCGAGGTGGTACTTGTCAAGCCAGAAGAGCGCGCTGGAGATGAGGAAATTCGTCACCTCGTAGCGCCCGTAATTGAAGATCTTCGTCCCCCAGTCGGGATGCTCGCCGAGGCGCGGGTCCTCATGCTCGTAGAGCGCCGTGCCGTCGAACCGCGCCAGCCCGTGCGCGTCCTTCGGGAAATGCGCGGGAACCCAGTCGGCGATGACCCCGATTCCCTCCCGGTGCAGGTAATCGACGAAGTACATGAAATCGTCCGGCGTGCCGAGCCGGCTGGTCGGCGCGAAATAGCCCGTCACCTGATAGCCCCACGACGCGTCCAGCGGATGCTCCATCACCGGCATCAGTTCGACGTGCGTGAACCCGTTTTCCCTGACATAGGCCGCGAGCTTGGGCGCGAGGTCGCGGCAGGTCAGCAGGCGGTTGTTCTCGCCGCGCATCCACGACGGCAAATGCACTTCGTAGATCGACACCGGCTGCTGGTACCAGTCGGTCGTCGCCCGCGCGTCCATCCACGCGCGGTCCTGCCAGGCGAAACCGTTCAGATCGAAGACGCGCGAGGCCGTGGCCGGACGCAGCTCCGCGTGGTAGGCGAACGGGTCCGCCTTGAGCAGGATGCGATTGCCCTTGGTCTTGATCTCGTACTTGTACAGGTCACCCGGTTTGAGGTCGGGCACAAACAGCTCCCAGATGCCGGAGCTGCCCCGCTTGGTCATCTGGAAGCGGCGGCCGTCCCACTTGTTGAACGGTCCGACGACGCTGACCCGCTTGGCGTTGGGCGCCCAGACGGCGAAATGCACGCCGGCGACCCCATCCACCGTTTTGACATGCGCCCCCAGCTTTTCATAGAGGCGGTAATGCCGCGCGGAATTGAACAGATAGCGGTCGAACTCGGTCAGTTCCTCCGACCAGAAGGCGTACACATCGTTGAGCAGATGCTCCTGCCCGAGATGGTCCGTCATCGCCAGCTGATACTTGAAGCGAGCGGCACGGTCCCAGACCAGCGCCTCGTACAGCCCGCACGGGTGCAGCTGTTCCATCGGATAGCGGGTCTTCGGGTTGGCCCGGTCGATCACCGCCACATCCTTGGCGTCGGGCAGCAGCGCGCGCACCGCCAGCATCTTCTTGCCCGCATACTCGATGCGGTGCATGCCCAGCACGCGGCCGGGGGCCTCATGCGTGGAATTGATCAGTTTCAGCGCGTCAAAAACCGGAATGGATGTGAGCATGCCTTTCGCCTCCGTTGGACCGGGTGTCATCATAGCACCGCGCGCCGGGCGCCGCAAGCAATCAGATCGGGTAATCAACCGCCAGGCAGCTGCCGGGGATATAGAGCGATTCCGGCGCCGCATGCATATCCGCCTGCGTCTGCCCGCCGACGTACAGGTCAAGCTGGGTGTCCGCCAGGCCCGAGCCGCGATCATGGACGATAAAGGTGGTGGTAAGCAGCCGCTGCCGCACCAGCGGATCGCGCGGCAACTCCTCCGGCAGCGCCAGCACACGAATCCGCGTGCCGCGCGGCAGATTATTCGCCGCCGCCGTCTGCCAGGGGATCAGCGCGCCGCCGCGATTGTCCAGCGGCGACCAATGGCAATAGAATCCGCGCGGCCGGTAGTGGCCCAGATAATTGCCGCCGTTGCCGTCGCCGTCGGCGATGCCCCACCCTTCCAGCTGCACTGCGCGGCGGAAATCAGCCCGATACCAGCCCAGCAGCGCCCCGTCGTTGGCGTAGACCGGTTCCTTGGCTTCCACGCACACGGATTCGCTGGCGGTCCAATAGGAGGTCAGCAGCATATTGTCCAGCACCGCGTCCGCGGCAAAAACCCCGCCGGCCGGTTCTGCAGCCGCGGCCATCCCCGCCAGGGCGAGCACCGCCAGCAGCGGCAGCAGTGCGCGCTTAATCGCCGCCAAAGGTGTCATAACCGCCTCCGTCATGCTTCTCCCCGCTGTTGCTCCCCCATGCCGCCACCTGCCGCCGCTTGCGCCGCGCCATCCACACCATGCCGCCCAAACCGCCCAGACCAACGAGCAGGCCGCCGCCAATCAGATACAATCGCTGGGCCCGCTGCGCCGGGGTCAGCGGCACCGGTTCCGCCGCTTGCTGCTGCCGGTTGGCCTCGCGGCCGTTGCGCTGGCGCGTGCGCCCGGCAAAACCGCGGTCGCTGTCGGCGTTCGCCGGTTCGTAATTGATTTCCGCTTCGTCTTCGCCAGCCAGCGCCGCACTGTCCGCCGCCAGCGCCTGCAGCGCTCCCGCCTGCGCTGCGTCCGAAAAGACAGTAAAATAATAGTTTGCCAGATGCCGCGCGCCGTCCTGCAGCGATTCCGTCAGCACCGGTCGCGCTTCCAGCCAGAATTTTTCGTAGTAGGTCTTGTCGTACAGTTCCGGTTCCCACATCGCCGTGCCATCAGCATCCAGGACCGCGCGCACGCGGGCATTGGCCGCTTTGACGATGGTGAAAGGATACAACGCCGGCTCGGTAATCAGCCGGGCCGCGCCGGTTGGGCCGGCAATATCGCGGATATGCCGCTGCACCAGGTCCTTCTCAAAACGCATATGCACGCCGTTGTTGCCGGTAATCTGGCCGTTATAATTGTTGGTGCAGTGCAATGGCTGGTTGAGATCGCCCACGTAATGCGACAAATCAGCCAGTCCGCGCCTGGCCGTGCGCCAGTCGCGCGCGCGCAGCGCGGCCGCCACCTGTTCCCTGGTCTGCTCGATCGCCCACGGCCCCTGCCCATATTCGCTGAAATAATGATTGCCCACCAGCTGACGCGCCTGGGCCATATCCCACGGCCAATTCTGCACCTGCAGGCCGCGGGCACGATAATCTTCAAGATCAAAAAAGTGGCGGGGTGCTTCGGTTTCGTCCCGTTCCTTGCGCAGATCCGGGGCCATCACCTGCCGGTAGATGTAGCGGAGACAGCTCTTTTTCATCTGCTCCTGCATTGCCGGCGGCAGCAGATTGACCGCCTCGCGCACGATCCAGATATGGCCATCCTTCCCCCATGCCAGGCAGGGTCGGGCCTCTCCGAGCGCCAGCGCTGCCATGAGCGCAATTGCCATAACCGCTTGCCGCAGTAACCGATATCTGTTCATCAGCGCTTTTTGCCACCCTTTTTTGCAAAAAGATTCAAGTTCCCCCGCTCCCCGCCCGATAAGTTTCTTAGTTGCGGCGGGCTTCCCTCCCAAGTGCCCGACGCAACGGGGTATAATAATCCTTTTAGGGATGCCGGGCGCTCCGAAACGCCCGGCTTTCTTTTTTGGTACGCCCGGAGGGAGTCGAACCCCCGACCTGCGGTTCCGAAGACCGCCGCTCTATCCAGCTGAGCTACGGGCGCGTCCCGTTGGCAAAGTATAGCATACCCCGGAAAAATTTGACAGAATGGCATTCCCCGCCTACAATTGCCGCATGCGCATATTGGCGATGGTGTTCAGCATAACCCTCTTGCTGCTGCCGGCCGGTTGCGGGCAGCAGCTGTCGTCGCTGCCCGAGCCGCCCCGCATCGCCCTGGTGCAGTTCGTGCGTCATCCCGCGCTCGACCGCATCCGCCACGGGATTATGGCGCAATTCGCCGACGACTCGCAGCCGGTGGCCTGGCAGCATTACGATGCACACGGCGATGCCGCCGCCGCCACCGCCGTCGCCGCGCAGCTCAGCGCCAGCCGGCCCGATCTCATTATCGCCATCGCCACCCCGGCGGCGCAGGCCTGTGCGGAACGGATCAAGGACCTCCCGATCATTTTCGCCGCCATCACCGACCCCGCCGCCGCCGGGCTCGTGCAGGCGCTCGACCGCCCGGGCGGCAATCTGACCGGCACCCGCGACCTGACCCCGGTGGAGGAGCAGCTGGCCCTCATCCTGCGCCTGCAGCCCGGCCTCACGCGGCTGGCAGTGATCAGCAACCCCGCCGAGGTCAACTCCCGGAGCATCACCCGCCGGCTCCGTACCGCCTGTGCCGCCAGCAACATCAGCTTGGTTGAGCGCACCGTCAGCAGCACCCCCGACGTTCCTGCTGCCGCCCAATCACTGCGCGGCGAAGCGGACGCGCTCTACTTTTCGATCGACAACACCGTCGCCGCGGCCTGGCCCGAGCTGCTGGCCGCATCCCGCGCCCTGCGCCTGCCGCTCTACCCCGCCGACGGCAGCTACGTCGCGCAGGGCGGCGTGGCCACCGTCGCCATCGACAACGAGGCGCTCGGCCGGCAGACCGCCAAAATGGCGCAGCGCGTCCTTGCCGGCGCGGCACCGGCCCTCATGCCGGTCGAAATCTGCGCCGGCACCCGGGTCGAAACCAACGACACCGAGCTCGTCCGCTATTTTCCCGCCGCATCCCGCTCCCCCCGCGCCAGCGGTGCGTTCACCATCCGCACCGGCCCCCGGGCCAGCGATAGCGAGATGGCGCGCGCCTTTTCCCGCCGCTGACGGGTCCCGCACCATGACCCAAAACCTCACCCTGGTTGCATACGGCCGTCCGGAATAACCCGGGGCCTCCCCTGCCGCCACTGTCCTGCATACGTTGACCGCCGGCACGGAACCGGCCCCGTCCCCGGGGCAGCCGGCAGCGGCTTTTGTCCCGACAATTTTCCCGACGCTGTTGCCCGCCGCCCGTTGCGTCGCTGCCCGCGCTGTGGTATACTGTCGCGGTTTGGGAGGAATAAATCGCAGCCGGAGGAACAGGCCATGGGCATCCCGAACACCGTCACCAAGATCATCAACAAGCACGGCGCCGTCGTCAAGTTCGAACGCGAGAAGATCGAGCATTCGATCGCCAACACCATCATCGACATCGAAAAATCGCGCCGCCGCGCACCCGAGCTGCGCGCGCGCAAATACGCGGAGCTGATCGCCGGCCGCCTCTACCGCGACTTCTACGATCCCGCCGCGCTCAAGCAGAAATTCGCCACCATGTACCTGAGCTACAAGCCCGAGGAGCGGCACCGGCGGCTGGAGAACGCGCGGGTGACCACGCGCCTCGCCTTCGCCCTGCGCGAGCTCTTCCTCGCGGGCAAGACCGCGACCACCTCGCCGGCCACAACCGCGGAATTCGTCGCCGCGGAGTTTGCCGGGTTCGCCCTGCAGCCGAGCAGCGACGAGACCCCCGCCGCCGCGCTGACCGCGGAGCAGCGGGCCGACATGATCGCCTTCCTCGCCGCCAAGACCGCGGAGATGGTCAGCCGCGAGGCGACCAACGAGCTGATGTACCCCGGGCGCGAGGACGTGCAGGACACGGTCGAGACCACCCTGCGCGAGATCGGCGAGGTTGAGATCGCCGAGGCCTACATGCTCTTCCGCGAGGGGAAGATCAAGATCCGCTCGGGCGACATCTCCCCGGCACAGTTCACCAACGACGGCATCCACCGCGAGCGGCTGGGCCAGACCATCGCCTGGAACATCGAACACGAATGCGACAGCGTCTTCGCGCTCAACGACTGGGTCTACGGGCGCAACGGCAAGCACCTGCCCGACCTCGTCGCCGCCAGCGAGCAGCGCTACCGCGACGCGGTCGTCGGCGCCGCGCGGCAGATCATCGCGCGCAAGCACGAGCTGCGGGTGATCATCATCGCCGGGCCGTCCTGCTCCAACAAGACCACGACCACGGTGATCATCGGCGAGGAGCTGAAAAAGGAGGGGTTCAAGCTCAACACCCTCAACATCGACAACTACTTCAAGAACCTCGACCAGCAGCCCAAGGACGAGTTCGGCGACTACGACTTCGAGATGCCCGAGGCGATCGACATCCCGCTCCTCAACGAGCACCTCGACCTGCTCATGCAGGGGAAGCCGATCGACATGCCGCACTACAACTTCAAGCTCGGCTACCGCGACAAGACCATCCCCTTCGCGCTGAAGAGCGACGAGATCCTGCTCATCGACTGCCTGCACGGCCTCTTTTCCAAACTGACCGCGGCGGTGCCGATGAAGAAAAAATTCCGCATCTACATCGAGTCGATGAACGTCATCCGCGGCATCACCGGCGAGCCGACCCGCTGGTCGGATATCCGCATGCTCAAGCGCATGATTCGCGACTTCTCGCATCGCGGCTACCAGCCGGAAAGCACGCTGCCGCACTGGCCCTACGTGCGCAAGGGTGAACTCAAGCATATCATTCCCTACATCTACACCGCCGATGCGGTGATCAATTCGGGGCTCCCGTACGAACTGGCCGCGCTCAAGACCGCGCTGGCGGAGATCATCCCGTCGCGCGCCTTCATCGAGGGGCTGCGCCAGCAGGGGCGCCTCGACCCGTACATCCGCGGCATCCGCGTGCACACCCTGCTGGAGACCGTTGCGGGCTTTCCGACGCTCGAGGTCATTCCGCCGACCTCGCCCATCCGCGAGTTCATCGGCGGCAGCGTCTACGAGATTCCGCACAACGAATGACCTGACGCGCGGGGCGGCGGACTGACCGCCGTCCCGCCCTTCGCCCATGCTCTTCACCCGCTCCTTCCCGCTCATGATGCGCCCCGCCTACTGGTGGGACACGCGCGCCGCACTCTTCTACGGCCTGTATAACGGCCTGACCCTGTCGTACCTCGCGGTTGTTGCCGTCCGGCTCAATATGCCGGCGGCGGTCATCGGCTTTGTCGCCGCCGCGCCCTACCTCGGCTACCTCGGCACCTCGTGGTTCGCCGCGCATCCGCTCGACCGCCGCTGCATCCCCGCCTGCACCCGCGCCTGGTTTCTCGGCCGCACGCTCACCGGGGTCATGCTCCTCACCGCCGGCCGGCCCTGGCTCTTCCTCGCGGTATCGCTCCTGCTCTGGGCGGGCGAGGCCTGGGGCATGCCGGGCTACAGCGTCATTGTCCAGCGCGTCTATCCCGTCGCCGAACGCGGCCGCGCGATGGGCAATGTCCGCGTGTTCTCGACCCTGTCGCTGGTGCTTGGCGCCGCGCTCGGCGGCGTGCTGCTCGACCGCCTCGGCACCGGCAGCTATCTCCTCCTCTTCCCCGCCGGCGGCCTCGCCGGGGTTATCGCCGCGCACTATTTCACCCGCATTCGCGTTCCCCACGACGGCGGCCGGCTGCGCCCGATGCCCGTTCTGCGCTCGTGGCGCTATCTCCGGCGGCGCCCGGCCCTCATGCGGTTCACCGCGGTGCAGTTCATCAGCGGCGCCGGCAATCTCGTCGCCGTGGCCCTCTTCCCGCTCTTCCAGGTGCGCGAGCTGGGCCTGTCGAATTTTGCCATCGGCATGCTCATCGCCCTCACCGGGCTCTGCAATGCCCTCTCGTTCAGCTTCTGGGGCAGGATGATCGACCGGCACGGGCCGCTCGTCGTGCTCAAACGCATTCTCCTGCTCGTCCCGCTGGTGCCGCTCGGCTATGCCTGCGCCTTCAGCATCGGCCCGGTTATCGCCGCGTCCGTCGTCGCTGGTCTTACCCTGCTGGCCTGGGATCTCGCCTGGCAGAACTACCTTTTCGTCAGCGTCGGCCGGCAGCTGCAGGGCGTTATCGGCCTGCAGTACACGCTGCTTGGCATTCGCGGACTCGTCTTCCCGATCCTTGGCGTGTGGTTGGCCGGCCATTTCGGGATGCGACCGGTGCTTCTGGTTGCGGCTTTGCTCATCGCCATCGGCGCACTTGCGTTGCCATCTCATTCACAACCTGCTGATTTGTAATAAATAACACGCCTCACCCTCTTCTAATTCTGTTCTGGTAGAATACTGGCGTACACGGGCATAAGCCTGGACAAATCTCAGGAGGTGGGCAATGGTAACCAACAAAGGTATCATCATTGCCGCGATCATCCTCGGCGCATGCATTCTGGTGGCCGGATTGATGGTTACGGTATCCTCGTGCGGCGGTCCGCACGGGCGGGGAGACATGAGTTTCCGCGGCCAGCATGCCGGCCAGCAGGACGGCAATTTTGAACGCGGCAATCGGCGCGGCGGCGGCGGCGGCGCACCCCAGTTCGGCTGCGAGCGCGGTGAATGCAGCTTTGGCGAGTTCGGCCGCAACAACCGCGGCGATCAGCGTGATGGCCGCCAGCAGTTCGGCCGCGAGCGCGGCGAGCGCAACTTCGGCGGGTTCGGCCGCAGCAACCGCGGCGACCGGCGCGACGGCCGGCAGCAGTTCGGCCGCGAGCGCGGCGAACGCAGCTTCGGCGAGTTCGGCCGCAACAACCGCGGCGACCGGCGTGACGGCCGGCAGCAGTTCGGCCGTGAGCGCGGCGAACGCAGCTTCGGCGAGTTCGGCCGCAGCAACCGCGGCGACCGGCGCGACGGCCGGCAGCAGTTCGGCCGTGAGCGCGGCGAACGCAGCTTCGGCGGGTTCGGCCGCAGCAACCGCGGCGACCGGCGCGACGGCCGGCAGCAGTTCGGCCGCGAGCGCGGCGAACGCAGCTTCGGCGAGTTCGGCCGCAACAACCGCGGCGACCGGCGTGACGGCCGGCAGCAGTTCGGCCGTGAGCGCGGCGAACGCAGCTTCGGCGAGTTCGGCCGCAGCAACCGCGGCGACCGGCGCGACGGCCGGCAGCAGTTCGGCCGTGAGCGCGGCGAGCGCAATGGCGGGTTCAATCGCATGAACAGCCGGCGGGGCAATGACGACCGGCCGATGCGCTTCAACGCGCGGCGCATGCGCGGTGGCGACGAATGTCCGATGCGCTTTTCCACGGGTCGTAACGGGCGCGACGAATTCCGCGGCAACCATGAACGCGGCGGACGCAACGAGTTCCGTGGCGGCAACGAACGCCGTGGACGCGACGAGTTCCGCGGTGGCAATGAGCGCGGCGGGCGCGACGAATTCCGCGGCAACCATGAACGCGGCGGACGCAACGAGTTCCGTGGCGGCAACGAACGCCGTGGACGCAATGAGTTCCGCGGTGGCAATGAGCGCGGCGGGCATGACGAATTCTGCGACGGCAGCGACTGTGAAGCGTGTGACGAATTCGACGGCGACGACGAAGATGAGGGGTGTGACGAATTCCATGGCGACAACGAGCGCGGCGGACGCGACGGGTTTCGCGGCAGCAGTGAACGCCGTGGGCGCAACGAGTTCCGCGGCAGCGCGCGCGGCGGCCGGCAGCAGCAGCGTGCACGCCACAACAATGACGGCAACGGTTACCTGTTCAATTAGCAGGAACTATCGCCGGGGCTACCCGGACGAAAGGACAACATCATGGTAACCAATCGCGGCATCATCACCGCGGCCCTGATCGTCAGCGTCTGCATTCTGCTGCATGGGCTCATGGGCATGCTCGGCACCATACCCCTCGGCAGGAATTTCGCCCAACAGCGTTCCGGCGATGCCGACCGGCAGGCATGGAACGAACAGGGTGACCAATCCCGCCAATTCGATGCCCAGCGGGAACGCACCGACGGCGACGACCAGTACGAGCAGCAGCGCAACCGACGCAACCGCAATTTCCGCAGTTACGAGCAGTATGAGCAGGCGGCGGGAACGAACAACAGCGACGGCAACACGTATGACCGCCAGGATCAGCGCAACCGCCGCAATCGGCACGGCAGCAGCAACGAGCAGGATAACACCGACCGCAGCACCGGCACGAACGATGCCCCGTACCGGATGCCGCGCGAGCAGCAGCAACCCGGCGACGGTTATCTCTTCAACTGATTCACCCGCATCACTGCAGGCCGGCCCGTTCGGGCCGGCCTTTTTTTGACCGCAAACGGCTGTGCTCCGGAGTGCGACTGATTGGCGACGTTGCACTGCAGCCGGCTCTGGCAGCAGGGTCACCTGCGGTCGCGCTGCCGGTTATACCAGCCAGCCGGGTTTGCCGCCGCGCGCCCCCGGATCAGCCGGGGCGGCGGCAGGGCGGACGGGACGCGGCACCAGCGCCGTGCAGGCCGAACCCGTTGTGGCAAATACCGTCCGGGCAGGCAGTTCTTTCCCCTTGAATCCGAACACGCGGCAGGCATAGGGAAACCGCTTGTCGTAGGTGATGGTGAAATGGGCGCAGCTGAAACAGTCCGCCGGCGCCGGCTGGTCGGTCATTCCCCGCCTCAGTGGGAACGCTGGAAGATCGCCGTCGACGGCTCGCTGTTTTCAAACAGGGCCGTCAGGACCAGTTGACGCTTGTCCGCCGTCAGCTGTCCGGAGATCGGCACCGATACGCCGTCGCTGGTTGCGGTGCCGTAAATGCTCCCATCGGCCTGCAGGGCAAAGGTTATGACTCCATCGCGCCCGCGTCCGATCAGTTGATTTCCCTCCTGGCGCATCACCAGGGTATTATCCTCACCCGGCTCGCCTTCAAGCAAAAACCACGTTCCCAGGTACGCGGCATAGCCGGTGACTGCCGGGGCAGGAGCAGCATTTGCCGGCGGCACTGCCGGCGGCAGCGGCATGCCGGCATCCGGTGCCGGGACCGGCACCGTCGGCACCGGCGGCGTCGCCGGAACCGGCGATTCGCCAAATCCCATCGTCGTCAGCGTCAACCAGTCGCCATCCGCGACGACAAACCAGCCGATCACCACAATAACCGCCACTGCGATACCTGCAACCATCAGGCAGCCGATTCCGGTGGTCAGCCACGCCAGCAAGCCGCAACCGCCCTTCTTTGCCGGCGGCGGAACCGTTGCGGTTGCTCCGGTGACGGCAGCGGATGCGGACGGTTGCGGCGCTGCCGCCGGCACGGCAGGCGCCGGTACCGGCCCCGCAGTTGCCCGGCGCGGCTGCCCGCAGCGCGGGCATGCTGTCAGGCTTGCCGCCAGTTCCGCGCCGCAGGTTGCACATTTTTCCGGCAGATTCATGGCCTCGCTCCTTCACTCACAGTTGCGTTCACAGCGGCGCCAATTCCGCGCCCGGATAGAAAAAGGCAAGGATCTGCGCGGACGTCCATTCCGCCTCAGCCATCGCCTTGGCGCTGTATTGCGCCAATCCCACCCCATGCCCCCAGCCGCGGCCGCGCAGGGTAAACTGGCCGTTCGCCAGGGAAATGTCGTCGATCAGTGTGCTCTTGCAGGCATCGCTGCCCAGTGCCGTGCGGAATTGCGTGCCGCTGATATCCACCGTGCGCCGGCTCCCGTACACGCGCATGGTCCGCACCCGCCCCGATTCCGTCAGGGCCTGCACTGCCAGCGCGGTAACCTGCCCGACGTTCCACTGGCGCAGGCGGTCGCCCAGCTGCCAGCCGGACAGGGTCAGCGTCCAGTTGTGGTACGGTGACGCAGCACTGTACGGATCGTCCGCCACCGTCAGGCAGGGCAGATCGCGTCCCCAGACCTCACGCGCGCCGGCAGTGCGCCCGCCGGAATCGGCACTGAAATACGCATTGATCGGCCGGCCTGTTGCTTTCAACACCAATCCGCGGGTTGCCGCCACCGCCGCGCGCACAGTCGCCGCTTCCGCCGCCACACCGCCGTAAAGCATGGCGTTGCCGGCAATATCATATGCGCCGCGCGCCGGTCCGTCGGCAAGGCGGTT
This sequence comes from uncultured bacterium, assembly GCA_964517215.1. GTDB lineage: Bacteria > DAOPZR01 > DAOPZR01 > DAOPZR01 > DAOPZR01 > CAZFBR01. The sequence continues at coordinate 24,984 of CAZFBR010000009.1, forward strand.
GGCGACAAAGGTCCGCGCCGCCACCGCCTGCGCCTCGAGCGCGGCCATGCGCCAGCGGGGCGAGATTTCCCTGCCCACGACCCCGCACAGGTACTCCTCAATATCAAGCTGGTTCACCACCGTAAGCGTGCCCCCGTCGCGGCTGATCACCAGCTCGCCGCGGTAGGCGGCATTGTCCACACTCACCGGCTGGTCGGCGCGCACCTGCACCCGGTCGACGCCGGGCGCGTAGTCGCCCAGCTTGACGCTGCCGGCCCCGGCACCAACGCGCAGCGTCGACAGATTCGTGAGCAGCGGCTCGCCGGTCGCCGCATCCACCACCGCAAACCGGCCGGCACTGGCCAGCATCACCGTCGCCACTCCGCTCTTGACCAGCGCCCGCACCGTCAGCCCGCCGCCGGCTGACGGGGGCGGCAGTTCCGCAACGGGCGGCCGCGATTCCGCGGTGGCCGGCGCCGCGGCAGCGCGCGCCCGCAGAAAATAAGCGGCATCACCCAGCCGCGGACCCGCCTGCACGCTCCGCCAGGCAGCCATCGCCGCGTCGCTGCGGCCCAACTGGTCATAGGCCACCCCGCTCAGGAACCGCGCTTCGTCAGCAGGGGGATTGGCGGCAAGCAGGGCCAGCGCCGCCGCCGGCTGGCCGAGCCGCAACAGCACGCGCACCTCAGTGAACGGGTCGGGGGTTGCCTGCAGCGGTGCTGCGATCGCCAGCAGCGCCAGCGTCAGCGCCGCCGGCAGCCACCGGCGGGCCGGGCGTCGCGGCAAGGTCATCCGGCCGCCGCCGGGCGCAGCAGCAGCCGCGCCACCGCCCGGATGAGCACCGTCCCCTGCAGGCGCTCCGGCACATCGCGCATTTCATCCCCCACCGCGCCCAGCTGCGCCAGCGCCCGGCGCAATTCGGCCGGTGTCCAGCCGCGCGCCTGCGGCGCCAGCTTGTTCTGCACCTGCCAGGAACTCTTCTTGCCCAGCAGCTGCGCGATGCCTGCCTCCGTGCGCCCCGCCTGCTGCAGTTCGCGCACCGCCGCCAGATCGCGGATGCGGCTGCGGATCAGCCCGAGCAGCGACCGCGGTTCCTCGTCGCGCAGCAGGCGTTCGAGCTGGGCCAGCGCCGCCGGGCGGCGCGTCCCCAGCGCGTCAAGCATCCCCCAGAGGTTGCCTTCACCCTCTCCCGCCAGCGCCTGTTCCACCGCCGTCACGGTGATCCGCCCGCCCGCCGCAGTGTCGCGCAGCTGCTCCATGCACCAGCCCAGCCCGTCAGCGTCAGCCGCACGCAATTCCGCCAGCCGCTCCACCGCCGCATCATCGATCGCCAGGCCGGCCGTGCGGAAAAAATCGCGCACCGCCGCCTTCTCACCCGCCACGCTCGGTTTGCAGGAGACCATGGCGGTCACCGCGGCAAAGCCCCGCAGCACCCGGGTCAGCGCCACGGGAAGATCGCGCTCTGCCGTGTCCGTGCGCAGGATAATCTGCACCTTCGGATTGGGATCGCTGAGATAGGCCTGCAGCCATTCGCCGCCGCCACATTTGGCGGTGAACAGCCGCTCCGCATCGGTGACCAGCAGCAGCTTGCGCACACCGAACAGGGAATCGCTGGCGCATTCACGCAGCAGCGCCGTCAACGCCTGCTGTTCATCGTGACCGTGCAGCCGCAGGATCTCGGCGTCCGCCTCCTGCGCGCGCAGCGCCGCCACCGCCGCGGCCGCCAGTTCCTCCTGGCGGCGGCTGTCGCTGTCGTACAGCAGGGTGACCGCACGCGGCGGTGCGGTCACTTGATGCGCGCCCATCCCTCGAGCACCCGGTTCGCCACCAGGATGGCCAGGTCGTCCGCAAGGCGCTGCTGCACCTCATTTTCGTTTTCGATCGGCGTCACCAGGTCGGAATAGGTCGTCTTGGCATACAGGTCGCGATCGCGCCACAGCGGCGTATCGCTGCCGTTCTCATACAGCGCACATTCCAGCCACAACCCGACGCTGTACTTCAGCACCTCGTCCTGGTCGTTGTACACGATGGGTTCGCGCACATAGCGGTAGATATGGCTGCGCAAAATCAGCTGGCCGTCCTCGGCCAGCACATTCAGCCGCCCGTCACCGATAAACTGCTGAATGATGCGGTTGGTGAGATAGTCCTCGATCCCGTACTGCGCCGTCTGGTTGCGCACCGTCGGGATGGTGATGGAGTTGATATCAACCAGCTGGCGGCGCGGCAGTCCCGGGATGGGCGGCGGATTGTCCGGCGGCGGCGGGTTCGGCCCGCGGCGGTCGCCGCCGGAGCCCGCACAGCCGGCCAGCAGGAGCGCCACCATCACCGCCATGCACATATTACTGGTCAGCCGCATCGTCCCCCTCCCGCGCGTTGCAGAAATTCATCGCCGCCGGCAACCCGGACCGCAGCCACCGCTTCACCGCCTCGACCGCCTTCGCCACCCCGGCATCAAAGGCCGGGCGTTCCACCAGCGGCACCGGCGCCAGCACAAACACATCGAGGGGCACCCGCGGGTCCCGCCCGACACCGACACGCAGGCGGGGAAAGTTCTGCGTGCCGAGCGCGTCGATCACCGATTGCAGGCCGTTGTGTCCGCCCGCGCTGCCGCCCGCCTTCAGCTTCACCTCGCCGGGCGGGAACTGCACCTCGTCCGAAACCACCAGCAGGTCAGCGGGCGCCAGGCCGAGCTGGGCGAGCCACGCCGCCACCGCGCCGCCGGACAGATTCATGTAGGTCTGCGGCTTGATGATGACGCACGGCTCGCCGGCAAAAGCGCCGCGCACCGCCTCGGCCCGATGCGCGCGCACCGCCTCGGGGCGGCGCAGCAGCAGCGCCGCCCCGTCGGCAACGCGGAACCCCGCATTGTGCCGGGTGTCCGCGTACTCCGCGCCGGGATTGCCCAGTCCGACGAGCAGCCGCATCCGCAGTGCGGGCTACTTCTTTTTCGCGTCCTTGGCCGGAGCCGCCTTGGCGTCCTTCGCCGGGGCCGCCGCCGCGCCATCCTTCGCCGGGGCCGCGCCGTCCGCCGCTGCCGCACCTTCGGCCGGAGCCGCGCCTTCCGCACCCGCCGCCGCCGCTTCGCCTTCCGCACCCGCCGCCGGCTTGACTTCCTCTTCCTTCATCGGCGCCGTGACCGTCACCACTGCGCGGCCGCCGTCCATCGCCGCCGCCACACCCTCGGGGAACTTCAGGTCGCTCACGTGCAGGGCATGCCCGATGCCCAGCGGGGTGATGTCGACTTCCACCCGCTCCGGCAGATTGATCGGCATGCAGCGCACCCGCACCACCCGCAGCTGGATATCCACCACACCGCCCAGAATGATGCCCGCAGCCGTGCCGACAAACGCCAGCGGCACTTCCGTCTCAATTTCCTTGTTCATGTCAACGCGATAGAAATCCAGATGAACAAAATTGTCCGTTACCGGATCCGTCTGCACCTCGCGCAGCAGTGCGTCGTATTTCTGTCCGCCCATCTGCAGCGCAAAAATCACTTTTTCGCCGCGCTTGGTGATCGTCTGGGTAAACGACTTGGCATCCAACGTCAAGCCGAGCACTTCCTGACCCTGACCGTACAGAATCGCGGGAATCTTCCCCGCCCGCCGCAGGGCATTGGTGCCGCCCTTGTGCACATCACGCGCTTCCGCCAGCAATACCGCCTGTTCCATTGTATCCTCCTGCCAATCGGTTATTGAGTACCCGTGGCGCCTACAGCGAATTGGCGGGCACAGGTTTTCCCACTGCATAAGCAGCGTTCATATAATAGCACACCCGCTCCTGACTGTCAAATCGCCGCAGTTTCCAGCAATGCACTGTTGCCGGCAAAGGGGTTATACAAAGTGTTCCGTGTTGCGGACAGCATCAACTGCCATCAACCTCCAGCCACCGGCCCCTTGTCCAGCCGTTTTCCCCTTGACAAACCGAAAAAAAATGGTATAATGGCGTTGTTAGCACTCATGCACAAGGAGTGCTAACAGTGCCGCCGTTGGCGTTGCACAACCATAACTCACCGGTAGAACCACTATTACAAGGAGGATGGAAACATGGCAAAGCCGAAAGTAAAGCCCCTGGGCGATCGCGTGCTCTGCAAAGTGCTCGAGGGCCAGGAACAGAAGGTCGGGAATATTATCGTCCCGGATACCGCAAAGGAACGTCCGCAGGAAGCGGAAGTGCTGGCCGTCGGCCAGGGCAAGTATGTTGACGGCAAGCTGGTTCCGCTCGATGTCAAGGCGGGCGACCGGATCCTGTTCGGCAAGTACAGCGGCACGGAAATCAAGATCGACAACGACGAGTATCTCATTCTCAAAGAGAGTGACATCCTCGCGGTCGTCGGCTAACGGAGGAGATCAACCATGGCTAAACAGATCATTTTCGGCGAAGAAGCCCGGCACGCGCTGTTGCGCGGCGTCGACCAGCTCGCCAACGCAGTGAAGGTCACTCTCGGCCCGAAGGGCCGCAACGTGGTGCTCGACAAGTCGTTCGGCTCCCCGAACATCACCAACGACGGCGTCACCATCGCCAAGGAGATCGACCTGCCGGACAAGTTCGAGAACATGGGCGCGCAGCTGGTGAAGGAAGTCGCGACCAAGACGCAGGACTGTGCGGGCGACGGCACCACCTCCGCCACCCTGCTGGCGCAGTCGATCGTGCGCGAGGGCCTGAAAAACGTCACCGCCGGCGCCAACCCGATCTTCGTCAAGCGCGGCATCGAGAAGGCCGTGGCCTCGGTCGTTGACAAGCTGAAGGGCATGAGCCACAGCATCGGCACCAACGCCAAGGAGATCACCCAGGTCGCCACCATCTCCGCCAACAACGACAGCGAGATCGGCGAGAAGATCGCCGAGGCGATGGGCAAGGTCGGCAAGGACGGGGTCATCACCGTCGAGGAAGCGAAGTCGATGGACACCACGGTGGAACACACCGAGGGCATGCAGTTCGACCGCGGCTACATTTCCCCGTACTTCATCAACAACGCCGACGCAATGGAATGCGACATGGACAAGGCGTACGTCCTCATCACCGACAAGAAGATCAGCGTGATGAAGGATCTGCTGCCGGTCCTCGAGAAAATCGCTCAGCAGG
>CAZFBR010000010.1:0-30030 GCA_964517215.1 uncultured bacterium
TTGGAAAACCTGATTGAACGGCTGGTCATTATGACGGACGGACCGTGTATTGAAGCGCAGGAGATCGACTTCCTCCGCGCCCGCCCGCAGGAAACGCTGTTGCCGGAGAGCGCGATCGGCAACCTGCCCGGCCGGCTGGAACAGCATGAGCGCGACATCATCGCCCGCACGCTGACCCTGACCAACGGCAACCGGACGAAAGCTGCGCACCTGTTGCACATCAGCATCCGGCAGCTGCACTACAAGCTGGTGAAGTACAACCTCAGCTGAGCTCTGCACGATTTGTCCGCAGAACCCTGCAATGGCGTGCAGACTGGTCGCGCTGCTGCCGGCATGCCTTTCCCATCCCATTGGCAAAAAGCCAGATATAAATATTGCTCCGGCTGGCAGCATTCCTGCTTAACCTGTGGCATGTGGCTGGCAGCGTTTGGGGCCGCAACGCAGGGGAAGGGCAGGAGAACGGCAATGATCCTATTCGGCAGACGGGAAGCGGCATTTGCGCGACTGACCCAACGCTACGCACAGCTTACCGGTGAGATCCTCCGGGGGGCCGGACCGGGCGGTCAGGCGACTGCGGACAACGGCAGCGACGGTACGGTGATGCTGCAGCAGCAGGCTGAGGCCGTGCGGCAGGAAGCGGAGGCCATCTTGCAGCAGGGCGCGTTCCTGCCGTTCTTCCGCGAAGATTATCTGCTGCTGCTGCGCCAGGTCGCCGCACTGACTGATCGCGTACGAATTGCCGGAAGCTTCCTGGCCGCGGCGCACGCGGCGATGCCGGCAGCATGGCGCGAAGCGCTGACGGATATCACGCAGGCCACGTGCGGTGCTGCTGCCCGCCTCGCGGCTGTGCTGCCGGTGCCGGATCAGGCCTGCGGCAATCGGCTGCCGCTTATCCAGGAAATCGACCGGGAGAATCATGCGGTGATGCGCGGGCAGTGTGAATTGTCCGACCGCCTGCAGCGCTCAATCCTGGCATTGCCGGAAAAGCTGCTGCTCCAGCGGCAGATTGACTATTGTGTTGAAATTTCCGCAAGCGTGGCGCAGGTCGTTGACCGCGCCCTGGTCATGGCGGCGAAGCAGCGCGTCTGAATGCGGAATGCGCATCCGGGAGGATAGAAAATGTCTGCACTGCTGGTCGGCACCATCGCCCTGACTGTCGTCTTCGCCGTGTCGAACGGGATGAAAGACGGATTGAATGTCGCGGCAACTGCGATCGCCTCGAAATCGCTGGTGGCCAGGCTGGCGATCATCATTGTGGTTGTTGCCGAATTTTTCGGCCCGTTCCTGCTCGGGACTGAGGTGGCCAGGACGGTCGCCCAGAACATCATCAACGTTGCGGTAGTGCAGCAGAGCCACGCGGCCGTACTGATGATCACCTGCGGCGTGGCCGGGGCACTGCTGTGGAATCTGCTGGCCTGGTGGGTCAAGATGCCGACAAGTTCGTCGTTCACGCTGGTCGGCGGCCTCATCGGCCCGGTCATGTTCGAGTTCGGCAGTGCGGCGGTGCCGTGGCGGATCTTCTTCATCAAGGTGATCGTGGCGATGTTCCTGTCGCCCCTGCTCGGCATGGGCATCGGCTACCTGGTCTATCAGCTGCTGCGGCAGCTGTTGCAGCACGCGCCGCTTGCGGTCAACACCACCATCAAGAAATTGCAGTGCGTCACCCTGGTGTTTCTCGGCGCCAATCACGGCACGAACGATAGCCAGAAATCGATGGGGATCATCGCCCTGCTGCTGTATCTGTCGGGCAACAGCACCGAGATTGCGGTGCCGTTATGGGTGAAATTCATCTGCATCGCGGGAATCGTCACCGGGATAATCCTGGGCGGCACCCGGATCATCCGCACGGTCGGATACGGCATCATTCGCCTGCGGCCGCACCATTCGCTGGAATCCCAGCTGACGGCAGCGGGCATCCTGGTCACCTGCAACCTGGTGGGGGCGCCGGTGTCGACCACCCAGATCATCACCTCGTCGGTGATTGGGGTCGGCAGCGGGTTCCGCCGCAAGAGCGTCCGCTGGCTGATCATCCGCGATATTATCTGGAGCTGGTTCCTGACGATTCCACTTACGGCGCTGTTCAGCGCCGGCGTCTATTGGGTAACCATAACCTTGCTGGGCCTTGGAGGATGGCAATGAGATTGTTCGGGATTGGTAGCAAACGGAAGTCGGCGGATTTTTATGACCTGTTGCAGCAGCATGCCCGTGTCGTCCATGAAGCGTACCGCCTGCTGCCGGAGTACATGCAGCGGAAACCGAAGGAGCTTGCCGACCGGATCTATGCCTGCGAGCGCGAGGCGGACGACCTGCGGCGCATCCTGATTGACGAACTGAACCAGACGCTGATCACCCCCTTCGACCGGGAGGATATCTATGCCGTGTCGATGGAGGTGGACAACGTTGTCGACGCCGCTAAGAGCACCGTCGAGGAGATGAACCTGTTCGCGGTCAGCGGCAACGACTACCTGGCACAGATGGCACACGTGCTTGAGGAGGCGACCCTGGAGATTTATGAGTCGCTGAAGAATCTCAAGCAGCATCCCAATGTCGCCAAGGAGCACGCGGTGCGGGCCAAGACAGCGGAGAACCACATGCATCACATCTACCTCGAAGCGCTGGCCAAGCTGTTTGACAGCAGTGAATCGGCTGGCTACATGTTCAAGATGCGGGAAATCTACCGGCACCTGAACCGCTCGGCCGACCGCTGCGACGAGGCGGCCAATTCGCTGCTGAATATCATCGTCAAGCTCGAATAGCGTTCCGCCGGTCGCCGCAGTGCACGGTGCTGCTTCCCGGGAAGGGTGCAGTTCGGTGGTGGCGATGATGCGTTGGATGCTGATGCATGCTACAATGCCTCATTGCGGCCGGACGGCCGCGCGGCAACGGAGGTGGCATGATGCGCATTGCAGACGTGGTCTCGTTGTGCCGGCGGCTGGTGCCGCCGGAACTGGCGCTGGAGCATGACCGGATCGGGCTGCAGGTGGGCGATCCCGCCGCACCGGTGCGCGGCATCATGCTGGCGCTCGATGTGACCCGCGCGACGATCGCCGCGGCTGCCCGCGCCAACTGCAGCATCATCATCGCCCACCATCCGCTGATTTATGCGCCGCTCAAGACCGTGGTGGCGGGCAGCCGCGCCGCGGACCTGGTGCGGGAACTGATCCGCCGCGATATTGCCCTGTTTGTCATGCACACCAACTACGACGCGGTGGCGGGGGGCATGAACGATGTCCTCGCGGCGCAGCTCCGCCTGCGGCGGATCGCGCCGCTGCATGGGGTGGCGGAGAAGATGGCGAAGTTCGCCGTCTTTGCGCCGGTGAGCCATGCCGCGCAGGTGCGCGACGCCATCGGCGCGGCGGGGGGCGGGAAACTGGGCGACTATTCGCACTGCACCTTCAGCGCGCCCGGCACGGGCACCTTCCGGCCGCTCGCCGGCGCGCACCCGTATATCGGGCAGCGCGGGACGACGGAGGAGGTGGCGGAACTGCGGATCGAGGCCATTGTGCCGCTGGCGCGCGTGCGCGAGGTGGTGCAGGCGGTGCGCGAGGTGCATCCCTACGAGGAAATGGCCTACGACGTCTATCCGCTGATCACGCCGGGGTTCGGGTCCGGGATTGGCACGCGCGGGGAACTGGCGAAGCCGCTGACCGTGGCGGCATTTGCGGCGCAGGTCAAGCGCGCGCTCAAGGTGCGGCGGGTGCATCTGGTCGGCGATCCGCGCCGGCGGGTGCGCCAGGTGGCGGTGTGCGCGGGGAGCGCCACCGATCTCATCCCCGAGGTGCTGGAGGCGGGCGCGGATGTGTTTGTCACCGGCGAACTGAAAATGAGCGCCTTTCTCGAGGCGGAGCATCGCGGCCTGGCGGTGATTGCGGCGGGTCATTTCCATACGGAGAAGATCTTTATCAAGGCCGTGGCCGGCCAGCTCAAGCCGCTGCTTCCCGACCGGGTGAAACTGATGCTCGACGATCCCTGCCCGCCCGCCACGATTGTCTGACCGGGAACGTGCGGTCATGGCGATCGGAATGCTGAAGGAAACCGGAACGATGACGACGGATGGTGTCGCGACTGCAATCGCGCCGGGCGGGTTCTGGCTGCGGTTGCGGCTGATCCTGCTGCTGCTCTGCTGCGGCTGGGGTGCGTGCGGCGCGCCGGCGCAGGGGGGCGACTGGCGCGAGGTCGTCGCCGTCGGGACGGTGGCGGGGCTGGTGGGGATGCCGCTGCTGCTGCTGGCGGCTGTCTGGATCTGGCCGCGTCCGGCAGTGGCGGTTCGCGGCCGCCCGCGCTGGCGCAGCAATCCGCTGTCGCTGCGCGATCCGCAGGCGCTCTTCCATACCCTCGCCTGGTGCGCGCTGGCCTTTACGATCGGCATCCTGATTTCCGCGGTGCGGGACGGAATGAATGCGCTGCTGGCGGCGGCGCTGCTGGCGGAAATCACCGCCGGCCTGTTCCTCGGACTCCGCCTCTGCCGGCGACGCTGACTTATCCGCATACGGTGAGCTGGATGTGAGTGGGTCGGTGTTTGCCATGCCGCGGTTTCCGCGACTGATGTGGCCGAGAGCGTACCATCCGCAGGGCAGAACGCATCGCGGATGGTTTACCCGAAGACAACAATGCTTCGCACCCCGGCGGGTTGATTGAACGCAGCGAATATCCTGCAACGTTGTGCTGCCATCTCCTGCTGCGGGCAAAGCGGGGTTAGGGGAGACGCGTTCATTGGCACCCGCAGGTTGTGCGGCGCCGGTCTGTCGTCCGGTGCATCTGCTGGAGCGGGTGACGGGGAACCATTGACGTCATCGGCACGGGATACTACCATAGCTGCCATGACCGGGGGCCGAGTTCGTGCCGTCGGTCAAAACCATGAACGAAGGGGGATGTTGTGGAAGAACGTAACGAAAACAGCGACCTGCACAGTGTGAGCACCCGGGCGGCACGCAACCTGGCGACGACGACCAAGACCGTGCCGCAGATGACGGCGATCAGTCCGCGCTGGCTGCTGCGGCTGCTCCCCTGGATCAATGTCGAGTCGGGGACCTACCGGGTCAACCGCAAGAAGATCATTACCCGCCACAACCGCAAGATCAGCATCGGCGTCGGCGGCGAAAACGTCCAGCTGCGCCCGGAGCATCTGCAGTCGATCGCCGCGTTCCTCGATCTCGATGAGGAGATGCTGAAGCTGTTTATCGCCCGGTTCGAGGTCGAGCATTTCGACGCCGGCCAGGCGCCGATTCCGGTCGGGGCCAAAACCAAGTTCTTCGTCATTGCCCGGGGGCGGGTGGAGCTGTTCACCACCGGGTCGTTCGGGCAGAAGATCGTGATGAAGGTCATGTCCGAGGGCAACTACTTCGGCGACCTGTGCTTCGTTAACGAGCCGCTCGGCCAGGTCTACGCGCGCGCGCTGGCGCCCAGCGTGCTGCTGTCGATCAGGCCGGAGCAGTTTGAGGCGTTTATGGCGTCGGCGCCGGAGATCAGCGAGCGGGTGACCGCGGCCCGCAAACGGATGGAGCTGCAGTCGCAGCAGGCGGACGAGTACGGCGAGAAGAAGATCAACGTCTCCTCGGCCTACGAGGGCGAGCCGAACATTTCCGAGTCGTTCGTCGATTACGAGGATGACCCGCAGGAATACCCGCTCAGCCTGATCCAGAGCATCCTCACCATCCACAGCCGGGTGACCGACATCTACAACCAGCCGATCAACCAGCTGCGCGAGCAGCTGCGCCTGACCATCGAGGCGATGAAAGAGCAGCAGGAGCGCGAGATCATCTGCAATCCGGAATTCGGCCTGGTCAATGCGGTGGCCTCGACCTCGCACATCACCACCCGGACGGGCGCGCCGACGCCGGACGACATGGACGAACTGCTGACGCGGGTCTGGAAGAAGCCGTCGTTCTTCCTCGCCCATCCGCGGGCGGTCGCGGCGTTCGGCCGCGAGTGCACGCGCCGCGGGGTGCCGCCGGTGGTGGTCGAGAAGTTCGGCAGCCCGTTCATCACCTGGCGCGGCGTGCCGATTATCCCGTCGGACAAAGTGCCGGTCGACGATGCCAACCGGACCAAGATCCTGCTGCTGCGCACCGGCGAGCAGGACCAGGGCGTCGTCGGCCTGCATCAGCTGGGCATCCCCGACGAGGTCATGCCGGGGGTGTCGGTGCGCTTCATGGGGATCAACCGCAAGGCGATCGCCTCGTATCTCGCCACGCTCTATTTCTCGGCGGCGGTGCTGGTGGACGATGCGCTGGGCGTGCTCGACAATGTCGAAGTGGCCAATTACTATGAGTACAAATGACGGGGACGCCGGCGTCCCGGCGGCGGACGCTTTCGATCCCGGCCGCCTGACGGCGCTGGCGCAGGAACTGACCGGGCCGGCGGCGTCGGCTGCGGGACTGCCGGTGACGGCGCAGGAGATCCGGCAGCTGCTGGCGCCCGCCGCCGCCATCACGGCGGCGGCAGCGGCGGCGGTTGACGGGAGCGGCGCGCTGCCCGGGCTGGACCGGCTGGTCATGCCGGGCGGGCCGGCCGTGGCGGCCGCGTTCGATGTGCAGGCGGTGCGCAGCGATTTTCCGCTGCTCGGCCGCCCGGTGGACGGCAGGGACCTGGTCTGGCTCGACAACGCCGCCACCACGCAGAAGCCGGCGGCGGTGATCGACGCGCTGCGGGACTTTTACGAGAATGACAACTCCAATATCCACCGCGGCGCGCATGCCCTGGCCCGGCGGGCGACCGACCGCTATGAAGCGGCGCGCGAGAAGGTCCGGCGCTTCATCGGCGCCGCCGCGGCGGAGGAGATCGTCTTTGTGCGCGGGACGACGGAGGCGATCAACCTCGTCGCCCAGACCTTCGGCCGGCAGGAGATCGGCGCGGGCGACGAGATCATCGTCAGCACGCTCGAACACCATTCCAATATCGTGCCGTGGCAGCAGCTGGCGCGCGAGCGGGACGCGGTGCTCCGCGTCGCCCCGGTCAGCGACCGCGGCGAGTTCATGCTCGCGGAATTCGCCGGCATGCTGAATGCCCGGACGAAGCTCGTGGCGGTGACCCAGGTGTCGAATGCGCTCGGAGTCGTCCTGCCGGTGGCGGAGATCGTGCAGGCGGCGCATCGCGCCGGCGCCCGCGTGCTCGTCGACGGGGCGCAGGCGGTCCCGCACTTCCGGGTCGATGTGCGGCGGCTCGACGCCGATTTCTACGCGTTTTCCGGGCATAAGCTGTTCGGGCCGACCGGCATCGGCGTCCTCTACGGGAAGGCCGAGCTGTTGCGCGCGCTGCCGCCCTGGCAGGGCGGCGGCAGCATGATCCGCCGGGTCTCGTTTACCGCGACGGAGTACAACGACATCCCGCAGAAGTTCGAGGCCGGAACGGGCAATATTGCGGGTGCAGTCGGTTTGGGCGCCGCACTCGAGTATCTCGAGCGGATCGACTTCGCGGCGGCGGTTGCGTACGAGCATGAACTGATGGCATATGCGCTGCGCCTGCTGACGGCGATCGACGGCGTGCAGCAGGTCGGGGCGGCGCCGCAGCGCGTCGGCGCCATATCCCTGACCGTTGCGGGGTGTACCCCGGAGGAAGTCGGCGCCTATCTTGACCGCGAAGGGATTGCCGTGCGCGCGGGGCATCATTGCGCCCAGCCGGCGCTGCAGCGGTTCGGCGTGACCGCCACCGTGCGGCCGTCGCTGGCGTTCTACAATACCCGGACGGAGATCGAGCTGCTGGCGGCCGCGCTCAAGCGGCTGGTCAACCGCCAGAGCGGGCCGACAACGCGTTTTACGTTCTGACCGGCGCGGTGGCGCAGCGCGGACGGCGGCGGTCAGCTGCGGCCCGGCCGTTCTGCGGGACGGCGCCGCCGACCGGACCGAGGAGAGCGGGCGATGAAGTTTGAGCTGTATCATGTGGATGCGTTTACTGACCGGCTCTTCACCGGCAATCACGCAGGGGTCTGCCTGCTCGAATCGTGGCCGGACGATGACACCATGCGCGCGATCGCGGCGGAGAATGGCGTTTCGGAAACGGCGTTCCTCATGCCGCAGGCGGACGGGTTCGCCATCCGCTGGTTCACCCCGACGGTCGAAGTCGCGCTCTGCGGGCATGCGACGCTCGCCAGCGCGTTTGTGCTGTTCAATTATCGCGGCTGGGCGCGGGAGCAGGTGCGGTTTGTTTCCCGGCAGAGCGGCGAGCTGCGGGTGGGCCGGCGCGGCGAGCTGATGGTGCTCGACTTTCCCGCCCGGCCGCCGCGGCCGCAGGCGGAACCCGCCGGGTTGGCGGCGGCGCTCGGTTGCGCGCCGCAGGCAGTCCTCGGCTCGGCCGAGGATATGCTCGTGGTGCTGGTCGACGAGCAACAGGTGCGCGAACTGCAGCCCGATTTCGCGGCGCTGGCGGCGTTTGACTGTCGCGGGGTGATCGTCACCGCGCGCGGCGGGCAGTGCGATTTCGTCTCGCGGTTCTTTGCCCCGCGGCTGGGGGTGGCGGAGGACCCGGTGACCGGGTCGGCGCACTGCGTGCTGACCCCGTACTGGGCGGGGCTGCTGGGCCGGAAGGAACTGCATGCCCGGCAGCTTTCTGCGCGCGGCGGCGAGCTCTTCTGCACCGACGCCGGCGAGCGGGTGCTGATCGCCGGGCGGGCGGTGCTCTACCTGCAGGGCCGCGCTGCCTGGTGAGCTTTACGCTCGACCGGGTGGTGCCGTGGGGCAGGTCGTTCGCCGAATATGCGGCGATGTTCGCCCTGACCGATACGGACTTGCGCGGGCGGATCCTCGGCGCCGGCGACGGGCCGGCCGCATTCAATGCGGAACTGACCCGCCGCGGCGGGCGGGTGGTCTCGGTCGATCCGCTGTATCAGTATCCGGCTGCCGCGATCCGCGCGCGGATCGACGCGGTGTTTCCCGCGGTCATGGCCGAGACGGAGCGGAACCGCGACGAATTCGTCTGGACGACGATCGGCTCGCCGAAGGAACTGGCGCGGCTGCGCCGGTCGGCCATGGAGACCTTTCTCGCCGATTATGCCGCGCGCGGCACAGCGTCGCGCTATGTCGCCGGCGCGCTGCCGCACCTGCCGTTTGCCGACGGCGCGTTCGACTGCGCCCTCTGCTCGCATTACCTGTTTCTTTACAGCGAACAGCTGACCGCCGACGATCATGCGGCGGCGCTGCGCGAATTGGCGCGGGTGGCGCGCGAGGTGCGCGTCTTTCCCCTGCTCGAACTCGGCGCGCGTCCGTCGCGTCATCTCCCGGCAGTGCTCGACCGCCTGACCGCCGCCGGTCATGCCATTGAGTACATTACAGTTCCCTACGAGTTCCAGCGCGGCGGCAACCGCATGCTGCGTCTGCACCGCTGACCGCCGGCACAGCAGCAGCAACAGCCGCTGCAGGACGGATATGCGGCGGCGCTGCGTGAACTGGCGCGCGAGGTGCGCGTTTTTCCCCTGCTCGAACTCGGCGCGCGTCCGTCGCGCCATCTCCCGGCAGTGCCCGACCGCCTGACCGCCGCCGGCTTTTCCTCCGGGTGATACCGGTTCCCTGCAAGTTCCAGCGCGGCGGCTATCGCATGCTGCGCCTGCACCGCCGGCCGCCGGCATAACAGCAGCAATATCCGCAGAACAGCAGTGGTGTATCGTTTACCGCCGGCCCTGCGTCTAAGCGGGCAATGGAGGTGACACCATGGAACTGGATGCGAAGCTTTCACGATTGATTGCAGTGGGTGCGGCGGTGGCGGCGAATTGCCGGGCATGCGTGGAGTATCATTGCGGGCAGGGCGCGGCGGAGGGACTGACGAACGAGGAGATGGCGGCGGCGGCGGCGGTCGGGCGCAAGGTGCGGCAGGGTGCGGCCGCCGGGGTTGATGCGGCAACGGAGCAGATCCTGACGCGGCAACAGCAGCCGGGTGCCGGCGCGCCCTGCGCCTGCACCTGCTAACCCAAGCAAAGGAGAATGGATCATGGCTGAAACAGCGAAGGAACGGGAACTGCCGCTGCTCTTTGCCTGCTCGGGCGCGGCGGATGTGGGGGCGGTGGCCGACCAGGCGGCGCGGCTGCTGACCCGCGAGCGGCAGGGGCGGATGTACTGTGCGACAGGGATCGGCGGCAGGGTGCCGGGCATTCTCGCGACGACCCGGGCCGCGGCGCGGGTGGTGGCGATCGACGGCTGCCCGCTGCACTGCATGCAGCAGTCGCTGCAGCAGGCGGGGATCACGGGATTCACGCATGTGCGGCTGGCGGAGCACGGTTTCGTCAAGGGCGCCACCGCCGTGACAGCGGAGAATGCGGCGCGGGCGGCGGCGCTGGTGACGGAGGCAATCCATGGCTAAGGCGCGAAAGCAGGAGGTGGTGCTGCGCTTTCCCGCGACGCGGGCGCGCTGCCCGGTCGGCGAGACCACCGGCAGGCGCTGCGCGACCGAGGGGCGCATCCCCGTCATCTCCTGCGAAGGCGCCTGCGTGCGCGGCGAGATCGCGCGGCAGGCGGCGAACGAAGTGGCCCGGCATGCGCCGTATGCGCGCGGCTGCCACGGCGAGTTCTTCACCGTGCCCGGTTCGGCGATGGCGGCGTGGATGCGCGCGGCGCGGCGCGTGGTGGTCATCGACGGCTGCTTCCTGCGCTGCCATGCGCGGGTTTTGAAAAAGCTGCTCGGGAATGGTAAGGTGGTGGCCATTGACGCGCTGCCGCTGTACGGGAAATTTACGGAGGTATTTGCGGCCGATGCGGTGCCGGCCGCGACGGTGCGGCGCACGGCGCAGCAGGTGGCGCGCCGGGTGCTGACGCGGCTGCGGCACGGCCGGGGCGGCGCGGCCGGGACAACGGGGCGGAAGCATGACGGAGCATGAGCGGCAGTTCCAGCGGCTGCATGACGAGAATCGCGAGCGCATCCTGCGCTACCTGACCCGCCTCGCCGGCGCGGCCGCGGCGGAGGACATCGCGCAGGAAACCTTCATCCGTGCGTACCGCGCGCTGGCGGAATTCCGCGGCGAAGCGCAGGCCGCGACCTGGCTCTACCGCATCGCCACCAACTGCGCGCATGACCATTTTCGCCGCACCGCCGCCCGCGGCGGCGCCGCCGCCGGGGACGAGGCGCTGGCGTCAATACCGGTGGCGGCGGAGCAGGAGCGGCAGGCCATCCGTCATGAGGCGCAAACCTGCATCAGCGACCTGGTACAGAACCTGCCGGAATCGTACCGCGTGGTGCTGACCCTGAGCGACATGGAAGGGCTGGCGGACCGGGAGGTGGCCGAAGTCCTCGGCCTCAGCGTGAGCACCGCCAAGATGCGTTTGCACCGCGCCCGGGCGCGGATGAAGCGGCTGTTTGCCGACCATTGCTGTGTGCGGCCCGACGAGGAAAGCGAACTCGGCTGCATCCCGAAGGGCGGCGGCTGTGCCGACCCCGGCTGCGACTGCCCCTGACTTCATCCTGACGGCCATAACCTGTTCCCGGTGTGACGGATGGCAAAAATCAGCGCGCGCCCGCTTGACAACGGCGCGCGCCGGTGCTACACTATCATTGTTCGACAACAGTCGAACAACGGGCCGGCGTTCCGCCGGCGGAAGGGAGCGGCGGCGCATGCGGGAAGAGAACAAGGCGGTGGTCCGCCGCTTCTATGAGGAATTCGTCAGCACCGGGACAACGGACGGCCTGGAGGAACTGATCGCGCCGGACTATGCCGAGGTTGTCGACGGCGTCCGGCATCCGGCCGGGATCGCCGGGGCGAAGGAGCATATCACCGGCGTGCGGCGGACCTATCACGACCTGCACATGGTGATCGAACGGCAGATCGCCGAGGGTGAATGGGTTGCCACCTGCTATACCATGCACGGGATCCACGCGGAGGCGTACGGCGGCATGCGCCCGACGGGCAAGCCGGTGGCGATCACCGGGGTGAATGTCGATCGCGTGGTGGACGGCCGCATCGTCGAGCACGGCGGCGCGGCCAACATGCTGGGGCCGCTGCTGGCCAGCGGCGCGGTGCGGGTGGCGGACTGACATGACGGCGGCGCGGCGCGGACGGGCGGCGGCAGGCACGGCGGCGAAACGGGGGGCGGGGCCCGCCCCGGCTGCGGCGTACGCGAGGATCTTCAAGGCGCTGGCCAATGAGCAGCGCCTGAAGATATTCATGATGATCTATCGCGCGTACGCCAAGGGGGCGCCGGCGGCGTTCCCGGTCGATGCGGCGTGCTGCTGCCCGGTCGACCGGGCCTTCACCATGGTCTGCGCGTGCATGCAGCTGTCGCGCTCGACGGTGTCGCACCATTTCAAGGAGCTGCAGCAGGCGGGGCTGATCACCTGCGAGCGGGACGGCAAATGCTTCCGCTGCCGGGTGAACGAGCCGGTGCTGGCGCAGATCCGGGAGTTTCTCGCCTGACTGTCTTTTTTTGCGGTATGAGTTCGATGGGTATCGAATAATGAAGCCGCGGCCGCACTCGCCGGCCGCGCGAAGGAGCAGGAACGATGGCGGAATGCTGCACGAACCGGAATGCATGCTGCGACCGGCCGGCCTGGCAGACCGGCGTGATCGACACCCCCGCGGGCGCGGTCCCGGTGGCGGGGACGGCGCTGACGGCGGCGGATATGCTGGGGGAAGTGCGGATGCGGCTGGGCGTCCGGCGCATGGACTATCGGATTGCGCCGGGGCTGTATGCGGTCGGGTCGCCCGGTGCGGACGATCCGGTGGCGGTGACCGCCAATTACAAGCTCTCGTTCGATATCCTGCGCCGCGCCCTCGCCGGCCGTTCGCTCTGGGTGCTGGTGCTCGATACCCGCGGGATCAATGTCTGGTGCGCCGCCGGCAAGGGGACGTTCGGGACGGACGAGCTGGTGCGGCGGGTGCGCGCCGCCGGGCTGGAGAAGGTCGTCAGCCACCGCACGCTGCTCGTGCCGCAGCTGGGGGCGCCCGGGGTTGCCGCGCATACGGTGCGGCAGGAGACCGGATTCCGGGTGGTCTACGGCCCGGTGCGGGCGCGCGACCTGGGCGCGTTTATTGACGCCGGCAATGTCGCCACCCCGGCCATGCGGAGCGTCAGCTTCACGTTCCGCGACCGGCTGGTGCTGCTGCCGATCGAATTGCGGCCGGCGCTGCGGCATCTGCTGATCGCGGTGCTGGTCATCGTGGCTGGCAACCTGCTGCTGGCGCCGGCAGGCGCGGTCGCTCGAGCGTGGTCGATGATCCTGCCGCTGCTCGGCGCGATGCTGGCCGGGACGGTGGGCGTGCCGCTGCTGCTGCCGTGGCTGCCGGCGCGGTCGTTCGTGGTGAAGGGGCTGCTGCTCGGCGCGCTGTGGACGCTCGCCTGCGGGTTCGTGATGGGCTTCACGCCGCTGCACTGGCTGGCGTGGTTGCTGCTCCTGCCGCCGCTGGCGGCGTATTATGCCCTGAATTTCACCGGGGCGACGACTTTCACCTCGCAGACGGGGGTGAACCGCGAGATCGGCTGGTTTGCCCGGCCGCTGGCCGTGACGGCGCTGGTCGGCGCGGTGCTGCTGCTGTTGTAGGTGCCGTGCCGGCAGCAGGCGAGGCGTTGTGCCGGCTGCGGTCCGGCAGCCGGTCGAAAAACGGTGGAGAAAGGCGAATGACGATGGCGATGAAATATCTGCATAATGTGGCGACCGTTCAGGTGCGGCAGGAGGCCTGCGTCGGCTGCGGGATGTGCCTGCAGGTCTGCCCGCATCAGGTGCTGACCCTGCGCGAACGGAAGGCGGCGGTCGCCGACCGGGATGCCTGCATGGAATGCGGCGCCTGCGCGCGCAACTGCCCGGTGCAGGCGATCAGCGTCGACGCCGGCGTGGGCTGCGCGAGCGCGATCATCAGCGGTATGCTGCACGGCACCGCCCCGGAATGCGCCTGCAGCGGCGGCAAGGAATGCTGCTGAACGCGGCGGCGCAGAAACACAGGACGGGATTCAACCGCGAAGTGCAACCCATAGCAGGTTGTTGAAAAACTGCTGTCTGGCGATATTCCCCGCCGGTCATTCCCGAGTTGCATCAGCGGGTATCCGGCATCAGCGGCGGGAATGATCGGCTTCCCGCGGGCGTGGGGATGGTGCTGAAGCCAATGACGGAGTCCCGATGGTGCTTTTCAACAACCTGTCAGGTCCGCCGCTTCATTCAACATCAAGAACCCGAGGAACTTTCGCTGGCGTTCATTGAGTGCGCGGTGTCTGACGAAATATAAACTCCCGTCGCTGGATGCGGAAGATCGGCAACACATCGCCACGACTTGTTTTCAGTTGAATAACTCCAAGGCTGGTCATGTTCGAGCGGAATCAAATCGTTCGTGGCTGTAATTCTGCTGCGCGGCTCTGTACTCAAATATTGTAAGAAAGCACCGCCGTATCAAACGCATACGGATAGTATCCGCTCTGCGCCGCATCGCCACGCGACTGGTAATAATTCGATGCAAGTGCCGGAGCACAATATATCGTGATCAACAACAGGATTAGCCAATATTTCATTTCCACTCCTTAACACGTCATTCGTATCCCTTGCGCTTTGCCATATTCGTTCTACGTTTACGCCTGGCTGCGGCCGGCAATATCCGTAACCGTCATTGATTGCAAACAGTTTGCCCATATCCGGTCGCTCCACCTTTTTCGGTCCTGTCCGTTCCACAACGGGAACCCCGCGTTCCAACCGTCCCTTCCAGCGCATGATGCTGCGGTAGGGAAGGGATGCCACAGCGCACGATCGGCGATATGGCACCCCTGCCTGTTCCTTCGTTTCTGTCACCAAGCCAACCAGTGAACGCCTCAGTACCCCCTTTTTTTCCTCGGGGGACACAGAGCTATCCGCCGTATGCCGCTCCTTGTGAAACTCGGCATATAGTCTCGTCGCCTTCAACTCCGCTGTAAGTTCCGCAACCTGCTGCTGCAAGGCCGTAATCCGCGCTGCCATCTGTTCCTTCACCGGATCCACCACCGTCTCCGGCCGGCCGGATAAACGTTCCTGAAACCCCCGGTTCAGCGTGTCCAGGTAGCGCCGTTCCCAGACATAATATGTCTTCGGACTTACCCCCATCTGTTGCGCTGTCTCCCCTTTCAGGTTTTTACTTGCCCACTACCCTGAAAAGTGTTACCCTATTTCCGTCAAATCACGGTGCCACAAACTGGTTCATAGCGCAGTGTAGCAAAAGTTGGTTCGGCATAAGGCATGCGGGTACTACCCCCCTTGACTTGCCGGCTCTAAACGGCAAGATGCGGTCGATTAACTGAGATGTACGGGAGGATGTTTCTCGATGAGCGACCAAAATCAGTTTCTCCTCTACACGGCGCCGAATGGGACGGTAAAAGTGGAGGTTTTTGTCAAAGACGAAACGGTCTGGCTGACGCAAAAGGCACTGGCCGAACTGTTTGGGGTTAAACGTCCGGCTATCACGAAACATTTGCGGAACATCTTATCATCGGGAGAATTAACCGAAACTTCAGTATGTTCCAAATTGGAACATACTGCCGCAGATGGGAAGATTTACTCCGCAAAATACTATAATCTCGATGCCATCATCGCTGTGGGCTACCGGGTCAACAGTTATCAGGCCACGCAGTTCCGCATTTGGGCGACGAAAACGCTGCGGGAGTTCATTATCAAGGGCTTCGTACTGGACGACGAGCGCCTGAAGCAGGGAAAGCAGGTCTTCGGCCGGGATTATTTCGATGAACTGCTTGAGCGCATCAGGGAAATTCGCGCCAGCGAACGGCGTTTTTACCAGAAGATCACGGACATTTACGCTTTGTCGGTGGATTATGACGCCGCCGCACCGCTGACCAGGGAGTTCTTCGCCAGTGTGCAGAACAAGCTGCATTGGGCCATCACCGGCCAGACGGCGGCGGAACTGATTTATCACTCCGCCGATGCGACGAAGATTTACATGGGTCTGACGATCTGGAAGCACGCATCGGGCGGAAAAATCTTGAAATCCGATGTCACGGTGGCCAAGAATTACCTGAACGAAGCGCATGTGCGGGAGCTGAACCGCATTGTCTCCGCGTATCTCGATATGGCGGAGAATCGGGCCGAACGGGGCATTCTGATGAAGATGGCCGATTGGGCGGGGTTCCTGAACGGTTTTCTGGAACTGTCGGAATATCCGATACTGCAGGACACTGGCCGGGTGAGCGCACTGGAAGCCAAACTCAAAGCCGAGGGTGAATTCGAGGTATATCGTCAGCGGCAGGATGCGGAATATATCTCTGACTTCGATCGTGAGATCAAGCGCCTCGAAGGCAAAAAACCATAGGTTGGAGGCGCATAGTCAACGTGCAGGTACACCACGTCGGTTTGGAATGCACCGACCGGTGTACACTTTGTAAGCAATTGTTCGGTTATTCCGAACAGTTCAAAGACGATACTGTGAAGCTGACTTGGCGATTAACGGGAGGCACTGATGGGGTCAATATCGTGGTGGGGTAAGCCGCCGGAGGATCCGTACAGTCCATGCCCGTGCGGGAGCGGCAAGAAGTACAAGTTCTGCTGCCGCGACAAGGACCGCGAACAGCCGGTGACGCCGGCGGCGGCGTGGCCGCTGGGCGATGGTGATACTGTGTCAACGCCGGTGGGCGGCATGACGCTGACTGAGGACGATTTTGCCCGCTGCATGCGGCTGGATCAGGAAGGGCAGCGGCTGATGGTGCGCGGTGATTATGTCGCGGCGATACAGAAATACAAAGCCGCCATCAAGGCGTTTCCGCCATTGCCGGTGCCGCACAATAACCTGGCGTTCTGCGAATATCTGCAGGGCAACCTTGGCGGGGCGATCGCGAGGGCGGAGCAGACCCTGCGCGAACTCGACCCGGACAATGTCTATACTGTGGCGCTGCTGGTGCATTTGCGGCTGATTCGCGGGCCACGGGCGGAGGCGGAGCGGCTGGGTAAACGGCTCCTGACCATGCGGCCGGGCGATGAGTCGGCGGCGGTGAAGCGGGTGGAAGCCCTGGCGCGGCTCGACTGGCATGCGGAGGTGCTGGCGGCCTGCGCAAAGATTCCGCCCGGAACCGATCCCGACCTGGACTATTATGCCGGGGTGGCGGCGGCCAATCTCGGTCGTGGCGACGAGGCGCTGCGGCATCTGCGGCGCGCGCAGGCGGGGGCGTCGTGCCGGACGAGCGTCAAGCGTTTTCTGGTGCTGCTCGAACGTAAACGCGGACCCGACACCCTGCGCGGGCACTGGCCCTATTTTCTCCCGCCCGATGTGGCATGCGCCCCGGTGATGGAGCGGCTGGCGCATATGCTCGACAAGAAGCAGGAAAAAGCGGAGAACCTGCCCGGCCTCCTGCTGTATGCCGTGGCGATGCTCGATGCGGATGGCTGGGAACCGGGTGTTGAATTCCTGCGGCGTATCGGCAGCGAAGAGGCGGTGACATTGCTGCGCGAGATTGTCGAGGGCGTGTGCGGACCGGACGAGGCGCGCATGCAGGCGCTGCGCGCTCTGCAGCAACTGGAAAAGGCGCCCATCAAGGCGCGGATGTGGTTCAAGGGCGAGTGGCGCGAGATCGGCGCGCAATGTCATGAAATTGTCGGGGAACCGACCCGGCCGATCCCGCCGCAACTGGCGTCACGCATCGAGCAAGCACATCGCATAATGCATCGGCAGCGCTGGACGGAGGCGGAGCGCTGCTGGCGCGAAATTGTCGCCGCCGACCCGAATTATCTGCCCACGTTCAATAACCTTGCCGGTTGCCTGATCGAGCAGGGGCGCATGGATGAGGCGAAGGCGGTGCTGGAAGAGGTGCTGCGGCGCGAACCGCAATACAATTTCGCGCTGATGACGCTGGCGGGGATGAAACTCGATAGCGATCCCGTTGCGGCGAAGACGCTCATGAATCAGGTGAATCTGCCGCGAAAAGTGCATATCAGCGAGATGATAAGCTGGCTGCTATTGCAGGCACGCATGGCGCTCCATGACGGTGAATATGAAAGCGCGCAGGGCTCATGGCAGCAGGCGAAGGACCTGATGCCGAAGCATGCCGGGGTACTGGCGCTGGCGGAAGTGTTCGAAGACGAAGTGACTGCGCCGGGCATACTGGCGCGCTTCCTTGAGCGTATGAAAGGTCGCGAACGGCACAAGCGCGAGCAGGCGCGTCGCCGCCTGCTGAGTGATGCATTCCGGCTGGAAGAGGCCTACGGCGATTTTCGCAAGGACGAGCTGGTGGAGCTGGCGAAGCGGCTGGAACTGGCCAAGCCGTACCAGTTGGGCAAAGACGAATTACTGGCGCGGGTTTGCGGGATGATGCGTAATGCGGGCACGGTTGAACGGCTGCTGGCGGGCCTGGAGGACACGGCGCGCGCGGCGCTGCAGGCACTGCTGGCGGCGGAAGATGGCGCGATCGAATTTGCCGAATTCACCCGCGCCTACGAAAAAGAAGAGCATAACGAGCTGGCCTGCGATATCCTGCGCCGCGACGGATTGGCGGTGACGGGAATGTGGCGCGGGCGCTGCGTGGTGATGGTGCCGCCCGAATTGCAGGCAATCCTGCGCGCCGGAGGGCACCTGACTCATTGATGGAATACGAGAAGAGGGGTAGCGAACAGGATGGGGAGCAAGAAACGGAAGTGCACGGCGGCTGAAAAGGCCGCTCGCGCACGGCGCACGGCCGAGTTCATAACCATCTTCGTGCATGGCCGGCAGAAACGGGTACGCCGGCCGCCGACTGTTGCGGGGCAGCCGACAAGCGAATTCATCAGCGGCAATGCCGATCCGCTCTGGTACCATCAGCATGGGATGTGGGAGAATATCACGCCGGACCCGGAACGCTGAAATGGGGTACGGCTGTTTTCCGTAGAGTGCAGGGGACGGGCAGTGGCGGAATTCGGGCCGCAGCGCACGGGCAGAGCCAGTGACAACCATGTTCGGATTGCGCGCGGGGAGTTCGCTTACACCTGATCGATGAAGCGGCTGCGCCCCGTCGTGCCGTTTCCGCTCGCTGGCCCGGTAGTGTGGAACAGGTCGATGCGGCTGCTGCGGGTGGGAAGGCGATAGAACGGATAGACGCAGATCGCATCGCGCTGCTCGCGGGTCGGCAGCCCGACGGCTGCGCGTATATCGTATGGATCGGCGAATTCTCACCTTTGCCGGCGGGGAAGACGGCTTCGTTCAGCGACAGGATAATTACATTATCGAATAGATGGCGCGGGCTTTCGGCACGCCCGTGAGCTGCACTCCCTGCGGTTCGCCGGCGATCAGCGGCAAATACCCGCTGGATCCTATGCCCCGCCGTCGCGGGTGAGGTTCGGCAACTCCTGCAATTGGCCGCTCAGGGCGGAATGGATGAGCATGTTGTTGATGATCCATTCGATGGGGGCCCGATCGTCCGTGAATACCTGCGTGGTCTCATACCCCGGCTGCAGATTGGCGGCGGTCGTCCGCATGGCGGCGAGCAGGAGGGGATGGATATCGGAGCGGCGGGCGAAATCCGCCAGATTGTCGATGAAGGCGGCGGCGCTGGTCGGCTGGCGGGTGGCGAAGATGATGGTGTTCAGCGAACCGGGGATATCCATGAGGTGAACGGCGGGGAAGACGGTTGCCAGCGTGGTGGCCAGCCCGTTGATCAGGCGGCGATCGCCCGGCACGCTGGCGACATTGATGCCGAGGACGCCGGTGTCGCGCAAACGGTCGGCGCAGATCCGGAAGAATTCCCGGGTGGTCATGTGCGGCGGAATGCAGGGGACGCGATACGCGTCCACCGCGATAATGTCGTAGGTGTCCCGGCTTTGTTCGAGGTTCCAGCGGCCGTCGCCGATGTGTACGGTCAGGTTCGGCAGGTCGCCGGCGAAATACTTCCGCCCGACGGCGACGATCTCCGGGTCGATTTCGAAGCCGTCGATGGGGATGGGGCCGTACACTGCCGTTGCCTGCCGCGCGGTCGTTCCCGCCGCCAGGCCGACGATCGCCATGCGCCCGACCCGGCCGGGTGCGGCGTGCGCGTAGAAGAACGGCCCGACCAGCAGTTGCTCCCACTCGCTGCTGTAGTTCAGGATATCGGGATGATAGATGGAATGAATGCCCATCCCCTCGTTGAGACGCAGCAGCGTGAAGCCGTTGACCTGCGCGACCTGAATGTAGTTGTAGGCCGACTCGGTTTCATAGATCTGGCCCGCGTCGGCCTTGATCGCCTGCCCGCCGGTCAGGGCGGCGATTGCGGGCAGGAGCACCGGCATCCAGGCATAGCGGAGGAGCAGGGCGCGGCTGCCGAACAGCCCGAGCCCGGTCAGCGCCACGGCGAGCAGGAGCATGCTGAACAGCAGGAAGGTATTGCGGGTGCCGATGGTCGGTATGGTCACCAGCACCGGCAGGAAGGTGCCGATGAACGAGCCGAGCGTGGAGAGGGCGTACATCCTGCCCGCGGTCGCGCCTGCGGTGTTCCGGTCGCTGATTGCGAGCCGGATGGCGAACGGCGAAATGGTGCCGAGCAGCGTGACTGGCACGCTGAAGAGGATGAGCACCGTGGCGAATGAGCCGAGCAGCACGGCGAGCTGCAGGTCGGCGAAGGATCGGGCGGCGAAGTGCAGGACCGGATTGGCGCAGTAGGGGACTATGCCCAGCGTGAATGCGCCCCAGGCCAGCACCTGGTACATGGTCGCGGCCTGTGGCCGGCGGTCCGCCCAGACCCCGCCGACGAAGTAGCCGAGCGTCAGGTAGAGCAGGATGAGGCCGATGATGCTGGCCCAGACCATATTGCTGTTGCCGAAGACATTGCCGATCAGGCGCGGCGCCGCAAATTCCGCCGCCAGGGTGGTCATGCCGGAGACGAACACGGTGAAATACAGGTAGCTTCTGGCTCCGGCTGAATTCAAGCGGTACCCCGTTCAGTTTTATCGGCAGTCATTTCGCTGCCTTCTTGCGTGCAGCAGTTGCTGGTGGAATGTTTCAAATTGCGGTAATGCCATTTCGGCCTTTGCCCACTGCCTGATCTGCCTGAGGTTGACGGTCTGCTGCCTGGCCACCAGCAGCGCCTGCTCCAATGCCTGCGGGTCATGCCAGTGGATAAACGCAGCCAGACGGTCTTTGACGCAGTCGGTTGGCGTTAGCATGGTGATGATGCCTTCCCTGGTGGCATGTTTTGCAGTGCGCGTGACTGGTGCTTCGTTGCCTATGGCTACGGGCGGAGCAACAAACTCAATAAGGAACTGGCTATCCGGATGGACAAAGTGCCGGTCACCGCCCTGAGTGAAACCGAGTGGTTTTAGTGCGGTTGCGAGTTGTTTTAGCGGTTCTGCGGCAACATAATCAAGATCAAGCGATTCGTAGCGGTTGTCAGAGTAAATGGAAACGCATGCCCCGCCCACCAGTACCGTGGAACATCCCTGCGACCGCAAATGTTCGCTGACCCGGGCAGCCGTCTCCGCGAGTGTAAGTTTCGCCCAACCGCGCTGATTCATGGTTTGCCAGCGCGCCGCGGGCGGGTGCGGCGACGATAGAATCGTTCCACTTCCTTCGGCGGCAGTGCGCTCAACGCTTTTTCCAGTAATTGGTTGAGTTCAGTAAGATAAAAACAGCGCGGATTGAAGGAGTAGACACGGGTCCTGCCGACCAGCCGGCTCACTACCACCCCGCCGTTTTCCAGCCGCCGCAGTTGCTGCTGTATGCCATTGACCCGCAGCCCGAAGATCTCCGCCATCTGTCCGGCATACCCTTCCCCATACACCGAGAGGAAGAGCAGCACTTTTTCCACTGTGCTGTTGCCGACCAATGCCTCGATCATACCCGCTCCTGTACCAATTAATATGGTAATGATACCACAAAAAATGGTAATACGCAAGCGCGTATTTGCAGGTGTTGCGGAATGCCTGCTTCTGTATGTTGCGCCTCACCGGTAACATGCTATAAGCAATTGGGGGCGGGCATGACCAACGCGCAACCAACCAATCCCGTTGCAGTGATAGCGCTAACCTCATAATATCGGTGCCTTGTGGCTGACTCACGTATCCTGCAAACGCTGCGCCACATATGGATGGGAATCTGACTTTCCCGCCTTCCAGTGTACCGAGCCGCGTGTTATTCGGCTTGCACTTGAGCAGTTTGTGGGCGATGCCGGGCGTGAGCAGAAGGTGGCGTGGGACGATAGCCCATTCGGGCAATTGTACGCGGAGTTGATTTGCCGGAAAAAATCCGCTATACTTTCTGTTAAGAGAGAAACAAGGAGGCACGGCAATGAAAGAGCAGCCGCGTAAGCCGCAGCATCTCGGCGAAGTGCGTTTTGCGGCCGGCATTGCTGGACCATTCACGAATAAGCAGACCGGTGAAAAAATCTCGCTGAAAATCCTGTTTGAAAAGGATGCGGAGACCGGTGTGTGGATCGGTTCCTGTCTTGAGCATAGTGCGTACTACGAAGGCGAGCCGGGCAATTCGTTGGGCGAGGTTTCCCGCCTCTTTCGCGCCTATCTGCTCGAACTGCTGAACAGCGGCTTGCTGCGTGATTTTCCGCCGGCGGATGCTGATGCCGTTGCGCTGTGGGAGAGCATTCACGCCCATGGCAGGATGTCGTCCGATTTTGGCGATCCCCAGCAGGTCGTTGATTCATTGGGAGAAGGACGCCCGGCTCTCGACCGGCAGTCGCCGGCAGCTTTTGTCGATACCGTAAGCGACCTCGAGCTGGCCGCATAAACAGTGGGCAGCAAGGGGTTGCTGCTCACAGCGGAAGGGGCGCGCCGGGCGCTGCTGTCGCTGGGCTTCACGTACGACCGGGATTCAACCCACGATCATGTATATCGCTACCCAGGATCGGGGGTCGCGTGCGCTTTTCCCAAGAAGGGGATCTACTCGCGCAATGTCCTTTCCAAGCTGTTGCACCAGATGCGTCAGGCGGGTGTCAATATGACCCAGGAGGAATTCCTCCGTGCTGCCCGCTGACGGTATAAGGCAGTAGCAATGCCGATATGCTGGAACGAGATACGCGATCGCGCCATGAAGTTCAGCGCGGAGTTTAAGTACGAAAAGTCCGAGGACGCCGAGGCGAAGACGTTCTGAGATTGATTTTGCAGCCACCGGGATAATACGTGCAACGTGCGGTGCGGTTGGTTGGTATAACGCTTCATCAGAGGTAGTGGCGTCGAAGCAGGCGGTTGTGGATTGGCATGGGCTTTCAGTGTATAATGATCGGACATGAGCAAACGGAGGTGGCTGGATAGCATGCTGACGTATGTGCAGGGGAATCTGCTCGAATCGCCGGCGCAGGTGCTGGTCAATCCGGTCAACACCGAAGGTGTGATGGGGAAAGGTCTGGCGAAGGATTTCAAGCGGATTTATCCTGACATGTTCAAGCAGTATCAACGGTATTGTGAAAACGGGCAGCTGACGGTTGGCAAGTTGTGGCTATACAAGACGCCGCATAAATGGGTGCTCAATTTTCCGACGAAAA
This sequence comes from uncultured bacterium, assembly GCA_964517215.1. Lineage (GTDB taxonomy): Bacteria > DAOPZR01 > DAOPZR01 > DAOPZR01 > DAOPZR01 > CAZFBR01. The sequence goes on from CAZFBR010000010.1 coordinate 23,310, forward strand.
CAACGTGGCGTAAGCCTTCACAGTTATCCTACATAGAGCAGGGGCTGCAGGCGTTTGCGAATGCGTATGTGCGCAAGGGGATCAATTCGATCGCCTTTCCGCAGCTTGGATGTGGCAATGGCGAATTAAATTGGGATCATCAAGTCCGTCCGCTTATGGAGCGCATACTGAAGAATCTCCCCATCGAGGTCTACATCCATCTGTATGCAAAGGGCCGGGTATTGCCGGAGCACCGGTCGCTGGCTGAGATCGAGAAATGGCTGCACCGCGAGCCGTGCACGCTTGCGTTTGCCGAGTGGTGGCGGGATTTGACCGATTTGGTGACGCGCAAACGCGAATGGCAGGCCTTGGGCACCAAGCAACCGTTTACAGCCGAGATAGCCGGCAATGTTTTGCGACTGAAAGCCGGTGAACGGGAAAAGACACTGGCCCAGGAAGAAGTCGGGACGTTGTGGGATGTCCTGCGCGGCTATGGGATTCTGACGGTGGGGCAAATCCCCAATGGCATGCAGGTATGGGCAAACGAGCTGCTGGCGCTGCTTGCTGAGTTGCCGTATTGCCATCTGACGCATGCGGCGGCAGAATACAAGGCAATTGGCGATATGACGGCGTATGGCGTGCAATTGATCCCGATGACGGTCGACACAGTGCAGGAAGCGGAGGTATTCACGCTCAAGGCGGCGAATCAGTGACTATCCTGCGCAAAGCCGACGCGCAGGAAATCGTTGACCATCTGGAAACACTCAAACGACAATACGCTGCTGATCCGGAACGGAAATTTTGGCCGCAGTGTCTGTTCCATTTCACCGATGTCAATAATGCGGCAAAAATCCTCGACATTGGCTATATTTATTCACGGGCGGAATTGGAACGGCGCGGCATTGAAATTGCGGACGCTGCCAGCCCTGATGTTTTGCACGTTACCGATCGCCGGGTGAAAGAGCATGTGCGTCTCTATTTCCGACCGAAGACTCCGACCCAATACAGCAATGAAGGAATTCGGCCGAAGGATAAACAGAAATATGGGGCCCATTGTCCGGTCCCGGTTATGCTGCTGTTTGATGCGAAAGAAATACTGACTCGACAATCGACCTGCTTTAGTGACGCCAATCTTGCCGCTGCCGGGACGAATGTGTTTAGCAGCGCGGATTATTTCAAAAAACTACCGTTTGATAAGATCTATCACATGGGTTGGCAGGATTATGATGATGAGGTTAAACGGCGGCGTAATGCCGAGGTAATTGTGCCGACCGAACTTGATCTGACGGCATTGAAAGGCATTCGCTGCCGGTCGCAGGCGGATTTGGAAACGCTACGGCATTTGCTTTCCTATGATGCGTTCATGAATTGGCATAAAATACTCGGCGTGGATAGTCGTCGCAATCTGTTCGATTCGCGCTGGTTGTTTGTGCGGCAAGCAACGCTTCTTGCTGATAGCCTGCATTTGCAATTCGAGAATGTCAAACTCGACGAGCGCTTTCACGCACGCTTGCGAGTGACCTCGCTGCGCTTTGACCGGCAAGGTGAATGGGAGGAATCGGTTTACCAGATTACTAATCCATTGCGGTTCACTGTAAAAGGTTATGCCGACGGCTATAGGGCGGAGTTTTATCTTGATGGGAATTTGGTGTATCATGGTGAATACTGTGGAGCGAACGAACAGGAACAGGGTGAGTTTCTGTGATATGGAGCAATTGTAATATGATGATACGTTATGAGTAAATACCGCGGGTAGGATGCTATGCCGATAAGCTGGAATGAGATACGTGATCGCGCGATGCGGTTTAGCGCGGAATTCAAACACGAAACGTCCGAGGATGCAGAAGCGAAGACGTTCTGGGACCGGTTTTTCGACATATTCGGTGTTATCCGCCGGCGGTTAGCGTCATTCGAATCGCCGGTCAAGAAACAGGATGGGCGCGGCGGCTACATCGATCTGCTCTGGAAGGGCGTGTTGCTGGTCGAGCATAAGTCGCGCGGCAAGGACCTCGACAGTGCTTATCGGCAGGCACTCGATTATTTTCCCAACCTGAAAGAACGCGACCTGCCGCGCTATGTGGTGGTCTCCGATTTTGCCCGCTTCCGTCTCTACGATCTCGAAGAAGAATCAACGCATGATTTTGCCCTGAAGGACCTGCACAAAAACATAAAAATATTCGGGTTCATTGCCGGCTACCGCACGCAGAAGGTGAAGCCGGAAGACCCTGCCAATATCAAGGCGGCGGAGCTGATGGGTAGGTTGCATGATCAGCTCAAGGCCTCCGGCTATTCCGGGCATTGCCTCGAACTTTATCTCGTGCGGCTGCTGTTCTGCCTTTTTGCCGAGGATACCAGCATTTTCGAAAAGCGCCAGTTCCAGGATTACCTCGAGCTGCGCACGGCCGAGGACGGGCATGACCTAGGCGCGCATCTTGGAATGATCTTCCATGTGCTCAATACCGATATCCTGCAGCGGCAGAAAAAGCTGGATGAGCATCTGGCCGCGTTCCCCTATGTCAATGGCAAGCTCTTTGCCGAGCCGCTGCCGCCGGCGTCGTTCGATGCGGGCATGCGCTCCGCCCTGCTCGACTGCTGTGCGCTCGATTGGAGCCGCATTAGCCCCGCTATTTTTGGGTCGCTTTTCCAGTCGGTGATGGATGCCAAAGCGCGGCGCAATCTGGGCGCGCACTACACGCGCGAGACGAATATCCTTCGCCTGATCAAGCCGCTTTTCCTCGATGCGCTGCGGGAGGAATTCAACGCCTGCAAGGGGAACCGCCAGAAACTGCTGGCGCTGCAGCAAATGCTGGCGCGGCTGCGTTTCCTCGACCCTGCCTGCGGTTGCGGCAACTTCCTCGTCATTACCTATCGCGAATTGCGCTTACTTGAGCTGGAAATACTGCGCGCCCTGCATAAGTCCGGGCAGATGCACCTTGATATCAGCGCCATTGTATTCCTCAATGTCGATCAGTTCTATGGCATCGAGCGTGAGGAGTTTCCGGCACAGATCGCGCAAGTGGCTATGTGGCTTACCGACCACCAGATGAATATGCTGGTGTCTGAGGAGTTCGGGCATTATTTCCGCCGCCTGCCGCTAACCAAGTCGGCCACCATTGTGCATGGCAATGCCTTGACACTGGATTGGCGCGCTATCATTGCACCCGCCGACCTGTCGTATATTCTCGGCAATCCGCCGTTCGTTGGCAAGAAAGAGCAAAGCGAGGAACAAAAGGCGGAAGTGATGCAGGTATTCTCGGACGTCAAAGGCGCGGGGATACTTGATTATGTCAGCGCTTGGTACCGCAAAGCCGCGGATTACATGTCGCAGAACAAGAAGGTTACCGCCGCTTTTGTTTCGACCAATTCGATCTCGCAAGGTGAACAAGTCGGGGTGCTTTGGCCTGGCCTGTATGCGCGAGGATTGAAAATACATTATGCCCATCGCACCTTCCAATGGTCGAGCGAAGCGCGGGGCAAAGCAGCGGTGCATTGTGTGATCATCGGTTTTGCTCTGCGCGAACCGGACAAGCGGGTGCTTTACGAGTACGAAACGCCGAAAGCGGAACCGCAGGCATTAGCGGTGGCGCGGATCAATCCCTACCTTGTCGATGCACCCGATCTTTTCTTGGCAAAGCGCAGTACGCCGATTTGTTCCGTGCCGGCCATGAACTATGGGAGCATGGCGAATGACGGCGGCCATTTGTTGCTCGACGCCTCGCAACGCGAAGAACTGCTAACACAATCGCCTTCCGCTGCTAAATACATTCGACGATTCATGGGCGGCGACGAATTCATCAACAATGAATCGCGCTGGTGCTTGTGGCTGGTTGATGCCAAACCGGAAGAAATGCGCGGCATGCCGGGCATTAGCGAACGGATTGCCGCAGTGCGGAAGTATCGCACCGCCAGCGGCCGGGCAATGACAGTAAAATTAGCTGATACCCCAATGCTTTTTGGCGAAATCCGCCAACCTGACACACAATATCTGCTTGTGCCGAAAGTTTCATCAGAAAACAGACGATACATGCCGATTGGCTTTTGTACACCGGAGATTATCGCCAGTGGTAGCTGCCTTATCGTTCCACAGGCCACTATGTGCGAATTCGGAATCTTGTCGTCGGCGGCACACATGACTTGGATGCGGGCAACATGTGGAAGAATGAAAAGCGATTATCAATATTCAGTTGGTATCGTATATAACAATTTCCCTTGGCCGATGTCGACGGATAAACAGCGTGCTGCTATTGAGGCGGCAGCCCGGGGCGTGCTTGATGCCCGCGCGAAATTCCCGGATAGCTCGCTCGCCGATCTTTATGATCCTGTTTCCATGCCGCCGGAGCTGACTACCGCTCACCAGGAACTCGACCGTGCAGTTGATACCGCCTATGGCAAGACGACATTCGTGAACGAGCTGGCGCGAATCGCCCTGCTTTTCGAGCTATATCAGAAAATCCACGACCCGCTGCTGGTCATCCCCAAACGCACCCGCGGCGGCCGTCGCATATGACGAAAGATTGGAATGTGAGTAGCAAAAAATATGTTAAATATGATTGAATGGATATATATATGCGATATGCTAATGTAAAAATTGGACGTAATGATCAATGCCCATGTGGGTCTGGAATAAAGTATAAGCGATGTTGCATGATACAGCAACACAATACTGTGACATTGAATGCGAATACAATGGGTGGGGCTGATTATACTGATGGTCGGAAATGTATACTAAAAGACAAAAATGCGAAAATGTTTGAATTGTTTGCGGATGCGTTGCAGTTGAATTCTATCAAACAAAAGGATTTTGCTAACTATAAGAGAGCATTTACTGTACAAGCGGTAAAGAAAATATATGAAGGAATGGTAAAAATATGGCCTGACCGAACTGATTGCATTGAAACATTACGGTATCAACAGAACACGGTTGCTGCGCTATATACAGGAAGTTATGAACCAAACGCTGTGTTTGAAGCGATTTCAAGACACTCGTTATACGCAGATAAAATTCTTTTAAAAAACCCATTTCCGCATCCAGGAATAATGCGAGAAGAGTATAATCCGGTTATACATCCTGAATTGTATTTAGCAGTAACCATGAAGTGGACATTCTTATGCATGTCGTTATTGCCATGGTTCGCGACAGATATTGTAAATCTTATATATACTCCAGCAGATTATGATCCGCTGGAATCAAAGGAAATTATTGAAATTCAACGTGAAAAATTTGCTGCGAATCCGCAACTCGAAGAGCTTTGTGAGCGTGTGGCAGACGAGTTGGTTCGGAATAGCCATGCATTAGATGGTGGCACGAAAGAGTACATGATGTTGTCGTGTTCGGATGAATTCTTGCTTGAAGATTTTTATCGTAAAATACAAGATCCTCCATGGAAAACGGAAAAAGAGTTCCTGCAGTTTATCGATCATCGCCGCAATCTCCACCCATATTATGAGAAAAGTGTAATGCAAAATACCGGCCAAGTATTACAGGAATCAAGTGGTCTGTGTTATGAAGCAGCAAAACGTGTGTGCGCGATCACGAATGCTCATATAATTACCAATAATGCGTTGCGTTGGAAAGAAGTTGAACTTGACCATCAGTATGCGACTGGACAAACCGCAATATGGTCGCCATTTGCAAAAGCTCTTCAGGGATCAAATATTAAAGTACTTAACAATGTTTCACTGGAATTTGCGTTACGCCTTAGAGAGGAACAACGCCTTGAACAAGTTCGACAAATGTTTAATAGGGTATGGCGTGCTTGCAGAGAAGCAGTACCATATTCGGATGGGAATATTCTGAATCTATCGACAGAATTTAGTGCGAAGATTGATGAAGCGAAGTACGAATGGGAAAAAATTGATCAAGACCTAATAAAATGGACTGGTGGAACGGCAGCAGCGCTGTTTACTGCCGCAACTGGCATAGGCTTTGTTCCGGCAGCTACGGCGGCAGTACTCACTGGCACAACGGGATTAACTTTAGCGCACTGGAAACGAAAATCATTCAAATATAGATTTCCTGCTGGTCTTTTCATTGATCTATGAATTAGTGATCGCAAACGTAAAACATGCGATGATAGTTAGGAGGCGAAAAAGTGTCTGTTAAAGTTAGTGTGAATCATAGAGGTGTTTCAAACAAAAAGACGTGGGCTGAGAATATCAATATTAGACTATACAAACAATCAAAAGAAATGATATCGCGTTTTGCGGGAAAAAACGCAACTGATGGCCTATTTCTCAGAATATCAGCGGTAATCACAATGATGTATGCGACGGCATATTCTGTATGGTTGTCTTCAACTAATTTGGAAACCCGATTTTGGCTAAGTGATAGCATGAACAGCATTTCAGTCGTGTATGTATATATTCTAATATGGTATCCGATTCTCTTTTTAATCCAAAAACTGATAGATGCTAAATCAAAAGATGTAATTATTGAATTAGGTAAACTATCGGTGATATTTGTGATGATTCAGGTACTTATGAAGGTACTGATAGCTCTTTCATACTTTTTTAAAGGCCAGACAGGCGCTGAATCTATGGGAAAGATTACTTACTTAAATATTGCCCTATTATGTGTAATACTTAGCGGTTTGGTATCGACGTCAATATTGATTACATTACTAGCTTATTATGCTGCGTACTGGAATCGCAAATATGTCAAGCGAAATAATGTAAGGAGCTACAAGACGGTCGCGACATTTATGATATTAGCAATATTGGTGTATGGACCGATTATGTTTAG
>CAZFBR010000011.1:0-29930 GCA_964517215.1 uncultured bacterium
CTGTCTGGTACGCCGGCCTGAAGCCGCCGGCGACCTGCAGGCGCTTGGGGTGACCCTGCATCGCGGGGATGTGCTCGATCCGCAATCGCTCGCCCTCCTGCCGCGCTGCGCGCGCATTGTGCACTGTGCGGCGCAGGTGCGCGGGCCGGCAGGGGAAATGCTTGCCCATAACCGCGATGGCGCGGCGAATATCTGCCGTTTGGCGCAAAGCTGGCAGGTCGAGCGCCTGGTCTATCTCAGCACCGTCTCGGTGATCAGTGCCCAGCCGGCGCCCGTGCTGACCGCCGACCTGCCGTATGCGGCAGCGGGCGCCTATGCGCAATCGAAACTCGCTGCCGAGCAGGTTGTGCTGGCCGCCCGCGCACAGGGCCTCCCCTGCGCCGTGCTGCGCCCGACGATGGTCTACGGCGAAAACGATCCGCATCTCTTCGCCCGCATCATCGGGCTGGTCGCCCGCCGGCTCTTCCCGCTCTTCGACAGCGGCCGCCATCGCCTGCATCTCGCGTATGTCGATAATGTCGTGGCGGCGCTGCTGCTGGCGCTGCAGTCGCCCGCCCTGCTGCAGGGGACCTGGCTGGTCGCTGATAACGAAGCGCTTACGGCGGCGGAGCTGTTCGACACGCTGGCGACGGCGGTCGGCGCGCGCCCGCCGTTGCGCATTCCCGACGGGCTCTCCGCGCTGCTGGCGGCAGTGCCGCTCGCGGGCGGGGCGGTGGCGCGATTCCGCCGCGATCAGCAGCTCGACCTGACGCCCATCCGCGCCGCGGGCTATTGCGACGCCGTCCCCGTCCGTGAGGCGCTGCGCCGCACCGGCGCCTGGTGGCGCGCCAGCCGCCGCTGATCCGCCGGCTCACACGCCATCCGCTGCGCCAATACGCTCAACCGACCAGCCGCGTTATCCCGGCGTATTCCGCCGCCACGATCAGGGTGCAGGTCAGCGCCGCCCCGGTCACCTTCAGCGTCGCCCAGCGATCCTGCCAGTATTCACCCCGCAGTGCGGAAATGATGTCCGGCATCAGAACGTACCGCAGCGACTCCTTGATCTCATCATGATCGTCAAAGAACAGCCGCAGGATGTACCCGTAGACCGGCAGGTTCAGCACCGCAAGCAGCGCCAGCAGTACCGGATGCTCAATGCCCATGCCGATGCCTTCTGCCCGCCGATGCAATCGCCGCGGCCGGCGCCGCACCTTCCGCCGCATCTGTCGTGAAGTTCTGCCGTCGCCACATGAGCAGGCATATGCCAACTGCCAATCCGAGTATTGCTTGCCAGTTGCCCGCACCCGCCGCATCGCCATGTGCTCCCGGTGCGCACAATGGCGGGAGCAGCACTACCCGCAGTGCGCCGGTAAGCATATATGCGGCAAACATCAGGCCGATGATCCTTCGGCCGTCACTGCAGACATCAGTGACACTGCTGCCGGCTGCAGCCAACCGGTCAAACCATTGCGACCGGGTGATCAGCAGCAATCCGCAGCAGATCGCCAGTATCTCCGTCAAGGCATTGCCCTGCAGTGAGTCCCACACCGCTCGCTGCATTTGCTCACGCTCCTCTGCCGGCGGGAACGCAATCATGCCGGTATCGGTTTCCTGCTGGACAAACATCAGCGCGCTCGTAACGGTAATTGTCAGATTCAGCAGCGAAAACAAGATCAGCGTCAAACCGGCCATACCGGCGGCAACTGCCAAACGGCTGGCGCGGGGGTCGCTCGAGGTATGGTCCGGCCGCATACCGCGAATGATCCCGTCCCCAAGATGCCGGCTGCACACCAACAGCAGAACACCGACCGCTATCGGTACCGCATCATTTGCCCAGAACAGCCAGGCATATGCCTGCTGATCACCATCACTTTGCGTTATGAGTTGCGGAATAATGCCATAGAGCGGCGAAAGAATATACAATACCGCCATAACCCGAACCGCCGCCACCGACCAGTTCCGTAATCCGGCATTGTCCGCCGGTGCCGTGATACCGCACCAGCGCAGAATAGCGCCGGTCCGGGCCAGCAGCAACCACCCCATCAGCAGATAACCTATGACGGGAATGATACACATCATCATCAACCGCGACTCGATACTCCACCATGCCAGCGCTCCCATCACGGTTGTGACCAGCTCCGAACCGATGCACGACACGGCCTGGGCCAGCATCAGTATGCCCAATAACCGTATCCCCAAATATCCTGCCGCTTCGCGAGTTATCATGTGGCTGCTCCTTGCTTTTTCTCCCCGACAGTTCGGCCGCGCCAATCTGTTCGCTTTACGTCCGGGCACCGGATTTTTTCTTCGACTGCAAGCAGCTTCATCCTTGCGGCTGTGTCACTCGTTCCCACACAGCCGCGCGGCGGGCATAATGGCGTGCGGCCTGTTCCGCGCCGACCGCTGCCCATGATTGTCCCGCCTGCTGCAGCAACCGGATCTGTTGCCGTTCCGCAGTATCGCGGTACAGTTCCTGTTTGCCATACCGCTGCCACTCGGCAAGCTGTGCGGCCTGCCGCAGTGACCGGCTGTATTCCCCCAACACGTCCGCGATGACATATTCATGCGCACGCAAATACTGGCCGGCAGCCCGACGCTGCTCGGGATGCGGCAGCGACGCGTGCAGTTGGCCGCACACGATCCGGGTGCTGCATATTTCTTCGAATTGTGCCGCCAGTTCGTATTCCCCAACCGCAGCCAGCGTATCGCCCAGCATCAGTTCCGTCATGCCTGCATTATAATGCACCTGTGCATAATGCGGCGACACTGCCATCAGTTTTCGATAGGTTGCCAGCGCCGCCGCCGGCCGGCTGTCCTGCAACTGCGTATACGCCAGTTTGTGCAGGAGCGACGGATCGCGCGGATTCGCCGTCAGCGCCTGCTCAAATGCGGCCGTCCCTGCCCGCCAGTCCGGACGGTCCGCGGTCGCGATATTGAGTATCGTGTCCGCCCTGCTTTTCAGAAACCCGCTGGACAATAACCGCCATTCATTCCAGCCCACCAGCAGCACCGCCGCGAAAGCCGCAACCGCGACAGGAACCATCAGCCGCCGGCGTACCGGTGGCACGACTGTCGGCATTGCGGCCGGCCATGCTGCCTTCGCCTGCGCGCCGGCCAATGCCAAACCGATTACGGCGAATACCGTCATCCTGCCGGACAATTCATGCGGATGCGCCGGATCGTTCAGCAGCAGCACCGCCGCCATGGCGGCACCCAGCATGCCGCTCCGCAGCCACTGCCAACGCCGGTCGCCATCATCTCTCCAGCTGCTGATCGTCACCAGCAGTGTCAGCCAGAACCATGCGGTCAGCAGCAGGCCCAGCGCGCCCTGTTCCGCGGCAATCCGCGGCAGTTCCCCCTTCGGTATGCCGCCGGTATGACTCAAACCGATCCGCGAATAGTGGGCCGGCCGCACCCGCGGGAACATGATCTCGGCCATGCCGATCCCCTGGCCGAGCAGCGGCTGCTCCGCCAGTAACCGCAGCGCCCCCAGCCACCTGAGGGCATTGAACTGTTCACTCGCGATTTCGTCGGCGTAGCCGGTGAATATCCGGTTGATGTCCGCCACGCGACCGTTATGCTGCAGCGGGAGCAGGATCGAGCACAGGGCGAGTGCAGCCACCAGCCAGCGCAGATGCCGCCGCAGGAACCCGACGCTGGCGAGCGCCATCACGGCCAGCGCGGCGCCAAGCGCATGCCATGCCGACGGGGTGGAAAGCGTGGTCAGTATCCATGCCGCTGCCGCCAGCGCTCCCCCGATCACAATGCGGCTCGACCAGTGACCGGCAGTTATCCCGACGGCCAGCATCAGCGGCAGCGTCAGGGCCAGAAACTCCGCCAGTCCGCACGGACAAAGGAACATGGCAAACGTCCACGGCATGCCCCCTCGCTTGATAAAATCATATCCGGCGTGCTGCAGCAGGGCGTAGGCGATGCAGATGATCGCCACGCCTGTCAGCACGCGCATCAGCAGCAGGCATTCGCCCCGCCGCCGCACTCCGCATGCAAACAGCCAGATTATCAGCAGTCCGGCACCGTAACGGCCTGCCGCAAGCAGCGCCGGCTGCGGATATGGCGCCCGAGCCAGTGAAACCAGGCCAACCGCCAGCACCGCCGCCAGCGGCAGGTTGACCGGACTGACCGCCGTCGCCAACCGGCCATCCCGCACCCGCCACAGCAGCCAGAGTGCGATCAGGCCGGCTGCCAGAATCTGTCCAACCATGGCTTTGCTGTTACCGATATTGCCTGTCCCTGTCGAATAGATCAGCGTCGGCAGCACACAATATGCCGCCAAGCCTCCGATGATGGCATACCGCAGGCATTCTCCACCATGCCGGCCAACGGGCTGCTCCGCGGACGCTGCCGCCGTTGCATCATGCCCGGCTGTCGGACGAGTAGCCGCTGGTTCCTTGCGTGCGATCATCGCGTCAGTCCCACACCTGGGAAACCGCATGATAAACCAGTCCGGTCCGGGGATCGATCAGCAGTGTGTGCCGCCACGGCGTGCGCAGACACTGATAGCAGCGCTTATCCATGACATCTTCCGGCGCCCACCCCGGCAAGCACGAACGCCATTGCCAACACCATTGTGCCCACAATCAGGATAAAAGTCATGCTACTCCCGCTGCCTCTTCGATCGGCATATTCCCCGCACGCTGCTGCCGCGCCGGAGCGCACCAGCGCCGGGTCGGTTTATTCGTTGCCTTATACCTATGATTGTTTCATAGCATCGTCGATTGTGCAACTGCCCGGCCACCGGCGCAGGTTCGCTGCCGTGGCACACTTGCGCCGGATGCCGTTGCATCTGCGGCCGGCATGCCGCTGTTGGCGGCGATACTGCCGCCGGCAACGGTTACAGGCCCCTGATCAATTCCGGATTCGGGGTGGCATTCGGATGACGCCAGCGGCTGCCGAACAGGGCATACCCGCGCTCATACGCCGCCCGCGCGCCGGCGGTGTCGCCCATATGCTCGCGAGTCAGGCCGATATTCATCCAGGTGTATTCGATGCTCGGATCGTAGCGTCTGGCCAGTTCGAACATCGCCAGTGCTTCGCGCGGCCGCCCCATCACATCGCAGGCGCTGCCGTAGTAATTGTAGTCACGCCCGTTGCGGTCGTAATGCAGCAGCCAATCGAGCAGCGGCAGCGCCTCGCGCGGCCGCCGCAGATCATAGATCAGAATGCGCGCCACCGCGCGCACATTGATAATGTCTTCCGGGTCGTACGCCAGCGCCTGGCGGCTCAAAACGATTGCCCGGTCATGCTCGCCCAAACGGGTGGCCACATCCGACTGCTCCAGATAACTCTGGGGAAACAGATCATCAGGCGCGCCGCGCAACTCACCGCAGGCGAGCGCGCGCCGCAACGCAGCCCGGCGCTTCTGCTGGTTGTCAGTCCAGCTGTATGCTGCCGCCAGTCGTTCCCAGATGAATCCGTTATCCGGCGCCAGCTTCAGGGCCGTGCGATAGGCATCCGCCGCCCGTTCGTATTCACCCTGCGCATAGCTGCCCTGCCCGCGTTTGACATGCGCCTGCCAGCAGTCGCGGTCGATCTCCAGGGCACGCTCGTATTCGCTGGCCGCGCGCTCATGCTTATGCCGGTCGGTCCGGTAGAAATCACCCAACAGCAGATGGGGAAACGGCGACGCGGTGGTCTCCGCCAGACACTCTTCCGCCAGTTGCTTGCTTTCTTCGCTCCCGTATTCAGCATACAGCCGGCACAACCGCAGTTTCGCCCGCAGCGAATGATGCCGGGTGATCGCCGCAGTCAAGCACTCCTTGCCGGTAAAATCGTCTTCGCGGGCGAAACACGCCTCCGCCCGGGCCAGCAGCATTTCTTCACTCTGCCGGGCCAGCGCCGCCGCCCGGTCGCCCTCAATCCCGGTCACCGTGCTGTCCCCCAGCAGCGGCCGCAGCAAATCGGTGATTTTCCGCAGATCATCGCTGACCGGCGACAGGTGCCGGCCAAGTGCCGCCATCACCATGCCGTCGGGCCGCACCGCCAGAAATGTGGGCGCCATATCCCCTGGCGCATAAAAGCGGCAGGCGCGATAGAATTTCTGCTGCCAGCCGGTATAGTCGGTCAGCAGCGGATAGGGCAGCGGGTTTTTGCGCAGAAACGCCTCCGTCACCGCCCGTTCAATTTCCGGCGCCAGCACCGCCACCTGCAGGCCGCAGCGGGCGTACCGTTCCTGCACGCCGCTGAGTGCCGTCAGGTAGATCCGGTCATGGGGCACCCAGGTGGCCGCAACCGCCAGCAGCAGCGGCCGCCCGCGAAAGTCCGCCGGTGCATATCCCCGGCCGGTGCGCGGATCGCTCAGCGCAAATTGCGGTACGGGCCTGCCGACCAGGTCCCGCCCCTTCCAGCCGTCCGCCGTGCGCACCTTGTAACCGATGATGCCGGCGAATGCCTGTGCGTCTGCCGGCACCGGCATATCCGTCGCCTCGCGGGTCAGCGGCAGGTCGATGCGCTGCTTGCATGGCTCTTCGCTGTAGTAATGGCTGCGGTTAAAATCGTGCGCATCCAGCCGGCGCAGTGAAAAGTGCGTCAGCTGGTTAGTTTTCGCATCCAGCGTCACCGTATACTCTCCGTCGCCGTAGCCGAAATACGCCCCCGTAAAATAGTAGCGAATCGTTCCGTCGCTGACCGCGATCCGTTGCACATCGCGCTCGCGAATCCGGCATTGCTCGTCGGAGATCCGGCCGCGCAGCAGGCCCAGCAGCAAGCTCGGCCCGTACGTGCTGTTTTCAATATCAGCCGGCGGCAGGAATTCATACCGGCGCAGGGCCGGCAGCCAGACCGCAGTTTGTGTGTCGCTGTAGCGCACCCCGGGCGCATCCGCATCGTACGGCACCAGGCGGGTGATGCCGTCGGCATGGAAGACCCGGACGCGGCCGTAACAGGTCCGGCCGAAGATCTGCGATTGGCTTTCGAGTTTGGAAAACAGGCACGGCATCCGCCGGTACGCCGCGCATACCGCCGCCAGCCGTTTGAGATACTGCCGTTGTTCACCCGGATCGGTGATGCACCTGTGGTCCGTCGTCGCGCGCTGCTCCCAGGCGTACCGCGACGCCAGTGCCACCAGGAGCAGGCCGGCGGCCATGATCGCCAGCAGCATGCGTCCCAGACGCGGGGACAGCCGCCCGGTGGCAACCGCCGGCGGAGCGCTTTCAGCGGGCAGGTCCGCGTATTGCCGGGCCAGCTCGGCCGGCGTCCCCAGCCCGGCAAGAACTTCCGCCACCAGTTCCGGCGGATAGTCCGCCGCGCACCGCGCCGCGGCAGACGCTTGCTGGCGCTGCGCCTGGGCCGCCGCGCGCTCAGCGCGCACGGCGGCCAGATCGGTCAGTTTTGCTGAGACGGCGGACCGCGCCGCCGAAGATGCCGCCGCTGCTGCCGCTGACGCAGCCGGCGTTGCCGGCGGCGCGCCGTGATTCGGCGTCGCTGCCAGCTCCGCCAGCCGCGTCAGAATGTGGTCTTCAAGTTCAAGAACGAGATCGGTTTTCTCGTTCTCCGTCAGCCCGCGCAGCTGCGCGCGAAATGCAGCAAGGTACTCCGCAATTATCTCGTCATGCTTCCTTGGCATTCTGGGCCGGGCTCTTGCGGGTGCGGTTGCTGATAATCCCTTCGAGCATATTGGCGTAACTGCGCCACTGCCGGTGCATGCCCGTCGCCAGTTCGCGTCCCGATTTGGTCAGCGAGTAGTATTTGCGCGGATGGCCCGTGCCGGCATTGTGGTCCCACTTGGCAACGACCGCACCGTCCTTGCGCATGCGGTTCAGCAGCGGATAGAGCGTGCCCTCCGCCATCTCCAGACCAAAGTCCTCCTTCAGCAGATTGATGATTTCCAGCCCGTACTTTTCGCCGCCACGCAGCACCGACAACACCACCATATCCAACGTTCCCTTGCGAATCTGTGCCATCCAATCATTCAGTTCCATACCACCCTCCTCACTGCTGTATTGTTGAAAGGCCACATAAGCCTCTCTGTTCACGCTCTTTTTCATATTCCATTCAACCGCACAACTGTCAATCATCAACCACAAAGCTTCTCCTCATCCACCCCCATATCTTACTTTGTCAGACTATGCATGTCAACTCCACTTGCGCCCCAAAATTTAACTATTTATATCAATATTATTTATATGGCGTTATGACTCCACCCACGGACGTCATCACATGGTTTGCGTGACAATGCTCCGTTCAAATGAATATTCCCATCGCCTACAATACCGCTGTACTGGAAAATATTTATACAAATATGTCCAATTCGTCCATCCCAAATAATTCCTTGCATTTCTTTCTGATGTCATTTGATTATCGATTAATCAGATTCTTCCGTTTATCATTATTTCTGATTTGTGATCAGCACAGCGCCCGCTTGCTTGCACGCGAACACGGTGCGGCTTGCGCCGGCGAACGACAACGCCGTTACGTCCTGTTGCCTGTTTTTCGGAGCGAACGAATTGCCCCGCCGCAGTTTCTGTCATGCCGATGCCCCCAGAGCAGACAGCAATCCGTCCCTCCGTTTTCCCTCGCCGGCACCTGCATTCACGATAATATACCGCCCCGCAGCCGCATCTTGTTCACGAAGCGCAATACGGACAACGCGGCGCATTTTCGGCAATTTCTCTGCCGCACGTTGAACAATAGAATCGTTCCACCCGCTCAACATCGGCGCCACACACCGCACAAACAACGTCGTGTTCAGCAACCGCCGCGCCGCAACCGCCGCATATGTATGTTTCCACCAGCGCCGGTTGAACCGACGCCATATCCATGATGGTCGTCTCCGGCATTTGCCCCGCCCCTTCTGCCGACGCAACTGTCACACCACATTTTCGTCGCGGCCACCACAGCAGGGCTATGCCCGCCAGGGTCAGCACCACTCCCTGGCTGCTAACGTCGCGAAGCGTGTGCCACAATTCATGTCGATGCACATCTGCCCACAATGGTGACTGGGCAGCGATGGCATCCGGCACAATCATCTTCGCCATTATCAACGGCAGCATGACCAGGCAGGGCAGGGCGGGAATAAGCAACAGCAACCCGAACAATTGCCAGGCATGCGCTGTCAGCATCTCATCTTGCGGCAGTCCATCAGGCAATGACAGTCGGTCGAGTTTGCGCGCCATGACGATAAGCAGCATGCCATATCCGCAGCCGATCAACCCGTCGGCATCCGCAGCATGCCGGCTGGCCAGCATGCCGATTTTTATGGGCAGCAGCGTCGTCACCACGAACAAGCCGAGCAGGCGGGCAGCCAGCGCCAGCACCGAAATGCGGCGGTTCATGCCCGGGCCGGGCGGCAGATGACGTGCCGGATCAGCGAGCGCGCGCCGGTCAGCAAGGCAGCTCCCAGCCCCACGCGGACCGCCAGTTCAGGATACGTTGCGATATATCGTTGCAGGATGAACCCGGCATCTGCTGCGGGTGACGCCAGGCTTATCTCATGCCATTGGCGAAATGCTTCCGGGAGCATCAACACCGCCTGAGCGACAATAACCAGCGCAACCAGCTTCACCATCACTTCGGCATATGCTGCCGGTTCGGCGCCCAGATCGGCCATGTCCACCTCGGCGCCGCACCAACGCACCACGGACGCTGATCGCCACAACAGCAGCCCGCCAAGAATGACCTGCAGCAAACCGATCACCAGAATCTCCCGCTGCTTTGCCACCGCCTCCTGCACTGACAGGTGCGCTTCGCTCCGCCGCGCCGCTTGATCATCGACGGCCGTTTCCAACCAGGCAACTGCCGCCGCCACCGTTCCGATCAAGCCAAGAACCAGCAGGCCAACCGCCAGCATCCGCACTCCAAGATGAAACAGCGCCTCACGTGTCATCGTCATTCTCCCGTATGCCGGCCGGCTATTACTCATATATAGTTTTATATATTTTTTTGTTATGCTGTCAACTGCAGCCGTTCAGCGTAGGATGCACGATCAATTCAGTGCTGACATTTCGGACAGAAGAAACTCGACCGGCCACCGATCACCTGCTGCCGGATCACCGCGCCGCAGGCGGGACATGGCCGGCCCGCCCGCCCGTAAACCTTGAGGCGGACATTGAACTTCCCTTCACTGCCGTCCGGCGCCACATAATCGCTGATCGTGGTGCCGCCGGCGCGAATGGCCATCGCCAGCACCCGCCTGATCTCCGTCACCAGCCGCCGCCATTCCCGCATCGTCACGGTACCCGCCGCCCGCGTCGGACGGATCCGCGCGCGAAACAGCGCCTCGGCGGCGTAGATGTTGCCCACGCCAACCACCACCCGCTGGTCCATGATGAACGCCTTGACCGCAGTGATGCGCCCGGCCGCCCGCTGCCGCAAATAGTCCGCCGTCAGCGCCGAGCCCAGCGGTTCCGGGCCCAGCGCCGCCAGCGACGGCGGATCCCCGCCTGCGACCGACAGCAGTTCCGCCGCCGCACTGCCGAACCGGCGCGGATCGTTATAGCGCAGGCACCTGCCGTCATCGAGCAGCCAGTCAATATGGTCGTGCTTGTCCCGCCGTGCGCCCGCCGGCACAAAACGGAACGAGCCGGTCATCCCCAGATGCAATACCAGCGTCCACCGGCCGGCAAACTCGACGATGATGTATTTGGCGCGGCGGCGCACCGCCATAATCCTGCGCCCGCGCACCGGGGCAAAATCACGCGCACGCAGCGGATGGCGCAGGCGCGGCGCATGGCAGCGCACCCGGATGATTGTCCGCCCGTGCAGCTGGCGCGCCAGTCCGCGAACGACGGTTTCGACTTCCGGCAATTCCGGCATGAGTTCCTCCCGGCCAAGCGTAACGCACAGGCGGCGCAGCGTCAACTCCTGCCTGGTTCCCGCCGCGATGGCGATGCCAGCGCACTTGACATTTTGCCGCAAACGGCCTATACTCCCGTGTGTGGTGCGAAAGATGTGCCGGCAGCCGCACGGTTGCCGGTCAGTAACGCCCCGCCATAGATGACATAGTCTGCTGTCCACACATCAAGGATTATGAGAATGCAGGTATGGGCGCCGTGTGCGCCCGGCGGCGGGCGCTGCCCGCCACCCGAAAGGATTTTGTATGCCGTTCAGTCAGTTCAAGTTTCACCCGCAGGTCGCCGACGGTCTTGCCACCCTCGGCTATGAAGTGCCGACCCCGATCCAGACGCAGTCCATTCCGCCGGTGATGGCGGGCAAGGATGTGCTCGGACTCGCCCAGACGGGCACAGGCAAGACGGCGGCGTTCGCGCTCCCCATGCTGCATCGCCTGATGAACGGGCCGCGCGGCGTGCTGCGCGCGCTGATCATCGCGCCGACGCGCGAGCTGGCGGAGCAGACCCACGATTTCATCATGTCGCTCGCCCCGCACACGGGCCTGCGCAGCGCCACCATTTACGGCGGCGTGGGCATGCATCCGCAAATCGAAACGCTGCGCAAAGGGATCGACATCGTCGTCGCCTGCCCCGGCCGCCTGCTCGACCATCTCAAGAGCGGCACCGCCAAGCTGAACACCGTGCAGATCCTCGTCATCGACGAAGCGGACCGCATGTTCGATATGGGCTTTCTGCCCGATATCCGCCGCGTGCTGCAGTACGTCCCGCAGCAGCGGCAGACCCTGCTCTACTCCGCGACCATGCCCGACGACGTGCGCAAGCTCGTCCGCGACGTGCTCCACGACGAGGTCGTGGTGCAGATCGGGTTCGCGGCGCCGGCGGAGACGGTGGCGCACGCCTTCTACCCCGTGTCGCAGCATCTCAAAACCGCGCTGCTGCTTGCCGTGCTCAAGCGCACCACCACCGGTTCGGTGCTCGTCTTCACCCGCACCAAGCACCGGGCCAAGCGGGTTGCGCGCCAGCTGCGGCAGGCCGGCTACGCCGCGGCGGAACTGCAGGGCAATCTGTCGCAAAACCGCCGGCAGGAGGCGCTTGACGGCTTCCGCGACGGCACCTACAAGATCATGGTTGCCACCGACATCGCCGCGCGCGGCATTGACGTGTCACTGATCTCGCATGTGGTCAATTACGATGTGCCCGACACGGCGGACGCCTACACCCACCGCATCGGCCGCACCGGCCGCGCGGAACGCACCGGCGAGGCGTTCACCTTCATCACCGACGAGGACACCGCCGACGTGCGGGAGATCGAGAAAAAGCTCAAGCAGCGCATCGAACGGCGCATGGTGGAGGGTTTCGACTACCATCAGGCACCGCCGCCGCGCGAAGAGCGGGTGGATTATCGCGAGCCGCGGCAACCCTCCGGCCGCCGGCGCCCGGCCCTGCCGCACGCCGCCCGGCCGGCGGCAACAGGGCCGCGCCCGGAAGCCGTCCCGACGGCGGCCAGCCAGCCGCGCCGTTCCGACGGCGGCCAGCCGGCCCACGCCCAGCGCCCCTTCCCGAACCGTGATGCGCAGCCGCAGCCGGCGCGGCCGCAGAGCCATGCGTCGCGCCGCGACGGTCAGCGTCACGACCGCCGGCAGCAGCCGGGACCGGCAGCGCCGGGCCAGCCGCGGCGTGACGGCCAGCAGGAGCAGCAGCACGACAGCCGGCACCGCAACCAGCAGGGCGCACGCGGTCAGCGCGACGGCCAGCGCGATCAGCGGCGGGGCAGCCAGACAAATCCGCGGCGCAATGAACCGTTCACCATTCTCAAGAAGACCCCGCGCACGCAGCCGCTGGGCAATTTCATTCCCACCGACCTGAAATTCGAATCGCTCGACGATTGATGCTGCGCTGACACTACGCACCGCCAGCGGGGGCAAACTGCGGTTTGCCCCCGCTTTTTTTGTGTGGTACCATCACCCCATTATGCGCCTGATTACCGTTACCCCCAACCCGATGCTCGATGTCACGCTCGACCTGCCGGTCCTGGTGCGCGGCGGCATCAATCGCGCCGAAACCGCCGCCGCTGTCGCCGGCGGCAAGGGGATCAACGTCGCCCGCCAGGCCGTGCTGCTCGGCATGCCGGTGCTGGCCACCGGCTTCCTCGGCGGCGCCACCGGCGACAAAGTCGCCACCCTCGTCCACAGCGAGCAGATCCCGGCCGACTTTATCCGCATTGAGGCGGAGACCCGCTCCGGCTGGACATTGCGCGAATCGGGTGGCCCGGCAACCGCAGTCTTCGCCCCGCCACCGCTCGTTACCGCCGCCGACGTTGCCGCCCTGACCGCACTGGTCGGCCGCGAGCTGCAGCCGGGGGACTGGCTGGCGATATGCGGCACCCTCCCCGCCGGCTGCCCCGCCACGCTCTACGCCGACCTGCTCACGCTGGCCCGCGCGCGCAACGCCCGGACGCTGCTCGATGCACACGGCGAGGAGTTGCGCCTCGGCCTGGCCGCACTGCCCACCGTTGCCAAACCCAACCGCCACGAATACGAAGGCACCTTCGGCTGCCGCCTGCATGAACCCGCCGGTTTTCACCGCGCGCTGGCAGCACTGCGGCAGGCGGGGGCGGGGGTTGCCGTCATTACCGACGGGCCCAACCCGTGGTATGCCGCCGCCGCAGAGGGCGCGTACCGCGTCATGCCGCCAACCGTCGCGGAAGTCAATCCCATCGGGTCCGGGGACACCCTTGCCGCCGCACTCATCCACGCGCTTGCCGCCGGCGCGGCCTTCACCGCTGCCCTGACGGATGCCGCCGCATTCGCGGCCGCCAATGCCGCCCGCTGGCCGGTCGCTGCCGTAACCCCTGCGGACGCCGCGCTCCTGCGTGCCGCAGTCACCTGCCAGCCGCTGTAGCCGCCGATTTAGTTGTCGCGATTGTTGGCCGACGCCGCCGGCACTCCGCTCGGCGCTGCCGTCCGTCAGGTTGCCGGGGCCGATTCGCGCCCCGGCGTCCGCCGCCAGGAGGGGTTCCCCGGCCGGCCGCGCTGGCCGGTAATGAAGTACTTGCGCGGGTCGTCGTGGTGCAGGCGCCGGGTGATGAACCCGATCACCGTTTCGTCGTTGCAGTCCTGCAATTGCTCCTGCGTCCCCTCGAACAGCATTTTTCCCTCGTGGATCATGCCGAACCGGTCACCGAAATAAAACGCCGCCACCGGATCATGCGTTACCGTGATCGAGGTGTTATGCAGTTTCTGGTTCAGGCTGTAGATCAGCTGATCGAGCGTGTCCGACAGCGGCGGATCCATGCCCGTCGTTGGCTCATCATAGAAGATCAGTTTCGGCTCAATGGCCAATGCGCGCGCGATGGAAACCCGCTTGCGCATGCCGCCAGACAGCTCCGAGGTGTGCAGGTTCTGGGTGCCCTCAAGATTGACCCAGCGCAGTTTTTCATTGACGATCCGGTCGATTTCCTCGTCGGACAGGTTGGTGTTCTCCCGCAGCGACAGGCCGACATTGCCCGCCACGGTGAAATAGCTGAGCAGGGCGCCGTCCTGAAACACATACGATATTTTCATTTTGAGGGCGTTCATCTCGTCGTCGCTCAGGGTGGCGATGTTTTTGCCCCAGAGGAATATGTCGCCCGAATCAGGCGTCAGCAGGCGCAGGATGCACTTGAGCAGCACCGACTTGCCGCACCCGGACTTGCCCATTAGCACATAGTTTTCGCCCTCACAGACGGTCATGTTCAGCCCGTCCAGCACGACCTTGTCGCCAAAACGCACACACAGATCCCGCACACGAACAACTTCGTTACCGCAATTGGCCATGCTGGTCACATCCCGGGATGAACATGCAACGCCTCCCCCACAGGTTCCGCGTCACCGTCTGCAGCTATCCTACCACCGTTTGCCGCCAGCGTCAATGCCTGACCGGTTACCGCCGGTCAGGGCGCCACCGGAGGCGGGAGCTTCGCCTGCAGGGCGGGCAGTGCCGCCTGCCACGCCGGGCTGAAACCGGTGAATAGCGGCGCATTGACTGCCAGCCGCTGCGGCACGACATTTTCTATGGCGATGCCGGCGGCGGACTGCGGATTGCGCAGCACGCCGGCCGCCATCGCCCCGACCAGTTTCCCCACCGCATGGTAATCCGCGCCCAAACAAAACGCGGCACCATCCTGAATATGCTCAAGGTTGCTGCTGAATACCGGGATGCCCTGCCGATTGGCCATGGCGGCATAGGCAGGGAAGGCGTTGTCAACGGTATTGTCGCCGGCAGTCCAGAACGCCTGCACGCCGCGCTGCAGCAGCGCCTGCACTGCCTCGCCGACGCCCGCCGCATTCTCCACCGCGATTTCCTCCAGCGAAATGCCCAACCCGGCACACACCTGCCGCGCCTGCTCAACACAGGTGCGCGAACAATCCTCGCCCGCATTGAACACCACCCCGACGCTGCCCAATCCGGGATTGACCTGCTTCGCCAGGCGGAACCCCTCCGCCACCGGCTCAAACGTACCGATACCGACCAGGTGCCCGGGATGCTGTCGCGGACGGGTGCGGTCAAGGCCGACGCCCGCTCCGAACGGATCCGTCACCAGCCCAAACACCTGAATGATCCGTCCGTCGCGGTTGGCATTGGCCATCGCCTGCAGGCAGGGTGTGCTGAGCGTCACCGCCACCGCGTAATCGCCTGACACCACCTGCCGGCAGATGCTGTCGAGCATGCCCATGTCGCCTTGCGCATCATACTGCGTGATCTGCACCGTCTCACCGTCGCGATAGCCCGCCGTCGCCAGGGCCGCAAGCACCCCGTCGCGCCCCGCATCGACCGTGACACACGGCGTATGCTGGATAATCGCCAGCTGCGGCAGATTCGCCTGCGGGGTCGTGCCGCCGCAACCGGTCAGCAGCAGCGCCCCCGCAGCAGCAGCCAAAACCATCGTCATGATTCGCATGGGCGCTTCTCCCGGAATCATCATGCCCCCGTCACCCGCCCAGCTGCCGCAGCCGGTTGAGGTTGCACCTGTCCATTTCGTCGTCATCGCCCTTCGGCGTTTCCAGCAGCATGGGCAGGGCGCGCACTCGCGCCTGCGCGAGCAGCGCCCGAAAACCCGCATCACCGATATGCCCCTCGCCGATGTGGGTATGACGGTCGACCCGGCTGCCGCACGGTTTCAGTGCGTCGTTCAGGTGCAGCGCCCGCAGCTGGCGCAGACCGACCTCCCGGTCGAATACCGCCAGCGTCCGCCGCACGCCGGCCACGGTGCTGATGTCGTACCCCGCCGCGAAAACATGGCAGGTGTCGAGACAGATTCCCAACCGGTCGGGATACCGCGATTGCGCCCGCAGCGCAGCAAGGTGTGCGAAACGATGCCCGAGACAGGTTCCCTGGCCGGCCGTCGTTTCCAGCAGAATCATCACCGCATCCGTCGCCGCCGCCGTCAGCGCCCGGTCGAGTCCGCGGGCCACCGCCGCCAATCCCGCCTCCTCGCCCGCGCCGCCGTGCGCTCCGGGATGCAGCACCAGATACGGAATGCCCAGCAGCCCGGCTCGGTCGATTTCGTCCGTCAACGCCGCCACCGACCGCGCGCGCGTGGCATCGTCGGTTGACGCCAGATTGATCAGATATGCGGTATGGGCCAGCACCGGGTCAACGCCATGCGCTGCCGCCGCCGCCCGGAATTCCCGCGCCGCAGCGGCGGTGACCGCCGCCGCCCGCCACTGGCTCGCGTTCTTCGTGAAGATCTGCATCGTCGTGCAGCCCAGCGCCGCGGCACGGTCGCATGCCCGATGCAGGCCGCTGGCAATGGACATATGCGCGCCTAGCTGCAGCACCCGTCGGGTCATGCCGGTCGCCGCCCGCTCACCAGCGCCACCGCCGATTCGGGAATGCCGCCGGTTACCTGCGCCCGCGGCAGCATCCCCCGCATCCAGAGCATGCGCTCGACCTTCAGGGTCAATGCCTGCAGCAGCGGGGCAGCGACCAGCTCGCCTTCGAGCAGGCCCAGCGCCCGGGCGACCGCCTCCAGCGTGCACATGCGCCCTTTGCGGTCGGGCGCGCGCAGGCATGACAACGTCACCGGCATCTCCGGCAACCGCACGCACGGCACGCCGGCCAATCCCTGCGTGCCGTGCCGGATGCGGCTCGCCTGGCCCCAGCTCCCGTCGGGCACCACCAGCCAGTCGGGCGGCGCACCCGGCCAGCGATCGAGCGGGATCGCGTCATCGGCAGGATAGAGAATTGCCGGCCGCGCCCCCCGCGGAATCGCCACCACCGCCACCGGTGCGCCACGCCGCCCGCGCCGGATCAGTTCGCTGTTCGTCAGACAGTAATGCACCAGCCGTCCGGTATTACTGGGCCGCTCATCTTCGCGGTAGTGCATGATCACCACCACCCGCGTGACAGTCGCAACATGGGGAAGCCGGGCACAGAGGCAGAGCGGCAGATGCAGCCCGCAGCGCGGGCAGCGCGGCAACCGGCAGGTGCGGCAGCTCATCCCCCCGTTCCCCCGCCGCCGTCGCACGCGGCAGCCGCTGGCGCTGCGCTTCGGACCCACGTATTGCCGCCTGCTCGCCGCATTCCCGCCTCCTGCCGGGCTCATCTTAACACCCGCCTTCGCGCAGCGTCAACAACCGCGCACGAGCCGCGTTGACGCTCTCCCGCACAGCTGCTACCATTCAGCTGCGCCGCCGTCGCTCGGCGCCGCGGAGATTGGCGTGAACGCACTGATCGTTTTTGCCCCTGAAGACAATGTGGCGGTCGCCCTCGCCGACCTGCCGCTCGGCGGGACCGTTCCCGTGATCGATACCGACGGGCGCACGCTGGCCACGCTCAGCATCAGCGGCAAGCAGCCCGACTGGTTCACCCCGGCGAACGCCGCGTCACCCGCCATCCCGCGCCATCATAAAGTCGCCGTGCGCGCCATTGCGCAGAACGAGCCGATCACCCGCGATCGCGTGCCGATCGGTCTGGCGGCGGCGGCGATTCCGGCCGGCCAGCTGGTGCATCAGGTCTTTCGCGACACCGGCGGCAGTTTCGCACGGGTGGGGGGGAATATCAGCGAATACCCCAACCGCTTCGCGCCACCGCAGCATCAGCTCGACACGCTCGCCGCCGCTGCCGCGATCACCACGGCCGGGTTGAATCACGACCCGGTCCTGCGCCCGGCCGAGCCGGCGGCGCCGGGCGAAACCGTCATGGCCTACGCCCGCCCCGACGGGGTTTTCGGCGCGCGCAATCACCTGCTCGTGCTCCCTGCGGTCTTCTGCGTCAACCAGGAGGCGGCCGAAATCGCCGCCGCCTTCGCCGATGAGGCCTGGGGTGACTTCGGGGAGAACCGGGTCATCGCCCTGCCGCACGTCACCGGCTGCTGCCAGACCGGCGTTGACGAAGCGGCCTCGCTGCGCGTGCTCACCAACATGGCCGCGCACCCGAACGTCGGGGCGGTGCTCATTGTCATGCTCGGCTGCAGTCCCTTCTGCGTGCAGGAGCGGCTCGCCGCCGCCGTGCGGCGCAGCACCGCCACCCCGGTCCGCTGCGTCGAAATCCAGCGCCAGGGCCGGGCCGCGGCGCTGGCCGCAGGCACAGCCGCGGTGCGCGAACTGCTCGCCACCCTGCGGACGGCCGTGCGCACGCCGCAGCCGCTCGCCCGCCTGCTGCTCGCGGTCAAGTGCGGCGCCTCCGATCCGACCAGCGGGCTCTTCGCCAATACCGCGCTCGGCCTCGTTGCCGACCGGATTCTCGACAGCGGCGGCAGCGTGGTCATCTCCGAGATTATGGAGTATTTCGGCGCAGAGAACATGCTGAAGGCCCGCTGCCGCGACCAGGCGGTATGGCTCGACCTGCTGCGCCTTATCAAGACCAATGAACTGATCGGCAAGGCGGCGGCAGTGGCGGCGGAGCAGGATATCCATTCCATGGAGCTGACCATGGGCAATATCGCCGCCGGACTGTCGACCCAGGAAGAAAAATCGCTGGGGGCCGTGCGCAAGATGGGCTTTGCCCATCCCATCGAAAATGTCGTCGCGCACGGCCGCCGCCTCGCCGGTCAGCGGTCCGGACTCTACGTCATGGACGGACCGGGCCAGGACCTGCTGTCGGTATCCGGCCTGTCGGCGGCCGGCGCGCAGGTCATGCTCTTCTCCACCGGCATCGGCAACCCGCTCGGGGCTGCGGTCACGCCGGTGCTCAAGGTCACGGGCAATCCGGTGACGGCGGAACGGCAGGCGGATTTCATCGACCGGTACGTCCCCTTTGTCGAAACGCTGCGTGCCGGCGGCTCTGCCCGCACGCAGGCCGGCGACCTGCTGCTGAACGACCTGCGCGCCGTGCTCGCGGGGCGCCCCACGCTGGCGGAACTGAACCGCCACCGTGATTTTGCGGTGCGCACCCAGGCGCTGGTGCAGTAGTGGCGCTCCCGCTCACCATCGTCCCCGCCACCCTCCCGGACGGTCTGCGGCTTGCGCTCACCGGCCGCCTGAACGCCCAGACCAGCCCCCTCCTGCAGGCGGAACTCGCGGCCGCTCTTGCGGCCGGCCACCGCCGGGTGGAGCTCGACCTGGCTGCGGTCCCGTTCATGAGCAGCGCCGGGATTCGCGTGCTGCAGGAAGGGCAGCTCGGGCTGCAGCGGCTCAAGGGCTCGCTGCAGGTCGTCGTGCCGTCGCCGTTCGTGCGCGAAGCACTGGAAGCGGTCGGCCTGTTTGAACTCCTCGTGCCGCCGCCGCCCGCACCTGCCCCCGCCGCAGTTACCGTTGCCGGGCCGCACTGGTCTGCGGCGGTCACCGTCCTGCATGACGACGGGGAGTTCACCCTGCAGCGCGCCGGCACTTCATTTTTTGCGGCGATCTTTCCCGCCTTCGCGCTGATCTGCGGTTCCGGCACGCCGGGCGATGATCCCGCCGCCGCGCCGGGACTGCTCCTCGCCGCCGGCGGCTATGCCGCCTATCAGTGTCCCGCCGATGACTTCACCCCCGATTACCTGATTCACGCCGAGGAATTCGTGCCGCGTCTGTGCCTGCATACCGGCTTCCGGCTGAGCGGCGAGTTTGCGCAATTCGCCGATTGCACCGCCGACCAGCCCGCCGGCTTTGCCCTTGACGAGCTGACCGGCTGGCTGATGCAATCAGTCGGCGGCACGGCGGTCGGGTTCGCGGCGGCAGCGGAAATGACTCAGGTCGCCGGCACCGCTCACGACTTTGTCGCCGTGCAGTATGACAGCTGCGTCGCGCTGGTCGTCGGGTTGGCCGGCTGCGCCGGCGATGCCGCCTGTCAGGCGGCAATCTTCCGCTACGCGCCGCTGCGCGCCGGCCGCCAGAAACTGCCGGATGCGGCGGCAGCCATGTTCGAGCAGCCGCTGCTCGGCATCTGCCGGCTGGCGCCCGCAACCCGCTTCCGCCGCGGCGCATGCTGGTTCGCCCCGGTTGGCGGCGCCTGACCTGCCGATGACCCTGCGCAACCGCCTGCTGCTCTCGTATGCGCTCATCCTCTTCCTGTTCACCGCCGGCCTGTTCTGGGTGATCGAACGGTTTGCCATCCGCGATCTCACCCGTCGTTACACCGGGCACGCCACCCAGGCAATGACCCGGCTGGCCGATGCCAACTGCGCCGATGCCCGAGTCCTGCTCACCGCGGCGGGCGAGCGCTTCGTCGCCGTGACCGCGCAGGCCGTGGCCGCTGAAATGGCGCTCGCCCTAACCGGCCGCGAACATGAATTTGCCGACTATGCCGCCCTGCGCGCTGATGCCGGCCTGCGCCGGCTCGCGGTGCGCGACGTGGTGGTGGACAGCCGCGTCGTCGGCTACACCTCGCTGCTCGACCTGAAGGGCGGCGCGGTCATCCATCCCAACCGCGACCTGGTCGAACGCTGCGGCTACACCGTCTATCGCGACACCTACCCGGTGCTCTGGTCGCTCGTCGCGCGCTCCTGCCGCGACACCACCGTCAGCGGCTATTACCGCTTTCTCGACCGTGCCGAGCATGCCGAGCGCGACAAGTACCTCGTGCTGACCCGTGTGCCGGGCACGCCCTTCACCACCGGGGTGTACGTCTACATTGACGAATTCTTCCTCGCCATGCAGCGGCAGATCCGCACGGCGGCCGACCGCGAGGCGCGCGACGCCGAGCTGCAGGTCGCCGCCATGACCCGCGCGTCGGGCGACCGGGTCAAGCTGCTCTGCCTGCTCTTTGCCGCCGGCATGCTCCTTGCCGGCACGCTCATCGCCACCCGGGTGGCCGACACCATCGCCGCGCCGGTGGTGCAGCTGCGCAATGCCGTGCGCAATTTCGGCAGCGGCGACTTCTCGGCCACCGTCGCTGAGCGTGGCGCCGCGGAGATCGCCGAACTGGCCCGCGCCTTCAACCGGCTGGGCGGCGAGCTGCGCACCCACGTGGCGGCGCTGCAGGCGCAAACCGCCGCGCGCGAGGCGCTCGCCAGCGAGCTGCGCATCGCCGCGGAAATGCAGCAGTCGCTCCTCCCGCGCACCGGCACACCGGCCGGCGACCGGCCGGAATATGCGCTGGCCGCGGATGTGCGCCCGGCCCGCGAAGTGGCGGGCGACTTTTACGATTTTTTTCCCGCCGATGAGCGGACACTGGTCGTGCTGGTCGGCGATGTGTCGGGCAAGGGCGTCCCCGCCGCGCTCTTCATGGCCATGACCCTGATCCTGCTGCGCAGCACTGGCCGGCGGGAGCGCGACCCGGGCCGCATCCTGCGCCTGGTCAACGACACACTCTGCCGCAGCAACGAGTCCGCCGCCTTCGTCACCCTCTTCCTCGGGATGTACGATATCCCCACCGGGCGGCTGACCTACGCCAATGCCGGTCATCATGCCGCGCTGCTGCTCGCTGCCGGCGGAAACGCCACACCGTTCGGCCGGCTGGGCGATCCGGCCCTCGGGTTCCGCCCGGTCGAACTCTACCGCAAAGGCCAGATGCGCCTGCAGCCGGGCGACCGGCTGGCGCTCTGCAGCGACGGCGTCACTGAAGCGCACGATCCGGCCGGATCCCTGTACGGGTTCGACCGTTTCGCCGCCCTGCTCCGCGCGCAGCACCGGCTGCCGCTTGCCGACCTGCACCGTGCCGTCCTGCAGGACGTCATCGCCTGGCAGCACGACCAGCTTTTCGACGATATCACCCTGCTCCTGCTTGAACGCCGGCGATAAGGGTTGACGCATCCCTCGCCGGCTGCTACGCTGCTGGCCATTACGCAGCGGCGACGCCCGCTGCCGCACGGAGGGAATGATGCGCCTGACCACCGGTATGGTTCTGATCGTTGCACTGGCAGTACTTGCTGTTGCCGGCTGCGGCCAGCCGCCCGCGCCGACTGCGACTGCGCCCGGCCCGCGCCGGCTGGTCATCGAGGTGCTGCGCTTCAATGAGTACTCCGACTATTATGCCGCGCATATCACTGCGCTGACCCGCGCCCTGACTGATGCGGGCTACCGGGAGAACCGGGACTTCGTCATCAACGCCCGTTCGGCGCAGAATGAGCTGTCGAATGTGCCGCAGATCATCGATGCTGCCGTTGCCGCGCAACCCGACCTGATCATCACCCTGCAGGGCCCGCTGCTCTTCACCGCGCTGAAAAAGGCGCCCGCCATCAACAAGCTCTTCGCCATCATCACCGACCCGCTCGTGCTCGGTGCAGGCAGCAGCGATACCAGCCACCTGCCGCATGTCACCGGCATCTACGAGGCCGACCCCATTGCCGCGCTGTTCGACGCCGTCCGCCAGTGCACGCCGCGCCCGACCCGCATCGGTACGATCTTCATGGTCGGCGACGCCGAATCCGTCTTCGTCAAGGAACAGATGGCAAAGCTGGCGAGCGAGCGCGGCCTGACCCTCGTCGCCCAGCCCTACACCGCGCCCGGCGAAATCACGGAGGCGCTGCGGGCGCTCACCAGCCAGCAGGTCGATGCGCTGATTCCCATCTCCGATGCCTACCAGGATATTGTCTACACCCTTATGGCGAAGCTCAGTGCCGACCAGCGGCTGCCGCTCTTCGCCTTCTGGCACTACCCGGGGAGCACGGCCGCACTGGTCTGTGCCAATGGCACCGAAGCGGATGAAGTGGCAACATTCGCCGAACTGGCGGTGCGGATCCTCAAGGGCGAGGACCCGGCACAAATCCCGTTCGTCAATATGGGCCAGGGTCCGGCCACGCTAACGGTCTACGAGCCCAACGCCAGGGCAGTCGGGCTCACGGTGCCGGCCGCAGTCCGGCAACACGCCACAATCATCACGCAATAGCCCGCCGACCGTTGTTCCGCAACTGGTTTGGTGTGCATCCGGGCGGGGTGCTGCCGCGCCACCACCGGCACGAACCACGGGCTCCCGCGCGAAAATCAGGCCGGCGGACGCAGGGCGAACAGCAAACCGTACTCGTCTTCGCGCAGGATCTGGAAGCGGGGATCGCACCGCACCTGGTCGAGCAGGCCGGCGCGATAGGTTTTGCCGATATAGCCGTAACGGCAGCCAAAACCCTGCCACAACGCCTGCGCAGGATCGGCGCAGCGCCCGAACGCAATGTCGCGATACAGCGCATACTTTGTCCGGTCGAACGAATACATGTAGACAGGATCGAGCGTGACAAAATAGTAATGGTCCGGGTCGATGCCGATGAAGTATTGCGGGTCCGACCAGTTCGCCGTGAAGATCAGCTCACCCTTCGGGATCTGCTGCCGCATGAACGCGCCCATCGTTTCGTAATGGCCGTTGACCGCGCTGAACCCGCCCATCGCCGCGCGCACTTCCCGCGCCACATAAACCCCGTACCCGCCCAGCAGCAGCACCCCGGCACCATACACCAGCAGCAGGCGCCGGCCCGCCAGCGGTGCCGTTACCGTCACATCGCGGAGATATGCGGCAAAAAAGAGCAGGAACGGCAGCCAGCCGTGGTTGAACGACCGCTGGGAAACGAACCCCATCACCAGGTAGAACAAGCTGAACACAAAGAGCACCCGCGTCGGCAGGGTCAGCACCGGCCGCTGCCGGGAGAATATGCTGAACGCCATGATACCGAAAAAGCCGGCCCAGGCCGGCGCCAGGCGAAAGAGCGCGTCGCGTGTGTTCATCGGGAAGAATTCGCCACCCAACTCGAGGACGCCGCCCTGCATGGCATAAACCGGGACCATCACGCCGTTCTGCCAGAACACCGCCAGATTATCGGGAAAATACGGATGCACCAGCATGCCGAGCACGGTCCCCGCCAGCACCCCCCACAGGTTGCGCCGGCAGACCGTCCGCTCGCTCAGGTAGCGGGCGCCCTCGACAAAAGCAAGGAAGATCAACATGTAGGGCGCCGACAGATGGGTCAGCGCGTACACTAGCGTCAGCACCGCGACCGCGATCGCCCGCCGCCCGATCATGAGCCAGATCGCCAGCAGCGCGAAGCACAGGATCGGCGCAAACGGGCGGGTGCAGAGCAGATTGAGCACAAAGAGCGGGCAGAGAAAGAACGCCAGAAGAAAGAGCGGGATCAGCGACCTCGCCCCCCATGCGCGCAGGAACAGGTAATAGGCGGCGTACAGCCCGGCAAAGAGCAGCGCCGCCGCCAGTTTCCCGCCGGCAAAGATATTGTGCGCATAGGTAAACGGCACCAGCATGAGATGGAACAGGAAGTCCTTGTCGGAAAAATGCTCGTTGAACAGGGTGAACCGCGCCCACGGGAAGGCATGCACCACCCCATGCAGGCGCAGGAATTCGGCCATGCGGATATGCAGGTAGCTGTCGGCGTCATACATCGGGCTGATGGCGAACTGCAGCAGGAAAATGACTGCCACACCCGTCAGCAGACACGCCAGTTCCAGCCAGGTCCGCCGGTCATGCAATTCCGCACTGATCATCGCCCCACCATCGCGCATGGTCTGGCCATTTCCGCCTCCGCATGTTTGCCGTCGGCACCGTCACCGGCCACGTTGCGCCGCGCAATCCGGCGACGCTCCCCCGATGGTAGCACAGCCCGTACACCGGCACAACGATATGCGCATCGCCGCCGGGATCATCCGGCACCGCCAGTTGCTGATTGCGACAGATCATCACCGCATTGCGGCGGTTTCGCCCGCTCGCTGCCACGCCGGCAACGACCCCCGGCAATTTGCTGATTGACCGCGTGCATAAAGAGTGCTACACTCGTCGCCGGCGCTGGCAACCACCATGCAAACCGGAAAGGAGTCGGGATACCCGTGGTCAAGGACTGGTCGCTCATTCTCTTTTTTATCACTTCCGTCAGCGTGCTCTACGTTGCCTACCTGCTGCGTGCGCCGTTTTTGCGCCGGTACTTCAAACTGACCC
Source organism: uncultured bacterium (assembly GCA_964517215.1). Taxonomy (GTDB): domain Bacteria; phylum DAOPZR01; class DAOPZR01; order DAOPZR01; family DAOPZR01; genus CAZFBR01. Next base: position 25,059 of record CAZFBR010000011.1, read on the forward strand.
CCACCGTCAAAACACCGGCCCACCTGCAGCGCGACGGCATGGATTTCGAGCCGGCCAAAAAGACCTATCTGCTCTCCCAGCATTTCTCCGCCATTGCCGCCGCCGGACCCATCGCCGGGCCCATTCTCGGCGCCATGTACTTCGGGTGGTTCCCGGCCTGGGTGTGGATCATTGTCGGATCGATTTTCATCGGCGGCATTCACGACCTTGCGGTGCTGGTCGCCTCGATTCGCCATCGGGCGCTCTCCATGGCCAAGCTCGCCCAGCAGCACATGAACCGCCGGTCGTTTCTCCTCGTCCTCTTTTTCGTCTGGTTCACGCTGGTCTATCTGATCGTGGTGTTCGCCGATATTACCGCCGGCGCTTTCGTGCAGCAATCCGGCGATCCCGCCATGCCCGCACCCGGGCCGGCGGTGGTCACCTCTTCCGTGCTATATATCGGCCTGGCCATGGTCATGGGCCTGGCCATCCGCTTCGCCGGAATCAGCACGGACAAAGCCCGGCTCATTTTTCTGCCGCTGGTCGTTTTCGTCATTGTGATCGGGCCCAGTATCCCGTTCGACATCACCCGCCTGCATGCCTTCGCGCGCCCGCAGCTGATCTGGGACTATCTGCTGCTGGGCTACTGCTTCATGTCCTCGATCATGCCGGTGTGGCTGCTGCTGCAGCCGCGCGGCGATCTCGGCGGCTATTTCCTCTATCTCATCATGCTCACCGGCATTGCCGGCGGCATCATCGGCGGGGTTACCGGCACGCTCGACATCCAGGCGCCGGCCTTTACCGGGTTCTCGTTCCTGACGTCGTCGCTCAGCGATGCGGGCAAGACCATTCCTCCGCTCTTTCCCATCCTGTTCATCACCATCGCCTGCGGCGCCTGTTCCGGATTTCATTCCATCGTCGCTGCCGGCACCACCTCCAAACAGCTTGACGAGGAGCCCGATGCGGTGCCGGTGGCGTACGGCGGCATGCTCATGGAGGCGGTTATCGCCTGCATTTCACTCGCCGCCTTCATGATTATTGCCAATCCCCAGCGGACACCCGATGCGGATTATGCCATGGGCGTGGCCATGTTCATCAACCGCGCCACGCTGGGCCATGTTCCCATCCACCTTGCCCTGCAGTTCGGGCTGCTCTGTTTCGCCACCTTCGTGTTCGATTCGCTCGATTCGGCCACGCGCATGGCCCGCTACATCTTCATGGAACTGACCGGATGGACCGGCACGGCCGGGCGCGTTGTCGCCACGCTGCTGACCCTGCTCGTGCCCGCGGGCATGATGAGCCTGCCGCCGGTCGTCATGGACGGCAAGCCGGCGCCGTCATGGAAGGTGTTCTGGAATATCTTCGGCACCTCCAACCAGCTGCTCGCCGCGCTTTCGCTGCTCATTGTCTCCATCTGGCTGTTCCGCGAAGGCAAGCGCATCTGGCTGACCGCCCTGCCCGCGGTATTCATGCTGGTCATGACGTTTTGGAGTTTGGGGCTGATGTCTTTCGATTACTTCAGCAGGCTGGCGGCCGGCACCGCCCTCGCCCTGCATCATGTCCAATTCCTCGTTGTCCTGTCGCTCATCGTCGTTGCCGTGTGGATCTGCGTCGAAGCGGTCCGTTTTTTCCTGAGCAACCGCCCGGCTGCCCCGGCCGCCGCCTGAATCCCGCCCCCCGCTCCCGACGTCCGCAGCGGCAGCCCCGCCTGCATTTTCCGGCAGACAAGCTGCATCGCTCCGACCGAGCGCACCGGCAGCAGGCTGCTGCGCTTCCATTGACGGGCGAGGCGAGCGAGTGGTAGCATGGCTGGCAGTGAAACCAGTGCCGCACTGCGGTGCTGATCGGAACGATAATGACCATCACGGTGCGCCGTCTTGACCTGTGGCTGGACTGGTTCCTGCTCTTCGTCATGCGCCTGTTCCGGGCGCGTCGCCATCGTGTCGCGCCAGCCGGCCGGCCGCGACTGCTGGTGAGCAATGACAACAGGCCGCTCCATTTCGCTGCCGCCTGCGATTTGCCATGCGTTGACCTCTACGGTCCGCTGAGCCGGGGGATGCAGGTCCTGTTCGCCGGGTTCCCCTGTTCCCCCTGCCTCAACATCTTCCGCGGCAAACTCTCGCATTGCCGCGGCAACCGCTGCCTGACCGCCATTACCGTCGGGCAGGTCGCTGCCGGAGTGCGGGCATGCTGGGCATCCTGACCCGCGCCCCGCGCGTGCGCGCGCGCCTGCTGCGCGGCGTGCTGGCGTGGTACTGCCGCGCCGGATTCGGCGGCGGCGTGCGCCCGCTTTCCGCGTCGGTCTACCTGACCAACGCCTGCAATCTCGACTGCTCGTTCTGCTATGTGAAACAGGCGCGCCCCGCCGTCAATACCATGCCGCGCACGATGTTCGACAGCGTGATCCGCGACCTCGGCGGGCTCGGCGTCGTCTACCTGTCACTCACCGGCGGTGAGCCGCTGCTGCTCCCGGATGTCGTCGAGCGCGTCGCGCAGGCGCGGAGAGCGGGCATCCCCTACCTGCACATGGTGAGCAATGCCGAACTGCTGACCGTGGAGCGCGCGCAGGCATTACACGCCGCGGGTCTGACCGAACTGTCGGTCTCCCTCGACGGCTGGGAGGACGGGCATGACCGGCGGCGCGGCCGGACCGGGCTCTTTGCGAAGGTCTGGCCGCTGCTGCAGGAGCTCCATCACGCCGTCCCCGGCCTGATGTTGGTCGTCAACAGCGTGGTGATGGACGACAACCTCGACGAGCTGCGGACGCTGACCGCCGCAGTGCGCGCCGCGGGGCTGTTCCACAAGTTCCAGCCGGAACTGGCGTGGGACGGCAGTCGTCCCGCAGCCCACGACGCCACCACCGCGCAGTGGCGCGACTTCAGCCGCGAGCTGGCTGCGCAGCCGCAGGTGCTCAACAGCCGCACCTTTCTGGCCTGGCTCCCCGAATTCCGCCGCACCGGCTGCGTGCCCGCCGTCGGCAGCTCCTGCCTCTATCCGACCCATCATGTCAAGATCATCGAGACGGGCGAGGTCTTTCCCTGCTATCTCGGCTGCGGCGGCAAGTGCCGGTTCACCTACGACGGCGACCTGCGGCGGTTGCTTGACTCGCCCGCCTATCGGGCCACCGTCGCCGGACTCCGCGTCTGCCGTGCCTGCACGCGCCAGATGTTCGTCTGCTATCTCGAACCGCGTCTGGTCTTTCCCGCCGGCAATTTCCTGCGCCACGCCCTCGCCCGCCGGAGCCTGCATCCATGACCGTCCGCCGCGCCGCGTGGTGGGAGGATTGGGGCGTCCGCGGCCTCTACTTCTTCAACACCATCAACACCCATACCCTCGTCACCGTGCTGTTCGCTATCTCGCTTACCCTAATCGTTTCCACCGACCTGAATGGCAGGCTTCGCGAAATCCTGGCGTCCTTCCCGCACACACATTATCCCGAGACAGTTTGTGTCAATGGTGCGGATGCCGACCGCATCTATATTAACAACCTGATGTATAATGAAGGTTTGGATGCACTGTTTGTGCGCCTGTTTATTCTCCTTATTTCATACGGCATCCTGGCGTTGGCCTACGTGTTGGCGTGCGAGCGCGCCGACTTTCACCCGTACTTCATTCCGTTTGGCATCGCAGCAGTGCTGGTCAACACCCTCGCATCGGGTTTCTGGCTTACGCTGGCATGGGCGCTGCTCTTCGCCGTCGTCTATGTGCTGTTCAGCCAGTTTTTCCTGCTCGGGTTGCCCAATATTCTGGTGAAGCGCGACGGCACTATTCCCCTGCGCATGATGGCCAATTCGCTCACGACCATCGCACCGACCACCACCAGCTTTTCCATGTCAGTGCTCTTCCCCTTCATTGTCGCGGGCGGCACGCTCACGATCGACTTCAGCAACGCCCCTTCGGTAATCATCAGCACCAGCATCCTGGTGATCGGTATGTTCATCGTTCGTACCCTCCTGAAACGGCATGCCCGGCCGCTGCCGCCCATTGTGCTACAGAAGCAGCCGCACCGGGTGCGGCGCATTGTTATGCTCAATATCGACGGGATGCGCCTCGATGTCTTCCGCCGGCCCGAATATGCGCGTTTCCGTGAATGGGAACGGCAAGGGGTCTCATTTCCGCACGGGCTGACCACCGTCTACCGCGCGCTCACCAATCCCGCGTTCGCCAGCATCCTCACCGGCGTACATCCGCCGGTGCACGGGCTGCTGTCCAACAATTACGGATCGCAGATCAAAGTCACCGGCCTGCCCGATATCGTGCCGGCCCGCATCTACGGTTCGATGCATATCAAGCACTTTTCCAAGCCGTCGTGGGATGTCTCCGTGGCGACACTCATTGGGCAGTCAACCGACGCCGCCGACCGTGCGCTGCTGGCGCAGCTGCGCGACGATGTCGCCCGCGACGAGCATCAGCTGTACATTTTTGATTTCAGCACGGTCGATCATACCGGCCACATCTACGGGAGCGAAAACCGCGCGTATGCGGACGCGCTCTTCCCCGCGCAGGAGCTGCTCTGGGACTTTTTCAATCACCTGCGCACGACGGGATTCTTCGCCGACGGCGCCTGCGTGGTCATGTCCGACCACGGCATCGCCGGAATCGATCATTCCTACATGCTGCATCCCGCCGAGCGTTATGTGCCGTTCATCGTCGTCGGCCCGGGCATCACCGCGGGCCGCACCGTCAACCTTCCCGCCAGTATTACCGATATTGCGCCCACCGTCTGCGCCATGCTCGGTGTGCCCCCCATCCCGGGAATGATCGGCCGCGTCCTGCCGCTTTGGGACTGATTGCCGGGGTTTAGCGCGTCAGCAAGCACAGAACCGGATCGAGATTGCAGTTGCTTTCCGCCCAGTAGACACAGGCGGCGCAGGCCGATGCCGCCGCGTAATC
>CAZFBR010000012.1:0-29239 GCA_964517215.1 uncultured bacterium
CGCGGCGAAGGCAACCCAGGCGCTGGCCATGCTGCGCCGGTATCATCGGGATGCGCAGCAGGTGCGCCTGCGCATCTTGCCGGTTTCGCGCTATTTGCTTGCGGCCGAGCCCTGCTGATATGGCCATCATCATCAGCCGCCGGCAGCGCATCATGACGCCGGACGAACCGGAGCTGGCGCAGCGGCTGGCCGTACCGCGCAGCCGCGACCTGCTCCGGGCGGGGAGCGTATGAAATGACCGCAGCACCCGCGCGCCCGGCGGTGTCGGGCAATGTGATCCTGAAACTAATTCTGCCCGGCGTGGTGGCCAATCTGCTCGGCGCGCTCTTCACCATCCTCTATTTCGCCTACTTTTCCGTGCATGTCCCCGACGCCATTGCGGCGCAGGCGTTCGCGGCGGCGGCGGGCGTGGCGACCCTGTTCTGCATCAGCGGGGTGGCGGTCAATTACGCCCGGCCGGAACCGGCGACCATCCGCCGCTATTTCGCCACCGGTGAACCGGCAGCGGCGGCGTTGGAACACCTGGCGCTGCTGCCGCGTGCGGCGGCGGGGATTGCCTTCCGCCACTGGTGCGGCGGCGGTGTGCTCTTTGCCCTGCTCTACTGGTTCGACGCCGCAACGGGCAGGGTGTTCGGGGGCGGCATGCCCGCGGGCGATGCGTGGTACGTGCTCTTCGGCACCATCGGGGTGGGGGGCGTTTTTTCCGCGCTGGCGACCTTCCTGCTGCTCGAGCATGCGGTGGCGGCGGCGCTGCCCGGGCTCTTTCCGGCTGACCTGCTGACGGCACGCGCACCGGTGCGGATGTTCGGTTTGCGCACGCGGCTGATCGCGCTCTTCCTCGCCGCGGGCGGGGTGCCCGCGGTCACCATCGGGGTCATCGTCCTGATGATGCGGCTCGATCTGCTGGCGGCGATGGCGCTGCTGGTCGCGCTTTTCGCGGTGCTGGCGGCGATCGGGGCGGCGCTGCTGGTGGCGCGCAGCGTCAGTGCGCCGGTGGAGGGGTTGTTGGCGGCGGCGCAGCGCGTGCGCGCCGGCCAGCTCGATGCGGCGGTCCCGGTCACCGCGGCGGATGAACTGGGCGAATTGCAGGCGGGGTTCAATCGCATGCTGCGCGGCCTGCGCGAACGCGATTACATCCGCGATGTCTTTGGGCGCTACGTCACCGCCCAGGTGGTCGACGAGGTGCTCAACGGGCATCTGCATCTCGGCGGCGAGACGCGGCAGGCGACCATCCTCATGTCCGATATCCGCGGGTTTACCCGTTTCGCGGCGGCGCTGCCGCCCGCGGAAGTGGTCGCGTTTCTTAACGACTATCTGACCCACATGGTCGATTCGGTGGTGGCGGAGGAGGGGCGGCTCGACAAGTTTATCGGCGACGGGCTGCTCGCCGTATTCGGCGCGCCGCAGGAGCATGCCGACGACCCGCAGCGCGCCTGCCGTGTGGCGTTGCGCATGCGCGCGGTGCTCGCCGAGCTGAACGCGTCGCGCGCCGCGCGCGGGCTGGCGCCCATTGCTATCGGGATCGGCATCCATACCGGGCCGGTGGTGGCGGGCAATATCGGGTCCGACAAGAAAATGGAATATACCGTCATTGGCGACACCGTCAATGTCGCCTCACGCATCGAGCAGCTCACCAAGCATTACGCGACCGATATCCTGATCAGCGATGTGACCCGCGCCGCCGTCGGCGAGGCGTTCACGGTGCGCGACTTGCCGCCGGCGACGGTGGCGGGCAAGGATGAGCCGCTGACGGTGTTTGCCCTGGTCGCACGCCATTCGCAGGGGTAAACGACAGCGATAGCGGCACGGCAGTGGTAATCTGGAGACAGCAAGCAGCGGGTGTTATGTGATGTGTGTCCTGCGGGGGCGGTGGTTTGCGCCCGCTGCGGCGCAAGATCAGCCGGTGTGACGCCGCTCGCGCGCGGGCTGCGCACGAATGCGCGAACGATATCGGGTTTGCAGCAGGTGCAGATTGACGCGAAAAAATTGACTGCACCGGGTGATGCTGGTAGGATATGTGCTCGGCAGTTTGACGGAGGCGACGATGCGGCAGGAACGAGGCAGTGCAAAAGTGGTATGGATCATCGTTATTGCAGTGATTGTGCTGCTTGGTGCGGGCGTGCTGGCGCTGATCGGGATTGTCGGCGGCTGGTGGTATTTCTCGGCACAACCAGTACAGCCGGTTGCGGTGGAACCTGTACCGGCGTTGCCTGCACCCAATCAACCCGTGCCGGCGACGACGCTGCCACCGCCTGCGCCGAGCGCTGTCCCGCCGGTCACTGACGAGGTTGCTTTGGCGCGGGCGGCGATGGAGCAGTACGGCAGTGCGGCGGATCGCGCGCAGTATCCGTTTCGGGTCGATAATGTGCAGGTGCGCGGCAATCGCGCCACCGGGGTGTATAACCCGATTAAGGCGAACGGCCAGCTTGATGAGGAACGGCCGGGCGGACTGCTGGTGGCGCAGAAGGTGAACGGCTTATGGTCGGTGTACGCGCTCGGCACGGACATCATTGACCCGTGGGCGGAGCCGATCAGCCGCATCTATGGCGACCAGTAGCGTTCGCGCATTGCGTTTTTGTCGGGCAGTGACTATAATCGCCGCATGACAACCATTGGCTCCGGCCGGGCGGCAGGATGGGTGGCGCTGCTCTTTGCGGCGCTCTATCTGCTGACTGCGGGCGGTCATTATTATTCGCAGGACGGCAAGGAACTGTGGCGGGTGACGTGTAGCATTGTCCATCCGCCGCTGTTCGCCAGCCAGTACGGCATCGTCCCGTCGCTGCTCGGACTGCCGCTGTACGGACTTGGTGCGCTGGCGGCGCAGGCGGGCCTGACAGACGGCTCGGCCGATGCCCAGGCGTTTTTCGGGTCGCTACTCAATCCGCTGGTAACGGGTGCGCTGCTCGGCCTGTTTTACGGGGTGGCGGCCCAGTTCTATGCGCCGCGGCGCGCATTCATCCTCGCGCTGGGGCTCGGTCTTGGAACGCTGCTCTGGCCTTACAGCAAATATGATTTCTATGAACCGGTGGCGACGCTGCTGCTGCTGGGACTGGCGGCGGTGCTCTGGCGCTGGCGCCGTACCGGCTGCGTCCGCACGGCGCTGCTGGCCGGCGTGGTGTGCGGGATTATGCTGCATACGCGCCTCGATTCGCTGCTGCTGTTCCCGGTTGCCGGGTTCTATCTGCTCGTGAGCGGGCGGCCGCGGCCGGAACAGTGGCGGGCGCTTGGCTGGCTGACGGCAGGGTTCGTCCCGTTCGTGCTGCTTGCCGCGGGATTCAATTATGCGCGGTTCGGCAGTATTATCGCCGACCCGCGGCTGGCGCAGGAGAGTTTTTCCACGCCGCTCTGGTATGGTCTGTACGGGCAATTGCTGTCGCCCGGCCGCTCGCTGTTTTTCTACTCGCCGGTTATTATTCTGACGCTGTTCGGCTGGCGGGCGTGGTGGCGGGCGCACCGGCCGGAACTGCTTTTTATCGTTGCGGTGACGTTGCTCTATCTGTTGCTCTATGGGCAGTGGTGCAACTGGTCGGCCAACTGGTGCTACGGCAATCGCTATCTGCTTAAGGTGCTGCCGCTGCTCATGCTTCCCGTGGGGAGCGTGCTCGGGCGCGGCCGGCCGGCCGGCAATGTGGCGTTCATTATCCTCGCCCTGCTCGGGATCGGGCTGCAGGTGATGGCGGTGGCGGTTGAATTCAACGATCCGCTGATCGAAATGCTGGCGGTGATCAATACCGCGACCGATTATGCGCAGGTCGATCCGCTCATGGCGGTGCCAGTGTGGAATGTGGGGATTATCGACGGGCGCGGTGTCATGCCGGCGCTCTATGATTTCGGCTGGCTGCACCTGCGCGGCTACGGATTGGTGCGCGGCTGGCTGGTGGTGCCGCTGCTGCTGGTGCTGCTGCTGTTCTGGATGACGCTGAAATTGCGCGGCCTGCTGGCGGGGATCGCGCCGTGGCTGGCGCTGACCCTGCTGCTGGCGCTGCTCGCGGCGTTGCAAATCGGGTATGGTGCGAACAGCGGCAAACAGGTCACCCTGTCGGCGTGTGCACCCGGTGCGACAGAACCGTATTTCACCATGCCGGTGCGCGATATCAATTTCGTCGACTATTTCGGGCAATGGCAGCGTCGCTATAGTTTGACGCCGGGGAGCACGCTCGTCTGGCGCGGCGTGCTCGACTGTCCGGTGGGCGGAGTCGGCTACCGCTTCGGCTTGATGGCGCACGGCCCGGCGACGATGACCTTGGGCGGGGTGCAGCTGCTGCAGGTCAGCGATACCGCGGGGACGCATTTCGTCAGCGCCCCCACTGAGCTGCTGAAAGGGCGCTATCCCGTTGAGGTCCGGTACACGATCACCGCGGAACCGGCGCCGCCGGCGCGCGTCACCCTCTACTGGTGGCTTCCGTACACCTCGCTCAGCGTCATCTACGGCGAACATTTCACCGCCGGGGTCCACGCAGGGGGCCATTCTGACACATTGACTCGTTTGCCGGAACCCGGATGAATGAAAATGCGCAGGGCATGCAGCGAACAGCGGAGGACGGCATACACGTGAACCCTCATGGCGCGGCGCTGACGGTTAATGCGGACGATTTCGGATATACCGTCGGGGTGAACCGCGGGATTGCCGAGGCGCATGCGCGCGGGATTGTCACGGCAACGACGCTGATGGCGGTGGCGCCGGCGTTCGCCGATGCGGTGGTTCGGGCGCGCGACTTGCCGAACCTTGCGCTTGGTCTGCATGCGGTGCTCGCCGGCCCGTTTCGGCCATTGACTGCGGCACGCGAACTCTGCGCGCGTGACGGCTGCTTCCCGCGTTCCTATCCGGCGGCAATGGCAATGCTCGCGGTTTGTCCGCCTCGGGTACTGCGGGCGGAACTGGCGGCGCAGGCACAGAAGCTGGTCGACGCGGGAGTTCGCATCGGCCATATTGACTGCCACAAACATCTGCATTGCCTGCCGTTTGTCTGGCGTGAATTCGTCAGTGTGGCGCGGGCATTCGATATCCGGCGCATTCGCCGGCCGGGCGATACCGTGATCACAACGATCCCCTATCCGGCAACGGCGGTGGCGGCGGATCTGCTCATGCGCGGTCTGGCGGAACTCGCGATAACCGAATCCCCGCACCCTGCCCTGCGTCATTTTGCCGGTCAGCGCGCAGTTGGCCGGCTCGATGAAGCGGGATTACTGGCAATCATCACTGCCCTGCCCGACGGAGCAACCGAGTTCATGGTGCATCCGGGTTATTGCGATAATGACCTGCGCTGCAGCAGCCGTTTGACGGATTCGCGCGAGCGCGAACTGGCGGCACTCACTTCGCCGCGGGTGCGCGCGGCATTGGCCGCGCGCGGGATAGTGTTACAGCGTTAACCCTTCAACTGGTGCTGTTGCATGCGTCATTATGCATCGTCGTAGGGTTCTTGACAATACAACAGTGTCACTGTGTCAAAATAACCTATGAAATGTCATGGCATGCTCTGAATCAACACGATACGCGAGCAACGCAATCCGAGACAGAAGCGTTGGCGGTGTGACCGGTTGACAATAGTCCGGCAAACCGGCAAATGCGCATGCAGGTCAGGATGAACCTGGATGGGGATTTGTGCTGAAGCGCAGCAGGCGGGCGAGCAGCAGGAAGTTCAGCAACCAGATCAGCAGCGACCAGGCGGCATACGGTTGCCCGTCGCCAATCAGGTCGAACAGCACCGGAAAACGCACATAGCTGGCAAGGGAAACTGCCGCGAGCAGCAGCGTGTCGCGTCTGGTGGAAAGAGAGAGTGCGGCGAGCGAGCAATACCAGAGGAACCATTGCGGGGAATAGATCCGTGATCCGGCGATGAGCAGGAGGCAGCAGGCCGCCGCCTGCGCAACAAGCGCGGGCATGGTACGGGCCGGCCATCGCAACGGCAGCAGTATTGCGGCACCCCAGAAGAGCAGGGTGAGCAGTGCGGGCACCATCACGCCAGCGATAGTACCCGGTGAAAGGCAGCACCAGCGCAGGCCATCGCCGCCCAGGGCGAGGAGCGCACCGGCCAGTGCTGCGGGCTCGTCCGGCCGCACGGCATGGAACCGGTACGGATCGAGCGACGCGGACCCGGCGAGCAGCCAACCCGCGGCATGCAACGCCAGGGTGACGACGACAATGACCGCGACAAAGCGCAGCAGTGCGCGCCCGGGTATGCCCTGCGTGCGCAGGTGCATGAGCACCGGCAGGAGCATGACGGCCGGATACCACTTCACATTGATCGCCAGCGCCAGCAGCGCGGCTGACGTGAGGAAATGCCGGCGTGCCAGCAGCAGCAGGGCGGCAGCGACGAGCGCAACGGGAATAATATCAAAACGGTTGGCGACGAAATAAGCGGTCGTGGGGAGCAGCCAGAAACCGGCGAGGGGCAGGTGTGACCGGGCCAGGCGGACACTGCCCGCAAGCAGCAGCAACAGCCAGAGCAGATTGGTCAGCGGCAGGAACATCATCAGCAGGCGCGGCTCGCGGGTCAGCAGGAACGGCAGGCCGTAATAGAGTGTCATCAGCAGGGGATAGTCGGAGTAATGGCTGCGATAGGGAACGCCACCCATCACCGCCCACTGGCCGCGGTACAGATAGGACAAGCGGTCAAAATTGTCGGCGAGGTAACGCGCGCCGTGCAGGGTGACGCCGGTCGGGGTGAGCGGATCATGCCAGGCAAGGAAACAGACCAGCAGGACGACCAGCAGTTGCAGCACAACGACCGCAGCCAGCAGGCGCATCGGGCGCTCAGCCGGGGAAGATGAGCCCGCCGGGGAGGTCATCACTGATACCGGGATAGGTGATGGCCCAGAGGAACAGGCCGTTGGCCGGTGCGGTGAGTTTGGCAGGCCGCGCCGCCGCGCCGGTGAGCACATCCCGCGCGGTGACCGGCGGCCAGTCGCCGCGGCCGACGCCGGCGAGCAGCCCGACCATGCGCCGCACCTGGCTGCGCAGGAATGCCGGTGCCGCCACGGTGAAGCAGCAGAACGGTCCGTGCGCGGTGACGTCCGTTGCGAGGATGGTGCGCTGGGTCTTCATTTCCGCCGGGTCGTCGGCGCAGAGGGCGGCAAAATCGTGGGTGCCGAGCCAGTGCGCGGCGGCTTCCTGCATCGGCGCCAGCGCGAGCGGGCGCGGATGATGCCAGGCGAAGCGGGTGAAGAACGGGCTGCTGACCGGTCCGGTCCGGATGAAATAGCGGTATTCGCGGCGCACCGCGCTGAACCGCGCGCTGAAATCATCGGGCACGACGCGGGCGTTGAGCACGCGGATGCTGCCGGGCAGGTTGGCGTTTAGCGCGGGGACGAGGCGGTCGAGCGGAAACCGGCCGTCGCTATCGTAATGCGCGGCCTGGTGGCGGGCATGCACGCCGCTATCGGTGCGGCCGGCGCCGGTGAGCACGACCGGGCCGTGATAGAGCAGATTGAGTGCTGCGTTGAGCGTCTGCTGGACGGTCGGCTGGCCCGGCTGGTACTGCCAGCCGCAGAAGTCGGTGCCGTCGAACTGCAGGGTGAGCAGAGTGCGCGGCACGGCGGGCGGCGCGTCAGTTGAGCGCGGGACGGAATTCGTCGGGCTCGCCGTCGAGTTCGGTCAGGCGCTGTTCGAGATGATGCAGGATCCGCTCGTTCAGGGCGAACCGCTGCTCGACACAGGCGTAGAACGCGGGCGAGGGGTACATGGCGAGCAGGCCATGCAGACTGGTGAGTTCGCCCGTAATCAGCTCGCGGGCATGCTCAACGGCATAACCGCGGTCGGTGAGCTCGATGACGGCGGAGAACATTTCGGTATGCTGGACGATGGTCCGTTCCGGCGAAACCCGGCTGGTTGCCGCGGCAGATTTCTTCTTCATAATGCCCCCTCCGACGGAGAAACGATAGCATGGGGCAGTGCGGACTGTCAATGCCGGCAGAGCGGCGCGCTGCGGGACGGTGGCGGCAGCCGGCGCAGCCAGGCCAGATTGCGGTCAGGGTTGCGTTACCCGAAGCGGGCCGCTGGCGGCAACGGGCATTGACAGTCATGACCGCGGGTGTTACCATGCGCCCGCTGCTGATATCCGCCGGAGGCGGGGAAAGCCGGTGCAACACCGGCACGGTCGTGCCACTGTGAGCAATTCCGGCCGCCGCGCGTGGCGCGACGGGCGGGTTTGCGAGTCAGGATTCCCGCCCGGGAGAGCATGGGCAAAGGTCGCACGCAACGACATTTGCCGGCCTTCTGCTTGACCGAATGCCGCGCGCCTGTCAGGGACAACCGCAGTCGAAGGACAATGCGCATGCTGCAGGAAACCATCAACGCCATCGGTACACTCAACGAAACGGTTATGGCCGCCGCCACGGCGCGGCAGAACAACCTGACCAAACCGGCCGGTTCGCTCGGCCGGCTCGAAGCCATCGGCATCCAACTGGCCGGGATTACCGGCACCTGTCCGCCGCCGCTTCCCGCCCGGCGGGCGGTAATCGTCTTTGCCGGCGATCACGGGGTGGTCGCGCAGGGGGTAAGCGCCTTTCCGCAGGCGGTGACGCCGCAAATGGTGGTGAACTTTCTGCACGGCGGAGCGGCGGTCAATGTGCTGGCGCGCCAGTCGCACGCGCGCGTGCGCGTGGTGGATGCGGGCGTGGCGGGCGAACTGCCCGGGCATCCCGACCTGCTGGCGGGCAAAATTGCGCGCGGGACGAAGGATTTCACGCAGGAACCGGCGATGACGCGGGACCAGGCGGTGGCGGCGCTGGAACTGGGCATCCGGGCGGTGCGCGAGGAAGTTGCGCGCGGACTGGATCTGCTCGCCTGCGGGGATATGGGGATCGGCAACACCACGCCCTCGGCGGCGATCATCTGCGCCATCACCGGCACCACCCCGCGTGCCATCGCCGGTCGCGGCACGGGCGTGGACGATGCGGGACTGGAACGCAAGATCAGCGCGATCGAGCGCGGTTTGGCGCGGCATCGGCCTGACCCGACGGACGGACTGGCGGTGCTGACGACGGTGGGCGGGTTTGAGATCGGCGGCATTGCCGGGGCGATGCTGGCTGCCGGCGCGGCGCGGATCCCCGTGGTGGTGGACGGTTTCATCAGCACCGCGGCGGCGCTGATCGCCTGCACCCTGGCGCCCAACTTGAAGCAGTTCCTGATTGCGGGGCACCGCTCGCAGGAGACCGGCCATGCGCTGGCATTGGCGCATCTTGGCCTGCAGCCGCTGCTGGATATCAATCTGCGGCTGGGTGAGGGGACGGGCGCGGTATTGGCTTTTCATTTTATCGATGCAGCGGCGCGCATTCTCGGCGAGATGGCTACTTTCGCCGAGGCGGGCGTGAGCGACAAGGACTGAATGGCGGTATCTGACGGCGTCATCGTGCGGGCAGGGGCGGTTGCCGGCCAATCAACGCGGCAGACGGGGCGGGAACGGCCGGCTGCTGGCGCCCCCGCCGCAAGCGGTGGCTGGCAGGCGGACGGGCAGTGATGAAAGCAGCAGCACCGGACGGCCTCGATTGTGCCGCCCATGGTTGTGGTGAAAGTGCCTGTCCGGCGACAGGCATACCGGCGGCAGGGAACACTGCCGCAGCGGCGGGCAAGGAGAACAGGATGCACAATCTGAAGCGGGCGCTGGCGTTGCTGACGGTGTTGCCGGTCACGGTGTCGCCCCGTCCGGGGGATAATCCCGGTGCAGCGATGGCGTGGTATCCGCTGGTTGGTTTTTTGCTGGGCGTGGCGCTGCTGGCGGTGTACGCGGCGACGACTGGTTTGACCGGTGCCGGGCCGGGCGGTCGCATGCTCGCGGCGGCATTGACGCTGGCGTTGTGGGCGGCGCTGACGGGGGGGCTGCATCTCGACGGCTGGGGCGATTGCTGCGACGGCCTGCTTTGCGCTTTGCCGCGCGAACGGCGGCTGGAAATCATGAAGGATCCGCAGGCGGGCAGCTTTGCCGTGATCGGACTGGTGGTGTTGCTGCTGGTCAAATGTGCCGCACTGACGGCGATACGGACGCCGTGGGTTTTGCTCCTGGCGCCGCTGACGGCGCGCTGGGCGGTGGTACTGGCGGCGAAGTTCTGGCCGAACGCGCGGCCGGGCGGTATGGGCGACCGGTTCCGCGCGGGGGTCGGACCGCTGCAGCTGGCGGCAGCAACCCTGACCTGCGGTGCAGCAGTGATCGTTGCCGGCCTGGCTGGCCTGCTGGCGCTGGGCGGGGCGCTGGCGGCATTGCTGTTGGTGGCGCGGCTGGCGATGGCACGATTGGGCGGATTGACCGGCGACGTGTACGGTGCGATTATTGAGGGTGCGGAAGCGCTGGCGTTGCTGGCAGTGGCATTGCTCCTGCCGTGACCCGGGCATTCGTCGCGGCTGAATATTTCAGGTAGAATGGCTCGATGACCCGTCGTGATTATGCCATGCTGCTATTGTTCGTGGTGGTCTGCCAGTCGGCGGGCGGGCTGGGTGCGTTGTTCACCCGGTCGGAGATCCCGACCTGGTACGCCGGCCTGACCAAGCCGTGGTTCAATCCGCCCGCGTGGTTGTTCGCACCCGTATGGGTGACGCTGTATGCGCTGATGGCGGTCGCGGCGTGGCAGGTCTGGCGGCGGCGGAAGGAACAGGCGGCGGCAGTACGGGCTGCGCTGGCGCTGTTTGCCCTGCAGCTGCTGGTGAATGCCGCGTGGACGCCGGTCTTTTTCGGCTGGCATGCGCTGGGGATGGCGCTGGCGACCATCATCCTCCTGCTTGCGCTGATCGCGGCAACCATCATAAAATTCCGGAGGGTGCACCGGCCGGCTGGCTGGCTGCTCATCCCCTATTTCGCCTGGGTGGCGTTTGCCGCGATACTGACCGGCGAGTTTTGGAGGCTGAACGGATGCTGACCCTGATCCTCGGCGGTGCGCGGTCGGGCAAGAGCCGGTACGCCGAAGCGCAGGCGCGGGCGGCAGGTGGCAGGGTATTGTACCTCGCCACCGCGGAAGCAATCGATGACGAAATGCGCGTGCGTATCATCAACCATCGCGCCGCGCGGCCGGCAGAGTGGCGAACCTGCGAGGCGCCGCGTCAGGTGGCGACAGCGCTGGCACAGGCGTGGTCGGACGGCCGGCCTGACCAGGTGCTGTTTGATTGCGTGACGGTATGGGTGAATAATGTCGTGTTCGCCCTGGGGGATGACCCTGCCGCCGACGTTGCGCAGCGGGCGATGGACGCGGAACTTGATGCGCTGCTGACCTTCATTGCCGCGCATCCCGCGCAGTGGCTGCTGGTAAGCAACGAGGTGGGGTTGGGCATTGTCCCGGATACGCCGCTGGCGAGGATGTATCGCGACCTGCTTGGGCGGGTGAACCAGCGGCTGGCGGCAACCGCGGATTCCGTGCTGTTCATGGTGGCAGGCCTGCCCATGGCCGTCAAGGGCCGGGCATGATCCGGCAGTTCCTGACGGGCGGCCTGGACGGCAATTTCAGTTATCTGGCATACGCGGAGGCGACGCGCGACGGGGTGGTGATCGATCCCTGCGGGGATCTCGCCCCGCTGCTGGCGGCGGTGCGTGAACGCGGCGTCACGGTTCGTTACTTGGTCAATACCCACGGTCATCATGACCACAC
This sequence comes from uncultured bacterium, assembly GCA_964517215.1. GTDB lineage: Bacteria > DAOPZR01 > DAOPZR01 > DAOPZR01 > DAOPZR01 > CAZFBR01. The sequence continues at coordinate 11,572 of CAZFBR010000012.1, forward strand.
GGAGGGTAATGCGGCGGTGCTGGCGGCGACGGGTGCGCAACTTGCGCTCCACCGCCTCGACGGGGCCGGGGTGGCCGGGGCGCGGCTGCTGGTCGACGGCGAGCAGCTGAACATCGGTGGTGATCTGCTGACGGTGATTCACACGCCGGGGCACACGCCGGGGAGCATCTGCCTGCGCTTTCAGGACGGGCTGTTCACCGGGGATACGCTGTTTGTTGATTATTGCGGGTCGGCGCGCGAGCCGCGGGAATTATACCGCTCGCTGCAGCTATTGCGCGCCCTGCCCGATGCGCTGGTGGTATACAGTGGCCATAATTACGGGGCGACGCCGACGGCGACGCTGGGCCATGAGAAGCGGCACAACCCCTATCTTGCGGCGCGGGATGAAGCCGAGTTTCTCGCCCGCCATCGGATGATGCCATGACGGATTGCACCCTGATTGAAACGCAGGACGCGCTGGATGCGGCCTGCGCGCATTTTGCCGCGGCGCCGGCGCTGGCGGTCGATTTTGAAGGAGAATGGAATTGTCATCATTACGGCAATTACCTGTGTCTGGTGCAGATCGCTGACGGGGCGCAGGTGTGGCTGATCGATGCGCTGGCCAAGCTCGATCTGGCCCCGCTGTGGGCGGTGCTGCTGGCACCGGAGGTGCTCAAGGTGATGCACGATCCGCAAAGCGATTTCCTGCTGCTCGACAAGCAGTTTGCCTGCCATCCGCGCAACATCTTCGACACGGCCAAGGCGGCGCACCTGCTCGGGCGCGAGCGGCTTGGACTGGCGGGGATGCTGCATGACTACTGCGGCGTGGACAAGGAGGAGGGGTGCCAGGCGGATGACTGGACGGTGCGCCCGCTGGCCGCGCGCATGCGGGAGTATGCGGCGCATGATGTGCGCACGCTGCTGGCGCTGCATGAGCGGTTGAAGGGCGAACTGCAGGAGAAAGGCCGGCTGGCATGGCATGCGGAAGAATGCCGGCGCCTGGAAAGCATTCGCTTCACCGCCGATCCCGAGCCGCACTTGCGGGTGAAGGGGGCGAAGAAACTGCCGCGCTTCGCGCGCGAGGTGCTGCGCGAACTGCATGCCCTGCGCGAGCAGACGGCGCAGGCGGCGGACAAGCCGCCCTACCAGATCATCAATAACCTGCTGCTGCTCAAACTGGCGCAGAATCCGCCGGAAGATGCGGCGGGGTGGCATGAGCTGCGCGGGGTCCATCCCTTCGTCAAACGGCAGGCGCGCGACTGGCACGAGGCGGCGCAGCGCGGGCGACAGGCGGGCCAGCAGCTGGCGCTCTGCCCGCCCCCGCCCGCGGAACCGTACCGGCCGCGCGAGCCGGGCGATCAGGTCGCGCGCCGCGAAAAACTGCTGACGAAGGTGCAGCAGGAAATTGCCCGGCGCCATCCGGACGTCAGCCAGATCATCATGAGCCAGGTCATGGTGCGGAACCTTGCGCGCGGCGAGGCAAACGACAGCTTGCGCCAGTGGCAGCGCGCGGTTATCGTGCAGGTTGCGCGCGAGTTGCAGCTCGAACTGGATGAGGATTGGTTCCCGGCGGCGGCTGACATCTGACCGGCGCGGCCGTGATGACAAATCTTGTATTGCGGGGGGCGACCGATGGGCGAAGTTGACGAGGCGGTGCAGGAGATCACGGAAGAAGCCGGGGCATCGAAACTGACTACCATCGCGCTGCTGGTCACCCTGACGGCAACGTTCCTCGCGCTGTGCGGAGTCAAGGCGGGGAATGTCGGCCAGGCGATGGACAAGGCGCAGGCGAGTGCCATCGACGGCTGGGCGTATTACCAGTCCAAGAGCACCAAGCAGAATATCGCCGAGGCGATGGTCGCGGAGCTGACGGTGCTGGCCGGATTGCCCGGGCAGAGTGCGGCGGCGCAGCAGCGGATCGCCGCGCAACTTGCCGGGTATCGTGAGAAGGTGGCACGCTATGAAACCGAGAAGAAAGAAATCGAAGCGCAAACGCGCGGGTTTGAGCAGGAATACGCGGCGTTGAATTACCGCGATGACCAGTTTGATTTGACCGAGGCGCTGCTTTCCATGGCCCTGGCCTTGTTCGGGGTCACCGCCCTGACCAAGAAGCGCTGGTTGCTGGTGGTGGCGTGCATCCCCATGGTTGCGGGCCTCGTATTTGGACTGGCGGGCTATTGCGGTTGGGCTATTCACAGCGATTGGTTCGCTGTTGTTTTGGGATAGGCATTACCTGTTCCTGTGCAAGGAATGATCAAGGAACCATGACAGTTGTCAGAACCAGCAGCTATATCAGGTTGACGCGAACCATACAATAATGGTAGGAATAGCGATTGACTGAGGCATGGAGGCGGGACGTTGGCACGCAAGGCGAAGAATGCGGCACTGGAACCGGGCCAGGTCATTCTGACCGGGCAGTTCGAGCAATTTCGCGAACAGGCCAAGCAGCTGGTGAGCGGCCGGCGCGGCCGTCAGATCAGCGAGGAGGAGTTTGAGACTTTCACCGATGCCTTTCTGGCGATTCCCATCCCGGAGGCAGCGGACACGATTTACGGGCGGGCCGGATTTGTGGTGGTCAATCGCCTCGACCATGACCTGTTCCAGCTCATGGCCTGTCAGATCAACAGTTTCGGTCCCGGGGTATTCGCGGCGGAGCGGGTCCGCTATCAGACGCCCATCTTGCTTACAGTGCAGGTGAAACCGCGCCGGCGCCATGCCCCGTACACCCTGCGCGAAACGCCGCTGCAGGTCACGGACATATATCTCAGCCGCCGGTTTTGCGGCAGCAAGGGCAATTTGTGCAAGCGTGAGCTTTTCCTCGACCAGGTGCGGCGCGTGCTGTTGCACGACGCTGCGCAGGACAGCGGCAAATTGCGCCTGTTTTATGAAGTGGCGAATACGAATTATCTGTGCCATCATATCGCCGAGACGCTGGGCTATGCGTTGTGCGGTTTGGAGATGTTCTGGGAAAATCGCCGGGCATCGTTTCTGATGCTGGCCGGCTCGCGGTACGAGGAGGCGGGTGAAAAACTGCATTTGGAAATTGTCGATGACTTTGCCGGCGAGAAGATGCAGTGCCGGTTCAAGATCCCGCGCTACAAGAAACTCGACGAGAACCCGGCCGCCTTCCGCGAGCCGTACGAACCGATGCTGGCGGAGGTTGCCTACCGCAGCCAGACCGAACTGTTCTCCATGCCGGTCGGCTTCCAGCGGATGGAGAAGAGCGCGGGGCGCATCAGCTACCTGACCACGCAGCATCTGCTGCAGCATCTGATGAAAGAATACTATCACCGGTCGGGGATCGCGGTTGTCGCCAGCACCTTCTCGACGCTGGCCTATCTGACGCGCGCCTTCATCGCCCGCCGCGACGGGCACCCGGAGCGCTGCGCGGCGTTCATGCGGCGCTTCACCACCTGCCTGGGCTATTACCCGGAACGCGACTTCGCGGAATTCTGGCGGGAAAAGGAGAAGAAATTCGAGCGCTACGACACCGACGTCGACACCGCCATGTTCTTCCGTTCCCCGGTTATCCTTTAGTTAATATTGGGGGTCATTCTTCTACATTGCTACATTTGGTCGACAAGAGAAAGGTTGTTGCGGATTGGGCGATGTTCAGCTGAACGGGATTCCTGCGCAAGCGGGTTGTCGCAACAGAAATGCGGGAAACGGATGACTCCTGCAATCCGGCGGCAATGCAAACCTTACGCCATGGCCAACAGCCGATTTCGTGTGCCAGGTAATATGTCAGGCAGCGTACCGCAGCGGAAGAGTTGCGCCAGCCCCCAAAGCCATTTTCAGTTTTGTCCACAGCATGCTGAGCGGCGCTGACGAAATCCTGCCACTGATATGGATGGTGTGGACGGTCGGCTTTGCGCCGACTGCCGGTTTGGTTGACGATTCTGCGCTCGGAACGCTGCAACACACGCTGGCGAAACCCGGCACTGCCGAGCATGCAGCCGCGATGCGCTTGCTGAAATTCCTGCAGGTTTGTGTCGGGATCCAGTGTTGGCAACCATTGCCTTAACCATCGAATTTGTTCTGCTGGAGATAACTCGGCGAAAGCGTCTCCGACAAGAAAGCATCCTAAGGCCTGCCGTGCAATGCGGCAGCGGGAAGGATGCAACATTTCGCCGACACTGTCCCAAGGATACGAGTAAATATCCGCACAAAGCCTGGCGCGCGTGGCGTTGAGCAGAACATAGCCGAGCGCGGTGTGAAAGTAGCAATCGTCCTGCACCAGCAAGGTTTTGCTGCGACCTTGAAAAAGATGACCAGCCCGGTTGTGATGAGCATTCAATGCTCGTGCAATACGTGAAAGAAAACTCCTGAGAAAGGCGGAGATGTTATTCTCGGTTACTTGCAGGAGCAGGTGAAAGTGATTGGGCAGTAAAGAGTAGGCAAACGTGCGGATGCTGAAATTCGGGGCGATACTGAAATAGGTGTCCAGAAAGTGGCGGTAATCATCCCTGGTATGGAAAAAAGGGTGGCGGTCGACGAAACGGTTTAGCACGTGAAACACCGCACCCGGATAGCAGATTCGTGGCCCGCGCATATCACAATTATACCACAAAATGAAATGTAGAAATGTAGAAGAATGACCCCTTATTTGACCCCTTATTACTTATTTTCTTTTAAGGGTTATGTGGGAGATTTCGCCGCGCTGCCAGAGGCGCATGCGCGGACCCCAGAGACCGGTGCCGCGACTGACGATGAGGGTCATGCCGGCGCACTGGTATTGGCCGGCAATATGCGGATAGACCTGCCTGACAATGTAATTGAACGGCCAGACCTGGCCGTTGTGGGTATGGCCGGAGAGCATGAGCCCAACCCCGAAGGCGGCGGCGCGCTCGACCTGCCACGGTGTATGCGACAGCAGGACCGTTGCCCCGGCGGGCCGGTGCGGCAGCGTGGCGGTGAGATAGTCGGTGTCCTGGCCGGTGCGGCCCTGCACAGTGAGATCGTCAATCCCGGCGATGACCAGGCCCGGTGCCGGTTGCACCCACGTGTTGCGCAGTACGATAAAACCCGCGGTGGTGTCGAGCACAGAACCGGCCCGGCCGCGACCGTAATATTCGTGATTGCCCGGCACGGCATAGACGCCCAACCGCGGCTGCAAACGATGAAAAATACTGGTGTAGGCCTCCGCCGGCGCGTCGCGCCCTTCGAAGATGTCTCCGGCAAGCACGACCAAGTCGGGGCGCAATGCCTGCACTTCATCGATGCGGCCGGCAAGCCAGTCGGGCCCGAACATGGTGCCGAGATGTAAATCGGAAAGGACGACCAGCACCGCCCCGTCGAGGTCGGCCGGCAGACCGGGCAGCGCGACGGTGTACGACTCGATCTCCGGCGCGCGCCAGCCCTGCACGGCCGCGAGCAGGGCAAGAACCAGGCCGGCAGCCAGTGCGGCCGCACGCAGGCGGACGGCATACGGTCGCAAAATTAGTCCGAACAGCGTGACACTGTCGACAATCAGCAGGCAGAAGGCGAGGAGGAAGAGCAGCACCAGCCAGCAGAGCCCGACCTGTTCCAGCACCAGTGCGGGCCAACCCGGGGCGTGATGACCCAGCCAGCGACCGGCAAGGAACAAGCCAAGCATGACCAGCGCGCAGGTGCACAGTACCCGGCGCGGCAGCCGCTGGCGGGTCAGCGGAAAGGTGCTGAGACGCTGAAAGACATACCAGTGCAGGATGATGGCGACCAGGGAGAGGTAGAGCCCGAACATATCAGGCCGGTCCGTGCGGAATGTCAGTTGCCGATACTGCCGCCGGCGATGCTGCAGTCGCGGGCGTTGCCGTGTCGGGCGCCGGCGGACGGGCGGCACAGCGCTCGGCGATGATGTAGAATGCGGGCACGACCACCAGACTGAGCAGCGTCGACAGCACCAGACCGCCAATGACGCCGATGGCCATGGGCATGCGGATCTCCGCGCCCGGCCCGAGCCCGAGCGCCGGCGGGATGGCGGCCATCAGCGTGGCGACTGCGGTCATGAGGATGGGACGGAGTCGCACGGGCCCGGCCTTTTCCATCGCCTCGCGCGGGGTGCAGCCCTGCGCCTTGTACTGGTTGGCGTAATCGACGAGGATGATGGAGTTCTTCTTGACGATGCCCATGAGCAGCAGGAGCCCGATCATGCTGAAAATATTGAGCGTCTGTCCGCAGACCAGCAGGGCGAATGCGGCCCCGGCGATGGAGAGCGGCAGAATGGTGATGATGGTCACCGGGTCCTTGAATGAGTTGAACTGCGAGGCGAGGATCATGTAGGCGATGATGACGCCCATGATCAGGGCGAAGACCAGCGAACCCATTGATTCGCGGAAGGTCTGGCTGGCGCCGCCCAGCACAATGCGGGCGCCGACCGGCACGTCTTTCGCCAGGTTCTCCACGAAGGTCAGGGCCTCGTCCTGGGCGTGGCCCGGGGCGATGTTGGCGGTGATGGTGATGGCGCGTTCGCGGTCGCCGCGGGTGATCTCCTGCAGTGCCGCTTCCTCCCGCCAGGTGACCAGTGACGACAGCGGCACCAGTGCGCCGCCGGCACTGCGCACGCGCAGCCGGCCGATATCCTCGGGCCGCGCCCGCTGGCCGGCCAGCAGTTGCAGGCGCACATCCAGCCGCCGCCCGCCGGAATTGAACTTGCCGACCTTGGCCCCGCCGATCATGGTATTGAGGGTGGTGGCAATGTCGTCGACAGAAACCCCCAGATCGGCGGCGGCGGCGCGATCGGGCACCACGCGCAGTTCGGGCATCCCCAGCAGGTAATCCGACTCAACATCAACCATGATGCCGCTGGCGGTCATCTGATCAACGAACTGCTGGCTGAGCGCGATCAACTGCGGCCAGTCGGAGCCGCGCAGGGAAAAATTGACGGGGGTCCCGCGCTGGGCGGTGAAACCCTGCTGGGAAATGTCGCGAATCGAGGCGCGGAGGCCGGGAATGGCGTTCAGTTCGCGGCGCAATTCCGCCGACAGTGCTTGCTGGCCCATCCGCCGGCCGGCGGGGACCAGCGAGACGAACATGTTGCCGCCATCGGTGCCGGCCCAGCAGAACACCTGGGCGACTTCTGGCCGCCTGGCCAGCACCGCCTCGGCCTGACGGACGATGGAATCGGTTTCGGTCAGGTCGGAGCCGACGGCGGTCTGCAGGCTGATCGACATGCGGCTCAAGTCCTGCGACGGCACGAATTCGCCGGGGAGCAGGTTGAGCACGACCAGTGCGCCGGCGAAGAGGAGCGTGGCCAGCAGGAGAATGAGCCGGGGCAGGCGCAGCGCGTGATGCAGGGCAATGCCGTAGAGGCTTTCCAGCCGGCGGAACATCCGGTCAACCGCCCGGTCGATCCGGCCCGTGCCGGCGCTGGTGGTCAGGAACTGGGCGCATTGCGCCGGCGCGAGGGTGACCGCCTCGACGTAGGAGATCAGCACACAGAGGCACAGGGTGACCCCGAACTGCAGAAAAAACGCGCCAATCGTGCCCTGCATGAAGACCACGGGGATGAAAATGGCCACCACCGCCAGGGTGGCGGCGAGTGCGGCGAAGGTGATCTCGCGCGTGCCTGCGAGTGCGGCGGTGACCAGGTCCTTGCCCATTTCGCGGTGGCGGTAAATATTCTCCATCACCATGATGGCGTCGTCGACGACGATGCCGACCGCAAGGGCGAGGGCGAGCAGGGTGAATGTGTTGAAGGTGAAGCCCAGGAAGTAGATGATGGCGATGGTGCCGAGCAGCGACATGGGGATGGCGAGAATCACGCTCATGGTGCTGGAAAAGGAACCGAGGAAGAGGCGACAGACCAGCGCGGTGAGCAGCACGGAGAGGATGAGTTCCAGCTCGATCTCATGCACGGATTCGCGGATGAATCCGGTGCTGTCGAAGATGGTGCCAAGGGTCATGCCCGCGGGCAGGGTCTTTTGCAGGTCGGCCAGCACGGCCTGGGCGGCGGTGGCGACCGCCACCGCGTTGGCGCCGCGCTGCTTCTTGATGCCAAGCGCCTGCGCCGGCACGCCATCGACGCGCGCGCGCCGGCTGACATCGGCGAAACCGTCTTCAACCAGGCAAACATCGCTGAGGCGCACCGGACTGCCGGCATTGTACTTGATGATGAGGCGGCGGAGCCCGTCCAGGTCGAGCGCCTCGCCCAGCACCCGGATGGTGGTTTCCCGCCCGGCGGCTTCCAGGCTGCCGGCGGGGAGCTCGACATGTTCGTTGGCCAGCGCCTGCGTGATATCCTGCACGGTGCAGTCATATTCAGCGAGGCGGGTGGCGTCAAGCCACAGCCGCACATTGCGGGTCTGCATGCCCATGGCCGCGATTTCACCGACCCCGGGAATGGTCTGCAGCTTGTCCTTGACCGTGTATTGCAGGTAATCACTGAGCACGCGCTCGGGAAACGGCCCGGCCAGCGAGATCATCAGGATGGGCTGGTCCTCGGGATTGGATTTGGAAATGGTCGGGGGATCAACGTCACTGGGCAGCCGGCGCTGGACGGCGGCCACCTTGGCCTGCACATCCTGCAGGGCGAGATCGACATCGCGCGACAGTTCCAATTCAACGGTGATGCGCGCCTGGCCCACCTCGCAGTTCGAGCGGAGTGAACGGACGCCTTCGACCTGGACCAGCGCCTCCTCCAGCAGCGTGACGACATCGTTCTCGATGACTTCCGGCGATGCGCCCTCCCAGCGGGCATTGACCGAAATGGTGGGTGCGTCAACATCGGGGAACTGGCTGACGCCAATGCGGGCAATGGCGACGCCGCCGAACACCACGGTGGCGGCGAGCAGCATCCACGCCAGCACCGGTTTGCGGACGCAGATTTCCGTGAGATTCATGGTGTGAGGGACGACAACCTAACGGCTGGCGCGCCGCGCCGGGGCCGCGCCCGCGCTGCCGGCCACGGTGACCGGGGCGCCGTCGCGCAATGCTTCGGCGCCCCGCACGACCAGCCGTTCGCCCGGCTGCAGCCCGCTGGTGATCTCAACTTTTCCATCCGCGGTATGAAGGCCGGTGGCGACCACGCGTTCCACGGCGGTGTCACCGGCGACCACATAGGCGATGAAGCCGCGCTCGCTGGGGCGCACCGCAGCCAGCGGCACCACCATGGCGGCGCGCGAATCGCCGATGGCGATGGTGATTTCGGCAAAGGTCCCGGGACGCAGGTCGCGGGCCGCGCTGTCGCTGACTGCGGCGACAGCGGCCACTGCCCGGTCGGCGGCATCTGCCGCGGCGCCAAGGTGGGTGATGACGGCGGTATGACCCCGGTTGTCATCGCGAACGGTGAACGTCACCGGGGCACCGGTTTGGAGCTGCCGGGCATCGGCTTCCGGCACGGTGAAGCGCAGCAGGAGCGGGTCGCGGCGTTGCAGGGTCCCCAGCACCGCGCCGGCGGCGACGTACTGGCCGGTCTGCACCGTGCGGGTCTGCATGATCCCGCTGATCGGGGCGCGCACGTAGGCATCGTTCAGGTTTAGGGTGGCAGCGTCGAGTGCGGCGGCGGCTTCGGCCAGTTCCGCCCGGGCCATCAGCATGTCAGCGCGCCAGTTATCAACGTCTTCGCGGGCCACCAGACCCTGTTGCAGTGCCGCCTCGCGCCGGGCCAGGCCGGCCTCGAGATTGGCCAGCCGGGCGGCGGCCTTGTCCCGCGCCGCGCGCGCGGTGGCCAGGGCCAGACGGTACCGCGCGGTTTCAATTTCCGCCACCACGGCCCCGCGGGCGACGGTGGCGCCTTCGGCAAAGAGCACCCGGTCGATGGTTCCGCCCACCCGCGCGGCAACCTGCACCTCTTCAAAGGCGGCGAGCGCGCCGACCGCGGTGACCGTGGCGGACAGCGGCTGCAGCGTGACCGGCTCAACGGCAACCGGATATGCGATGGCGCCGCGATTACGGCGGCCGGAATCGGCGCCGCGGTTGCCCGTTGCGCGGACCATGAACAGGGCGCTGCCGGCAAGCAGCAGGACGGCGGCGGCAATAAACAGGGTCTTTCTCAACGGCCATCGCCTCCCGCTGGCGAGCTTAGCATCGGCTGATCCCCAGCGTCATAAGTGCTATTCGTAGCGGAGAGCGTCGACAGGATTGAGCTTGGCGGCGACCCGGGCCGGCCAGACGCCGAAGACGATGCCGATGCCGCCCGAGGTGGCCAGCGACAGCACCATGGCGTACATCGGCACCGTCGTCGGGGTTGAGGTCAGCGAGGCGAAGACCACGGCGATCAGGTAGCCCAGCAGCAGGCCGAGGATGCCGCCGAAGACGGAGACCACCACCGATTCGATCAGGAACTGGACCAGGATGTCCTGGTTGCGCGCGCCCACCGCCTTGCGGATGCCGATCTCGCGGGTGCGCTCGCGGACGGAGACGAGCATGATGTTCATGATGCCGATCCCGCCGACCAGCAGCGACACCGCCGCCACCCCGCCGAGCAGGGCGGTGAATACGCCGGTGACCTGGTTCATGGTTTCGAGCATCTCCGCCTGGGTGCTAATGCGGAAATCGTCCTCGTCGCTGTCGGCCAACTTGTGCCGGGCGCGCAGCAGGCGGGTGATGTCCTCCTGCACGGTGGTGGCATTGGCCGCGTCGTCGAGCTGGGTGGAGATGCTGCCCAGGCGGTCGTTGCCGCTCAGGGAGCGCTGCAGGGCGGTCAGCGGAACGACAATCTGCTCGTCGGGATTGGAAAAGCCCGCCTGGCCCTTGACGGTGAGGACCCCGATGACGGTGAAAGTCCTGCCTTTGAGCTGGATGCGGTCGCCGACGGGGTCGAGTCCGCCGAACAGGTTGGCGGCGATGGTGCCGCCGAGCACGGCCACCCGCCGCCCCGCTTGCTCATCGGCGGCGGTGAACAGCGCGCCATTGGCGACGGTGAAGTTGCGCACGGCGAAATAGTCGGGGGTGCTGCCCACCACGGAGGCGTTTTCATTGTTGGCAAAGTATTTGGCCTGCGCGTTGGCATTGGCTTCCGGGGCGACGCGGACCACCCCGGCAATTTTGGCGATGGCGGCGGCGTCGTCCAGCGTCATGGTTTGCATGCTGCCGCCGCTGACGCCGCGCGAACTGGCTGAACTCGGGCGGATAAACAGCAGGTTGGTGCCCAGCGACTTGATGGAGCTTTCCACGCTGGCCCGGGCCCCTTCACCGAGCGCCAGCATGGCAACGACCGAGGCGACGCCGATGATGATGCCGAGCATGGTCAGCGCCGTGCGCAGCCGGTTGGCGGTCAGCGCCCGCCAGGCGGTTTGCAGGGTTTCAAGAAGCAGCACTGGCGGACTCCGAGGCGTGCAGAACCTGGCCAACCACTTCGTGCGGCTGGCCGTCGGCAACGATATGGCCGTCGCGCATGGCGACGACCCGGCGGGCGCGCTGCGCCACCCCCGGATCGTGGGTGACGATGATCAGGGTGGTACCCCCCGCGTTCAGCTCCAGCAGCAGGTCGAGGATCTCGCGGCCGGTTTTGGTGTCGAGCGCGCCGGTCGGCTCGTCGGCAAAGACCAGCCGCGGCTTGGTAACCAGGGCGCGGGCGATGGCCACCCGCTGCGACTGGCCGCCCGACAACTGGTTCGGCAGATGGTGCATGCGGCTGCCGAGCCCCACCCGGATCAGCGCCGCCTCCGCCTGCTCGCGCGCGTGCGCGCTGATGGATTTGCCGCCCGGCGCCGTGCCGGCGTAGAGCAGCGGCAGCATGACATTTTCCAGGGCGGAGGTGCGGGCGAGCAGAAAAAACTGCTGGAAGACGAACCCGATGACCCGGTTGCGCAGCCGTGCCAGCTCGTTGTCGTCGAGCGCGCCGGTGTCATGGCTGTCAAGAAAGTAGGACCCGCTGGTCGGGCGGTCGAGACAGCCCAGCAGGTGCATCATGGTGGACTTGCCCGAACCCGACGGCCCGATCATCGCCACCGCCTCGCCCTGCTGCACGGTGAAGTCCACCCCGTCGAGTGCGCGCACGACGGACTCTTCGTCCCCCTCGCCGTACAGCCGGGTGAGTTTCTCGGTGCGGACCAGCGTCTCGCTCAATGCCGGCCTCCCCCGCGGGGCGGACTGAAGAGGCTGAATCCGCCGCGCTGGGATGCTGCCGCACCGGTGCCGCTGCCGACCCCGGCGGTAATGACCGCGTCCCCCTCGTTGAGTCCGGAGAGAATGGCGACATTGATGCCGTCCGTCGCTCCCGCCGTGACCGGACAGCGCGTCTGCTCCTTGTCGTTGAGCAGCACATATTTGTCGCCGCGCTCGCTGCGCAGGCCGGCGACCGGAATGAGCAGCTGGTCATTGTAGACGGCGGTGACAATCTCGACATCCGCGCTCATGCCCGGGAGCAGCAGGGTGGCGGAATCGTCAGTCACCGCCACTTTGACAGCGAAGGTGACGACATTGGAAGTGGCCGTCCCCAGCGGGGTGATGCGTTCGACCTGACCGCGGAAGGTTTGCGCCGGATAGGCATCGACGCGGATGTTGGCCCGCTGCCCCGCTTTGACCGTGCCGATTTGCGCTTCATCGAGCGAGGTGGCGATATAGACCTTGGACAGGTCGGCGAGCGTGATCACCGTGGTGCCGCCGCCGACGGTGCCGGTGCTGGAGACGACGATACTCCCGGCCTCGACATTGACGGCCAGCACGGTCCCGTCGTTGGGCGCGCGGATGGTGGTTTCGTTCAGGCGCTCCTGGGCGTCGGCAATGGAGATGCTGGCCTGCTCCAGCGAGGCGCGGGCCGAGCGCACGCTGGCCTCGCGCTGCGCAATGAGCAGCTGGGCGGTCTCGGCGGAGGTGCGGGCGGCCCGTTCGTCTTCGACCGAAACCAGGCCGGCGGCCAGGGCGGCGGTGCGCCGATCGGCTTTGGCTTTGGCTTCCACCGCATCGGCCTTGCATGACGCCAGCGCGGCCTCGGCCTGGGCCAATGAGGCGCGCGCCGTGGTGAGGGTGGCCTGGGCCTTGGTCAGCGAGCGCTCTTCATCGTCCGGATTGAGCCGCACCAGAATATCGCCCTTGTGCACATAATCGCCGGGATCGACCAGCACCTCAAGCACCTCGCCCGAGGCCTCGGACTTGATATCCACCTGGAATTCAGCGGTCACGGTCCCCGACGCGGACGAGGTGATGCGCAGCGTGCCGATCTCGGCGGCGGCGGACTGCACGGCGGCGGCGGTCGAGGTGTCCCGGGTGTATGACCATACGGCGTAGCCGCCGCCGCCCACAACGGCAAGGACGAGCAGGACGATAACGATGCGGATAATGAGCTTGCGCATGATCACGGTTCTCCTAACGGGCGTCGCCCAGCGCGGCGGCAAGTTCGGCCCGGGCGGCGGCGAGCGTGTAGCGCGCCTGCGCTTCGGTCAGCCGCGCCTGGGCGGTATCTTCCTCGGCAGTCAAGACATTCTGTGTGGTGGTCAGTCCCAACTCCAGCCGGGAGAGCTCGGCCTGAAGGAGTTCCTCGCTGAGCCGGCGCGATTCGGTCGCGGTGGCCAGTTTGGTCAGCCCCTGCGCGACCGAGCGATGCGCATCGCGCACTGCCTTGCGGATGGTGTTTTCGGTCTGCACCAGCGCCAGCCGGCGCTGTTCCAGGGTCAGTTTGGCCGATTCGAAGCGGGCCTTGTCGGCCGCATTGCCCAGCGGGATCGACAGGGAGAGCCCGAGCGACCAGTTGGGTTCGCGGCTTTCACCGAGGTCCGCCCAGGCGTCGTTGAATCCGACGGCGCTGCCGCCGGTGCCCGCGCCGGCCGACAGCGACAGGTCGGGGAGCAGGGCGTTTTCCCGCACCCGCAGGTCGATTTCCGCCGCGGCCAGCGACGCGCGCGCCGCGGTCAGATCGGTGCGCGCGGCCAGCGCCCGCTCTTCCAGCACGGCGACACTGTCCGGCATGGCGGTGCTGACCGGGACGGAAACCGTGCGGTACAGGGCGCGATCCTGAGCGGCGCGCTCGCCGAGCATGAGGAAGGCCAGCGCATCCGAATTATTCTCCCGGGTCAGCCGGGTGCTGACCAGCGACTCGCGGCGGGTGGCAACCCCGGACCGGGCGGTGAGCACCTCGACCTGCGCGAGGAGGCCGCGTGCAAGCAGCTGCTCATTATGGGCCAACAGCGCTTCGGCCACAGTCAGTGACGAACGGGAAATCTGCTCGCTGGCTTCGGCCTGGGCGAGCGACCAGTAGGCGTTTTCAACCGCCAGCGCGGTTTCCTCATCGAGCCGCGCGGCGGTAGCCACCGCCGCGGCGTGCGACTGGCGCGCGCTGCTGAGCGAACCCTCCACCACCTCGCGGCCGGCGCCTTCGAGCAGCGGCTGGGTTATCGTCAGCGCCACGTCGGCACCCGAACTGTGGGCATCGCCCGGCGCGGTGCGGCTGTGACTGCTGGAAAGGGAGACGCCGACTTGGGTGCCTTCGCGCAGGGTGCTGCTGACACCGGTGGCATAGTTTTCCGCACGATTGTCGCTGCGCGAACTGAAGGTGTTGTCCGGCTTTTCCTGATTGCTGCGCGACCAGTTTTCCCTGACCTCGGCGGTCAGGGTCGGATCGAAGGCCGCGTCCGCGACGATCACGCTTTGCGCCGCAGTCAGCGGTGAGATCCGGCCGGAACGGAGGGAGAGGTTGTTCGCGCCGGCCAGTGACAGCGCCTCCGCCAGGGTGAGCCCGGCGCCGTCTTTGACCGCGGTTGCAGTCAGCGGCGGCAGGACCAGGGTGGTGTTCAATGCAGGGATGGCCGCGGCGGCCGGCGCAGCGCCGACCGCCGGCACCGCAGTGGCGACGGGCGCGGCGGCGTGCGGTGCTGTTGCCGCGCTGCTGTCAGGCAGCTGCAGCACCTGGCCGGCGACGATGGCAAACGGTGCGGAGAGATTGTTGGCCGCCGCCAGTTCGGGATAGCGTGCGCCGCTGCCGAGATGGCGTTCTGCCAGCCGGAACAGCGTGTCGCCCGGCTGCACGATGATTTGGCCGGGCGCAGCGGTCACACTGAGTAACAGTGCCGTCAGCAGGAGCGCCTTCATCGCACACCTGCAGCCGGACAAATAATGCGGACACAACCTGCCAATATGGATTGCACGATCATCCCCCTCCCCGCAATGATGCTACTTCAATACCTGCATTTCGTCAAGCGGGGCAAATCTACCGGTCAGTATACTACATTATTCTTAGAAGATGATGAGTGGCGGTCAACTGCCGATATGATCGGCGCATGGCTGTGGCAATTGGTTGACAGTGAAGGGAGAGCGGTTTCTTTCTTCAACCGCCCGTTGCAGATGCAATGCAGTCGGGCAGGTGAAACTGCGGGAATCAGTGCCGGCCGGGGCGGATGATGCGCGGTCGATGACGGTCGGCGGGAGGGGTTGTTGCCGGCACCGTCGTAGCGGCCGGCGGTTCGACCGGGGTTGGCGATTGGTGGCCGGCCAGCATGACCCGATTGCGCCCGGCATCCTTCGCGGCGTATAACGCCTCATCGGCGGCGCGAATGAGTGCGTCTTTATCCGCCAGGGCTTCATGCCAGACCGCCACCCCGAAGCTGGTGGTCACCTGCACCTCACCCTGCTCGGTCGGGATGCGCAGTGCGGCAATGGCCTGGCGGATGCGTTCCGCCACGGCCGCGGCCGGGGCCAGCCCGGTTTCCGGCAGGATCACGGCCATCTCTTCGCCGCCATAGCGATACGCTGAATCGGCGGCGCGCAGACAGGAGCGGATGGTGGCGGCCACCTGCTTGAGCACGACGTCGCCGATCTGATGCCCGTAGGTGTCGTTGAATTTCTTGAAATGATCGATATCGCTGAAGATGATGGCGAGCGCGCGGTCGTAGCGCTGCGCCGTGGTGAGCTCCTGCTGCAGCCGGTGCTGGAAATGGCGGTGCACGTACAGTCCGGTCAGCCCGTCGGTGATGGCCATGTCATACAGCAGCGCATTCTTGAGGGCGAGCGCGAGGTGCTTGCCCAGCTGCGACAGCAGGGCCAGCTGGTCGGTGCCGAACGGCAGCCGTTTCGGGTCGAAGAGCAGGAGCAGACCGAGCTGCTGTTCGGTGTCCGCCAGGGGAATGATCACCAGCCGTCCGCAATCGGGATCATCCGCCAATTGCGCGCCCGTCTGCTTGAGTCCGGCGGCAAGATGGCGGGTGCGCAGGCGGGTGGCGAGCGGATCGTCGCCGGGCTGCGTTTCCCCCCGGCGGAAGAAGAGCGGGCAGGCGAAGCTGCCGTCGCGCTGGCGCAGCAGCAGGACATAGCTGCCCGCCTCGACGGTATCGGCGATCAGCTGGGAACTGGTCGCCAGCAGGCGGTTGAAATCGAGAATGGAGTTGATGGCCAGCCCAAGCTCGCGGATAATGGACAGCTCTTCAATGCGCGCATGGCGCAGGCGGTTGTCCGTGAGCAGCTCATCGCAGGCGCGGCGCAGATGCAGCTCCCGGCCGTGGGCGCGGGCGTGGGCGCGGCGGACGCGGTCGTGGGCGCGCGCCTGCAGGGTCAGCACCAGCAGCAGGAGCAGGGCCAGCAGCACCGTGCCGAGCTGCTGTTCCGCCCTGCCGATGGCGTCGAAGAGCGCCGCCACCTGCAGGGTGAAGAGCGCCACCCCGGTCAGGACGACGATGCTGTAGGTGACAACGAACGGCGTATCCAGCCCCTGCCGCCAGAACCGGCGCAGGCGCCGCCGCCATGCTGCGGAAGACGTGCCCATATCTCCCTTATATCGGCGGCGGCAATGGGCAACTGTAACGGACGGAAAATAGTCGGTACAAAATTGCCGGTACAAAATTGCCGTCCGCCGCTGCTTGCCTCGCCGCGACGGGGATGCTATAAGCGGATTGAGGGGAAACGCATGATGCTGGCAGTGATCATCTTCGCGGTGGTGCTGGCGGTGGCGCTGGCGGCGCTGCTGCTGCTGAGGGATGAGGGCGGT
This sequence comes from uncultured bacterium, assembly GCA_964517215.1. Classification (GTDB taxonomy): domain Bacteria; phylum DAOPZR01; class DAOPZR01; order DAOPZR01; family DAOPZR01; genus CAZFBR01. The sequence goes on from CAZFBR010000012.1 coordinate 28,385, forward strand.
CCCGACCAGCCGCGGGTGCGGCGCTGCCCGCTGTGCGGGGCGGAGCTGGGCACCGGCGAATCGGTGATCGCGCAGGTGCTGACCCAGAAGCCGCCGCAGCAGATCAAGATCAAGGGCTGCCGGCATTGCCTGCCCCATTATCGCGATATCCCCCCGGAGAACTGACGGTGTCCCGACGACCGCTGATTGTGCTGACGAATGACGATGGTATTCTGGCACCCGGCCTGGCGGCGCTGGCGAAGGCCATGGCGCGGGTCGGCCGCGTGGTGGTGGTGGCCCCCGATGGCGAGCGGAGTGCCATTTCGCGCGCTCTGTCGCTGACCCGCATCCTGCGGGCCAAGGAAATCGACCGTGACCGGCATGCGGTGCAGGGGACGCCGGCGGACTGCGTGAATTACGCGCTGTTCGGCTTGCGGCTCAAACCCGCGCTGATTGTCTCCGGGATCAATCGCGGTCCCAACCTCGGCGATGACATTGCCTATTCGGGCACGGTGGCCGCGGCGGCGGAAGCGGCGGCGTTCGGCTTGCGCGCGTTTGCGCTGTCGCTGGCGCTGGAACGGCGGGGCAATTACGCCCTGGCGGCGCGCTGGGGGGTGACGGTGGCGAAGCGGCTGCTGGCGCACCGGCTGCCGCCGCGCACCTATCTCAACGTCAATGTGCCCGACCGGACGGCGGTGCGCGGAGTGAAGATCACCACCGTCGGGGCGCGGCGGTACAATAATGCGCTGACCCGGCGGTGCGATCCGCACGGCGGCGAGTATTTCTGGCTGGGCGGCGGCCGGCCGCTGTGGACGCCCGCGCCCGGCGCCGACCAGGATGCCGCCGAACTCACTGAGCGGCCAGAACGAGAGCCAC
>CAZFBR010000013.1:0-28984 GCA_964517215.1 uncultured bacterium
TTCCCGCTCGCCGGTGGCGGCGGCCTGGCGCAGACTTTCGCTGGCCTGGCCGCCGAGTTGCCGGCGCAGGGCCGCCTCCGCAGTGACGTCACGCAGCACCAGCACGCATGCCGGCCGGCCGTTGTGCTGCAGATTGCTCTGTTGCCGCGTCTCCACCTGCCGTTCGCTGCCGTCCGGGCGGCGCAGCCGGTGCCGCTGCGCGTCCGCCACGCCCGCGGGGAGCGGCTCAAGCCGGATATCCTCGTCGGGCGGCAGGAGCAGGTCATCAACACTCGCCTGCAGCAGCGCCCCCGCTTCGACGCCGAACAGCTTCTCCGCCTGTTCGTTGGCGTCCACCACCAGGCCGTCGACGACCAGCATGATCCCCTCGAAACTGGCCGCCGCCATGCGATGCCAGCGCTCCTCGCTCAGCCGCACCTCTTCAACCGCGCGCGCCCGGGCGAAATTATCGCGCACCAGCGAGCGGGACGAGTCATGCAGCCGCGCGGCCATGGCATTGAATGCCACGCCCAGGGCGGCAAGCTCGTCGCTGCCGGCAACCTTCACCCGGTGCTCGTAGCGGCCGAGCGCCAGCTGCTCCAGTCCGCTCTGCATCTCCGCCAGCGGCTGCAGCACGGTATGCCGCATCACATACGCGTTGGCAATCAGTGCCAGAATCACCAGCAGATTGAACAGGATGATCAGCTGCCCGAGCGCGATACTTTCACCAGCAAACCGTTCATTCGCCAGCTGCCGCGCCTCATTCAGCACATCGGTCATCGACCGCAGGGTGCGCACCCGTTCACCCGCCTGCGCGACATTGCCGGCAAGGTTCGTGCCCGCCGTCCGCAGGGTTTCCTGCACCGTGGCCGGCAAATCAAGCTGCTGCAGCTCGTTCACCAGGTGCCGGCCGGCATCCGGCCAATCCCGCACCGAACCCGTGGCCGCGTCGGCCAGCAGCGTCTGCACCCGGGCCAGCGCCAGTTGCGCATTCTGTTCGCGCTGCAGCGCCTCGTTTTGCGCGTTGTTCACCATGAGCAGCAGCGCGGCACAAGCTGCCAGCAGGCCCAACGACAGGTACATGGTTAGCGACAGCCGGGTCGACAGCTTCAAAGCCATAGTGCGTTCGCCCCGTTCATTGCAGCCGCCGACAGGTGCCGGCCACCGGGCGCAGGGCATCAGGCCCGTTCGCCGCCGGCACCATATCCGTAACGGTCAGCTGCCGGTCCTGCAGGCGGATCAGCAGCGGACCCGCACCGCGCACCGGCTGCCGCAGCCGCAATTGCACCCCGTCGATGGTTACCGTCACATTGGGATAGAGCTGCTGTACTACCAGTGCGCCCGCCGCCGAACCGATGGTCAGGATGGTCGGCAGGCCGGCGTCATTGCCGGCGCTGTTCACGCGGATCTGCCGGCCGGCATGGCATTCCCCGCCGATGATCCGGCCGGCGGCAGATTCGCTGACCACCTTGTCGCCCGCGGTCAGTATGCTGCGCATGACTGATTGTTCGATGACGATATCGTGTTTTGCGGCCAGCGTCGTCAGGGTGGCATGGCGCACGTAAATATTGCGGCCGGCATGCACCAGCATATTGGTGCTGGCGCCGTACAGGAAGAATGCGCTCCCCTGCGCCGCGACGATCTCCGCCTCACTGCAGTCGCCGGCAAAAACCACATTGCCAGCGACCCGCAGTTTGACCCGGGAGACATCACCTTCAACGGTAAGATTTCCGGTAAAATTCTGCCAGTCCGGTCCGGCACGGATCCGGTCAAGGACCTGGCCGACAGCCGCAGGATGACTGGCGGCAATACTCATGCCCACCCCTCGTGCCGGACGAATCGCATGCTTGACGACAGCATCTGCGCGCCTGCCTTCATAGAAGACAGGATAGCATCATCATTTCCCCGACGCAAGGCGCGGCGGGCGGTCTGCAATCGGCAGCAACTCCGCCGGCAGAGTCCCGTCACGCCGGGCCAGCAGCAGGCGCTGCCGCAATTGCTCCAGCGCATCGTTATAGTCACCACCCACGGCCTGCCACTCCCGGTACCCGCGCGGCCAGGCCGCGTAGCTGCCGTCAGCTCGTGCCGCGACGAGCACCCGCATGCGCCGGCTATACCTCCGTACGGTTCGCCGCGGCCTGAACTGTATCCGCCAGTGTGCCGAACCACGCAAATTCGCCAATGGCGGCAAAGGTGGGCGGCGCCGCCGTCCAGTTATCGCGAACAAAGATGGTGAACAGCTGCCAAGTGGTCTCGGCATCGCATAATGCCCGATGGGCCTCAGGTTGGTCGACCCCGAAGCGCTCCGCCAGGGCAACCAGCGCATGGCGCAGGTTCGGATAAAGCTTGCGCGACATGGTCAGCGTGTCGATAATGGCCGTGTCCGGCAGGGTCAGCCCCGCCGCCTGGGCCGCCGCGATGATAAAGGCCAGATCAAAGCGCGCATTGTGGAAGACCCAGATCGCATCAGCGGCAAAGTGCAGGAATTCATCCAGCACCTCGCCGGCAGGCGGCGCGCCCGCCACCATGGCATTGGTGATGCCGTGGATGCGCGTCACATGCTGTGGAATGGGGCGGGTCGGACGGATCAGCCGTTGAAAACGGTCGAGAACAACACCGTCGCGGGTGCGGACGCCCGCCAGCTCGACCAGTTCGCCGCCGGCACGCGGTGAAAAACCTGTCGTCTCCGTGTCGATAAAGACAAATTCCAGTTCGCTGATCGTGCGTTCTGCCAGAGCGGTTCGCATGGGTCAAGTATAGCAGGCGGCGGCGCGGCGGGCAAGGCCGCTATTGCAGATAGCCCAGCGCCTTGAGCCGCTGGCGCATTTCCGCCGAGAATTCCGGACGCTCGGCCTGCACGGGGAAGTCACGCTGGCGCCGGTCGTTCTGCGCGCTGATGGCCGCCAGCGCCTGCCGCGCTGCTGCCAGCTCCGCGAGCCGGGTCGAAGCCACATTGTCCCGCTCACCGGGGTCATTCGCCAGGTCGTACAGTTCATCGGTACCGGCGGTCACGTTATGGATCAGCTTCCATTGCCGCCGGCGCAGCGACTGCAAATCGGCAGTGCGCCGGGTCTCCGCGAATAATGCGCGGTCGCCCGCCGGAGTGCCGGCCAGATCTAACGCGGTCCCCGACCAGCGGGCGCCAGCCGGCGGAGCAAACCCGAAATACGCAGCCAGCGCGGGCATCAGGTCGATGGTCGCCACCGGCTCCGCTACCGTGCGTGCCGCGCGCTGGCCCGGCAGCTTGACCAGCAGCGGGACATGGATCTGCTCGTCGTACAGCTTCTTCGTGTGGCCGATCCAGCGGTCAAGCCGTTCGGCAAATTCTTCGCCGTGATCAGCGGTGATGATGATCAGCGACCGGTCGAACAGATCCATCGCCCGCAGCCGGTCGAGCACCAGGCCGATATGGCGATCGGTAAAACGAATCTCCGAGTCGTACGCCGCACGCAGGTACTCAAGGTCAGTGGCGGTCAGGTCCCGGCTGCGGGCCAGCAGCTCCTCGATATTCTGGCCGCTGTGCAGCGGACCGCGGTAGCCGGGCATGAAATCATGCTCGGGATGCACCACCCAGTCGTAATGCGGGTCGAAATAGTGCAGGAACAGGAAGAACTGCCGGCCGGCCGGCACCCGCTCAAGATGGGCGTATGCCGCCTCGTTCACCTGCGGCGATGAGATGACGGCATTGACCTGCCCTTCATCGTAGGCGTCGAACCCCTGGCTGAATCCGAGGGTGGAGTGCAGGAACGAATGCGAGACCGCACCCATGGTACGATACCCGCGTGCGTGCAGCAGTTCTGCCAGCGTGACAAACGATTCGTCCAGGACCACCGGCAGTTGCGCCAGCCGGGTCACCGACGGATAGTGTGCCGTCAGCAGGGCGGCAATCGACGGCGACGTCCACGGCGCGGCGGATTGCGCATTGACGTACCGGGTGGCCGTTTGCGCGAAGGCATCGAGCGCCGGTGTCGTTGGACGGGTGCAGCCGTAGCAGCCGACATGGTCCGCACGCAGGGTATCGACCACGATCAGCACCACCGGCGCGGACTGATGCGCCGCGGGCTGGCGATTGACCGCAGACCAGTAAATGGCAGCCGCAGCGGCCAGCAGCAGGGCCAACAGCAGCCAGCGCCGCAGGGTCATCGTGTTGACGCCGCCGGAATCACGACAACGGTCGGCCAGAGCCAGCCGAACCAGCGGTGCGGCTGCAGTTCCGGGGTGTAGCGGGTACCGTCGCCCGCCGCCAGTGGCACGCGCGTCCTGCCGTTCGTCAGTACGCGCCCGCCGCGCTGTGTCTCAATCCGGGCGCCGGCGCAGGCAAACGCCGGGCGCGGGTTATGCCGCAGGAAGGGGGCGTATCCCTCCAGCAGATGCGTCCATTGCGCCGTGACCGTGGCGAGGTCGAGCTCTCCCGCCTCGACCGTCGCCTGCGGCGACGTTGGCATGAGGGACGGCACACCGTCTGCTATCAGCTGCGCCGCTGCCTGCGCCAAGGCGGCACGATAGCGATCGAAATTGACCGGCGCAACCTCACGCGCCGCACGCCACCAGCGATACTCGCGCTGATGGGTCAGCAGATGATGCAGCAGCGTCCGTTCCTCTTCACCCTCCGCGCCGGGCCATGCCGCCAGCGCCAGCGCAAACAGGCGCAGCCACTCGCGCCGGAAACGCTGATACCCGATGTTCTGCAGGGTATACGCCTTGAGGAAGACCTCACCCGTCGCCTGCGCGTCGGCCAATGCGCGGTGCGCCTGCGTCAATACCACCCCGAACTGCTGCGCCAGCTCACCCAGGCTGTTGCCGGTCAGCGGGAAGAGCGACTGGCAATAGGCACGCGTGTCGAAACTGCGCGGGGCGAACTGCCGCCCGGCGTACCGTTTGGCGCGCGCGCGGATGGCGCGCAAATCGAACCCGCCGTTGTGCACGATGGCGATGGTCCGGTCGTCACCGAAGAACTCGAGGAAGCGCGTCACCGCATCGCGCGGTTGTGCTGCGTCCCTCACCATATCATTGGTGATCGACGTCAGTTCGACGATATGCGGGGGGATGCTGCGCCCGGGGTTGATCAGCGTTTGGAAGGTGTCGAGGACGACGCCGTTCCTGATCTTGACCGCGCCGATTTCTGTCAGTTCGTCGTGCGGCCCCAGGCCGGTCGCCTCGAGGTCATAGGCGACCAGCGTCTGATTGAACAGTTCGCTCGCCGTGAAGCAGAGCGCCTGCGCCACATGCAGCACCAGCAGCGGCAGTGAGGCAGTCGCCGTGACTGTATGCGCGCCAAAGCGCAGGCCGGCTGCAGTCAGCGTCAGTTCGGGGGCGTCGGCACGCACCGCGACCCCGCCTGCAGCCAGGGCGGCAGTCAGCAATCGACCGGTCAATGCGCCCCACCCGTCAGCGGGTGCGGCAATGCTGACTGCCCGGACCTGCTTGAGCGCGGTTACCAGCTCCGCCATTCCCGCCACTCGGAACGGGCTCTGCCAGGTGCGGATGGACAGAGTTTCGCCGGCCGGGGTCAGGCCGGGCAGCTGCCACCGCTCGGCCAGTCGCTGCGCCAGTTCCGGCGGGGTCACGGTTGCCCGGCCAGCAGGCGCTCGAACTCCGCGCCGGTCATGGTGGTGATGCCGAATTTGGCCGCCTTCTCCGCCTTGCTCCCCGCCTCGTCGCCGATGATCACCAGATCCGTCTTCTTCGTTACCGCCGCCAGTACCTCACCGCCCAGTCGCCGCACGGCAGCCTCGGCATCGCGGCGGGTCAGCGTGGGCAACGTGCCGGTGATCACCACCTTCTTTCCTGACCAGATGCCGGTACCCGCCGCCGCCGCCGCCATGGCCGGATTGATGCCGAGGGCCAGCAGTTCCCGCACCAGCGCGGCATTGCCCATGCGGAAACTGAGGATATGTCCGACCGCCACCGGGCCGCAATCGGGCACGGTCAGCAGTTCCGCCTCGCTTACCGTCAGCAGCCGGTCAAGCGAACCGATAACACCCGCCACCTTGCGTGCCAGCGTTTCCCCGATATCGGGGATGCCGAGCGCGAACAGGAACCGGTCGAGCGGGGCCTGCCGCGCCTGCCGGATGCCGTCGAGCAGTTTGGTCAGCGACTTGTCACCCCAACCGTGCAGGGTGCGGATCTGCTCCTGCCGCACCGCATCGTCGGGCAGCGTGAACAGGTCGACCGCGGTGGCAATGATCCCTTCACGCACCAGCAGGTCAACCCCCTTCTCGCCCAGCCCCTCGATATTCAACGCGTCGCGCGAGGCGAAATGCTCCAGGCGCGCGCGCACCTGCGCCGGGCAGGCCGCATTCGGGCAGCGCACCGCCACTTCCTCGGGATTGATCTCCACTGCGCTGCCGCAGGCGGGGCATGCCGTTGGAAACGCATACGCCGGCGGCGGCGGAACCGGGCGCTGTTCCGTCACGACCCGCCGCACCTTGGGAATGACCTCGCCCGCCTTCTCGACGACGACGGTATCGCCGATCCGCACATCCAGTCGCGCCACCTCGTCACGGTTGTGCAGGGTGGCGCGGCTGATCGTGCTCCCCGCCACCGGCACCGGTTCGAGCTCCGCCACGGGGGTCAGTACCCCGGTGCGTCCCACCTGCACCGTGATCCCGCGCACCACCGTCTCCTTCTGTTCCGCAGGAAACTTGTAGGCCATCGCCCAGCGCGGCGCGCGCGCGGTACTGCCCAGCTCGCGCTGCCAGCGCAGGTCGTTGACCTTGATCACCAGTCCGTCAATTTCATAGGGGAGCGTCGCCCGCCGCTCATTCCAGTGCACGATCGCGGCCAGCACCGCCTCGATGCCGGCGCACACTTCGACCCCGTCCGCGACCGGCAGGCGGGCGTCGGCATAGCCCGCCAGCGTCTCGCGATGCGTGGCGAACGACCCAAAGACATGCCCGGCGGAATGGCAGATCAGCCGCAGCGGGCGCTGGGCCACCACCCGCGAATCGAGCAGCTTCAGTGTGCCCGCTGCCGCATTGCGCGGATTGGCGAATTGCTCGTCGCCCGCCGCCGCCCGGGTGCGATTCATCTGCTCAAACCCGTCGGTGGGGAGATAGACCTCGCCGCGGATATCCACCAGTTCCGTGGCGGAGGACGCATGCAGGGCCGAGCCGGGGCGCAGCTCGCGCGGCAGGGCGCGGATGGTCAGCGCATTCGCCGTTACCTCTTCGCCGCTGACTCCGTCGCCGCGGGTAATCACCTGCTGCAGCACGCCGTCCCGATACAGAATTTCCACCGCCACGCCATCTATTTTGGGCTCGACGCAATAGGCCACCTGCTCGGTGCTGATGCCGGCGGCAGCAAGCTGCTTGCGCACCCGAACGTCGAATTCGCGCAGTTCGCCTGCACTGTAGGTATTGTCGAGCGACTGCATGGGATGCGGATGCTTGACGGTGACGAATCCCGCCGCCGGGGCGGCACCCACGCGCTGCGTTGGCGAATGAGGGACTGCCAGTTCCGGATGCTGGCGTTCGAGGTCCTGCAGTTCGCGAAAGAGCAGGTCATATTCCCGGTCGCTGATCGTCGGCTGCGCCAGGGTATAGTAGCGGTAATTATGCTCTTCGAGCAGGCGCACCAGTTCCGCCATGCGCGGCCCGGGCGCGTTTGGTCGGGTCATGCAGCTCCCCCCGGTTCAACAGTGGTCATGCCATCGCCTCAGTCCCGGGCGCGGCGCTGGACCAGCTGCTCGAGCCGGTCCACTTCGGCATGCCCGCTCTGCCGGCTGGTCAGATCGTCGGCAGTAATGAATTTCCGGTCGGGCCCGGCCGAGACCACGGTGTACCCGTCGCGCTCGTCCGCCCGCAGAGAAAAGGTTTCATCATTGCCGTACAGCCGGCCATGGCAGGAAAGGCGATAGCCGGTATGCCAGTAGTCCAGTGCCGCATCGCGCCCCTTGCTTGCCACTTCACTGGTGCAAAACTCGTGCAGAGTGGTGCGCAGGGTGCTGTCGACCAGGGCATAGCCCAGCAGCCGGTCGAGCTGCTTCAGTTCGTGCAGGGTCAGGATGCGATAGGGCAGATTGACGACCGCTTTCAGCTGCTCGCCGGCCTTGCCCCAGCCGTTGACGAGCACTGCCGCGAGCACCGCCATGGCGAACAGCCGCTGCCAGCTCACCGGCTGCTCCGCACCGCACCGGCATGCGGCAGCAGATTGCGCCGCTGCGCCGCCGCCGCTTCCACCGCCACGCCCGCCCCGAGATGACGGTTGAGGAAGGCATGGAACGCCGCACGCGGCAGGGCCACAATACGGCAATCGTCGCCGGCAATGACCGTTGCCGTGCGGCGTCCGTCTCCCAGCAGCGCCAGTTCACCGAAGAATTCACCGGCGGTGAGTGTCGCCAGCCGCTCCGCCCCGGCGTGGCCGTACGCGCGCCACACCGCCACCGTACCGGTGCGCACGATATAGAATTCCTCGCCGGCCTCGCCCGCCCGGCAGACCGGGGCTTCCGCCGGGTACTGCCGCTCCTGCGCCGCGGCGACGACCTGATGCAGCACCTCCGCCGGGACCCCGGCCAGCAGCGGCAGCGTCTTGAGGAATGCCGCCAGCTGCAGCTGCGCCGTCAGTCGACCGCCTTCCGCCCCGAGTTGGCGCACCAGTTCCGCAAATGCCGGGCGCGGCAGCACCAGGCAGATTGTCTGCCGCTGCGCAATGACGCTCGCCGTGCGCGGGGTGTCGCGCAGCAGGGCAATTTCGCCGAAGGCATCACCGTCACCCAGCACGGCCAGTTGCCGCCGCACGCCGTTCTGCTCCTCCTGCACAACGGCTGCACTCCCGCGCCAGATGAGATAGAACGCATCGCCCGGCTCGCCCTGCCAGATGATGCGCGTGCCCGGGGCATAGACCGCCGCGCGCATGGCGGCGGCCGCCTGCTGCCGGGCCGGCTGACTCAGCCCGGAAAAGAGCGGCATGGCCGTGAGCGCGTCAACCATCGCCGCAGCGTCGGGCATCGTCGTCCGCCGCCAGCGCCCCGCCAGCTGCCAGAGCCGGTCGAGCTGCTTCTCCGCCAGCCCGGCCAGGTTGAGGCATAGCAGGCGCAGCAGGGCCAGCACGCTCAGGATCAGCGGGAAGACCATGCCGGCCAGCAGCATGAACGCGGCAATCCGCTCGCCCGGCAATTCACCGAGGATGAGGGTATCCAGCAAGTCGCCGCCGCTCTGCTCGATCAGTCCGCTCACCAGGCGATAGGCGGCATAGAGCCAAACGACGCCCAGCAGGGCCAGCAGCAGGTAGCGCCCCTCCTGCGCAAACCCCTCCTGCTTCGTCAGCAGCCGCCGCAAAAAGCGCCGCGCGATAAATGCCCGCAGCCCGTCCATCAGTCCGTCGTCGCCGCTTTCATAGCGGAGCAGCCGCGCCAGATGCGAATTGACCAGCGGGCAGAGCGAGAAAAAGGTCGCCGCCGCGCCGGCCATACCCCACAGCGCCAGGATTGGCTGCGGCGTGATCAGCCATGCACCAAGCGCGGGGATGGCCAGCCACGCCGGCAGCAGCGTGACTAGCGCATGATAGCGCACGGTCAGTTCCCGCCCCGCACAGATGATGGCACGGTCGTCCACCGCCAGATAGGGAAGTCCGAACCGCGCACGCAGGGCGGGCGCCGGCAGCGGCGCGCCCGCAGCGCGGAGCAGCGCAATCTTGCCCAGCGAGCGGAGCGAATAGAGCAGCGCCAGCGCCGCCAGCCAGAACAGCAGCGCGGGCAGATGCGCCCCGCCCACCCGGGCCGGATCGGTTTCGCCGGCGACAACGAACAGCCACACTGCCACTGCCGCCACTACCGGGACCGAGGCGATGATCAGCAGGGTCCAGGCGGAGGCGCGCCGCGGGAGCGGGAGCGCCGGCAAGGCGGGGAGCGGCAGGGCCAGCGGCAGCGGTTGCGGCGGCGTGATCCCGGCAAAGGCCGGCTGCTGCTGCAGCGTCGCCGCTGTCTGCGCGGTAAAGAACCCGCCGCGCAGCAGTCGCACCAGCAGCGCAGTCAATTGCGTATAGGCATCGGTGGCGCCGCTGCGCAATGCATCGCGCAGCAGCTCCTCCAGCGCCACCGGTTCGCGCATGCGTTCAAGCAGCTGCTTCTGCCGCGCGTCGATGCGCAGGCAGGCATTGGTCAGCGGCTGGCGGGCGACGAAACCGTCGCCGTACGGGTACAATTCGCAGGGAAGTACCTGCAGCGCGTGCGCCGCCAGTGACGTCATGGCGTGGTCGGCCAGGTCCGGCCCAGTTTCTGCCACTTATCCGACCAGTCGCGGTCCTGCAGGTGCTGGTCGAGGAACTGCAGCATGCGCTCCTTGCCCGGGTTCTCGTAATCGTCGCCGAAGGCATGCGCGGCGCCCGGGATGGTCAGCAGTTCCGCCGTACGGTTCGCCGCCTGCAGGGTGCGCAGCAGTGCCTGCGATTGCTCGATCTTCACCACCTGGTCGTTGTCGCCGTGGATCATCAGCACCGGGCAGGCCATCTGCTCCGCATGGAACAGGGGCGAGCGCTCCTTGAACAGGGCCAGCGCCTCTTCCTGGGTCGTTGCGCCCGCATAGACGTAGAGCTGCAATTCACTGCGGCCGGGGGTGACCCCGCCCAATTGGCCGTAATAGTCGACGAAGCAGCGCACTCTCCCGCCCAGCGCCATGGCCGCCTTCACCGCCAGGCCGCCCCCCCACGAATAGCCGACCAGCCCGACCCGCTCATCGTCAACATACGGCAGCGCCCGCAGCGCCAGGACGGCATTGATCACATCATCTTCATAGCCGGGGGTAAACGGGTTCTGGCTGTTCTGCGACTCGGCATAGCCGCGATAATCGGGCATGAACACGACATATCCGCGCCGTGCCAGCCCTTCAACTGTCGATTTCGTTCCCTGTCCGCGGTAATAGTGCGCGGGATCGTAATAGCCGTGGGCAATGACAATGCCCGGCCATGGCCGGAGCTCGCTCGTCGCGCGTGGCGACTGGTTGACCGGCAACCCCAGCAGGCCGATGATCGTCAACGAGTCCGACTGGTAGCGCACGACAAAAGTATGCTGCTGCGTGTCGGCCGACACCTCCGCGCCGATCGCCAGTTCCAAAGCCGCATAGTCGCGCGCCGCCATGCTGGTGATGAAGGTCGGTCGCAGCTGCTCCGTCGCCGTCCCCGCCCACACGGCAGTGCCGAGCAGCATGATAATTCCGAGCACCACGAGCTTGTTCACGATGGCTTCTCCTCACCACTGATGCTATCACGCCGCCCGCGCAGCGTCAACGCTACAACGGATATGATTCCATTACGCCGCTGCTGAACACATAGCGGATCGTTTCGCTTTTGTGGATGTTGTTTATGTGTATTGTCTGGATGGTATAATCCGTGCCGCTGGTGGTATAGGTGTAGCTATTTTCCCACGGGTCGTCGGTAATCGTCGCCATATACGGCCCCGCCCAGCCGGCGGCGTTGTCGCTGTACAGTTGCATGAGGGTGGTCCTTGGAAACTCGCTGTCACAATCCACCTGATACAGCGCCAGCGCGCTGTTGAATGCGCCGATATCACCCGCCGCCGTACCAACTGTGGACTTCTCTGGTGCGCCTATCAGCTTTGGAACATTAATAAACAAAAACTCAGCAGCAAGAAGTGCCCCGACCAAAAAGAAGATACCACAATACCTCTTCCCCTGGTTATCACTCTTCCGGGTAAAGAACATCACTACTGATTTGACGACAAGTACAACAAAAACAAGGAACGGATACCACAACGATATTGCTGCATTATATTCGTTGATTTCGACAAAAGGCAATATGATGAAGAATGCTACCGCAGCATTCGCCAGCAAGAATCTGTTCCAGGTCATAGTACTCCTCCCGATTACAACGGATACGATTCCATCACACCGCTGCTGAATACATAGCGGATGGTCTCGCTTTTGTGTGTGTTGTTGCTTATGTGTATTGTCAGGATGGTATAATCCGTGCCGTTGCTGGTATAGGTGTAACAATTGCCCCACGGGTCGTTGGTAATCGTTGCCATGTACGGCCCCGCCCAACCGGCAGCGTTGTCGCTGTACAGTTGCATGAGGGTTGTTGCGGGAAACGGATGGCTGTCGCAATCAACCTGATACAGCGCCAGCGCGCTGTTGAATGCGCTGATGTCACCCGACGCCGCACCGGCTGGGGTTTTTTCTGATACGCTCATCAGCTTTGGAATATGCATCGTCAAAAGCTCAACAGCAAGAAGTATCCCCACAAAAAAGAAGACACCACAATAATGATCTCCCCGCTTATCGCTTTCCCGGGTAAAGAACATCACGAATGATTTGATGACAAGTACGGGAATAACGAGAAGCGGATAAAACATCGTTATTACTGCATTTTGTCCGTTGATTTCTACAAAAGGCAGCATAATGAAAAATGCTACCGCAGCATTCGCCAGCAAGAATCTGTTCCAGGTCATATCGTTTCTCCTCTACCACCGGCGGCTGTGCAGGATGCGTGCCAGCGACGCGGGCGGGCGCGTTTCGAGATAGCGCAGCCAGTGCAGGACGCGGCTGCGCTCGCGCGGGCGCAGGCGGGCAAGCAGATGGCGGTCGACCCAGGCGGCATTGCCGAAATTGGCCAGCAGGAGCGCAATGATCATCAGCGGGAACGGCAGGGTCGGGAAGACCTGCGTCGGCATATCGGGAAAGATCTCCTGCAGCGTTGTGGCGAAGGTCTGCAGCGCCACGAACCCGAGCGTGCCGAGCGCGGCGCGCAGCGGATGCCAGTTGCCGAATATGACGATGGCGAGCGCGATCCAGCCGATCCCCTCCACCCCGTAGGGGCGCGACCAGCCGGGCTTGACCAGCAGCGAGAACGACGCGCCGCCCAGCCCGACCAGCGCCCCGCCGGTCAGCGCCGCCGCATACTGCCAGCGCGCGACATTAAGGCCGCGCGCGTACGCCGCCTCCGCGCGTTCGCCGACGGCCCGCAGCGCCAGTCCCATGCGGGTGCGATAGAAAAAGGCCCAGCAGCAGACGACTGCGAGCAGCGCCAGATAAACGAACAGGTTCTGGCGGAAAAAGATCGCGCCGACGACCGGGATATCCGTCAGCAGCGGCACTGCCACGGGCGGGATGAGCACTGCGCCGGCGGGCTGGTGCGCAACGCTGTTGCCCAGCACATAGGCGAGATCGCGGGCGAGCAGCGCCAGTACGAATCCCGTCGCCACCTGCGACTGGCGCAGGGCTATCCCGGTGAAGGCGATCAGCCCGGATACGGCCATGCCGACCGCCATCCCCGCCGCAATGCCGGCGAGCGGGCAGCCGGTGGCGAGCGCGGCGGCAAACGCCGCCATCGCCGCGAGCAGGATGGTGCCGTCAAGCGACAGGTTGATCACGCCCGCGCGCTCGGCGATCGTCTCGCCGATGACCGCGAACAGCAGCGGCGGCGCGGCGCCGAGCACGATGGCGAGGAAACTCACCGCGTCCATTGCCACACCTTCCGCTTGCGCTGCCGCCACTGCCAGCCACGGGCCGTGAGCAGGCCCAGCACGAGCAGCCCCTGGATTACGCCGCCGAGCGCGGAATCGAGCTGGAGCTGCAGCGCGAGCTGGAGCGAGCCCATGGCGATGGCGGCGAAGGCCAGGGCGATCAGCAGCGAGCGCCACGGCCGGAACCCGGCGCAAAGCACCACCATGATGGCGAGGAAGCCGTAGCCGTTGGAGATCAGCGGGTAGAGCTGGTGCCGCGAGGTCGCCCCGACGACCTGCGTCCAGCCCGCCAGCCCCGCCAGCCCGCCGGCCAGGACGAACGCCCCGCACAACTGGCGCACGGCAGGCACGCCGAGGCGGGCACTCGCCTCCACATTATTGCCCAGCGCCTTGAGCCGCAGCCCGAAATGCGAGCCGCGCAGCAGGAAGGCAACCAGGACGAATGCGGCGAGGGCGAGCAGCAGTTCCACCGGCCCGACGGGGAACCCGGCGCAATCGGGGAGCCAGAGCGCCGGCGGGAACGGCTCCGTGCCGCTGGTCGACGCGATGCCGGCCCGCCGCCACGGCCCGAGCACCAGCCAGACGGTCAGCGAATTGGCGACGAAATAGAGGCCCAGCCCGCCGAAGATCTCATTGACATTGCCCCAGAAACGCAGCGCGCCGGTGAGCAGCGCCCAGAGCGCACCGCCCAGTATTGCCGCCAGCGCCGCAACGGCGAGCGCCGCAGCCGGGGGCAGGATCGCGCCCCACAGCCGCAAGGCGCCGGTGGCGAAGACCGCACCCATCACGATCTGCCCTTCGATCCCGATATTCCACATCCCCGCCGCGAAGGTCAGCAGCAGGGCCGCGGCGCAGAACAGCAGCGGCACCCACGCGTCGATGACATACGCCGCGGCGTTGGGCGTGCCGAACGACCCGGTGAAGATCAGTTCCGCGACATGCCAGGGCGAGGCGCCGAGCACCGCGACCACCAGCGCGGCCAGCGCGAGCGCGATGAGCAGGCCGGCCAGCCGGCGGCGCTGCGCGCGATTGAGCCAGAGCGCCAGCGTGATCGCCAGCCGGTGCCGCAGCGTATGGCGCCTGGTCATGCCGCCCGCCCCGCGCCGCCGATCAGCGCGCCCAGCTTCTCCACCGACGCGTCCGCCGCCGCGAGGATTGTCGGCTGGCCGGCGTAAAAGACGATAATGCGGTCGCTGCGCTCGCACAGCTCCTCGAGGTCGGCGGATGCGAACATGATCGCCGTCCCCTGCCGCGCCCGCGCCGCGAGCCGCTCCCAGACCGCCAGCGACGACTCGATATCCAGCCCGCGCGTCGGATGTTCGAGCAGCAGCAGCGCCAGTTGTTCCGGCAGCAGGCCGAGCAGCAGCCGCTGCTGGTTGCCGCCCGACAGCTCGCGCACCCGGGTCTCCGGCGTCCCCTTGACCTGGTACTCGTCGATCAGCGTGCGCGCCGCCACCAGGGTCGACGGCCAGTCGATGCGCAGGGGATGGCGGCGCCGGGCGAGCGCGACATGTTCCGCCACGGTGAGGGCGGCGACCAGCCCCTCGCCCAGCCGGTCGGACGGCAGGTAGGCGACCCCCGCATCGAGGTAGTCGTGATAGCCGCGCCCGGTGAGCACAGTCTCGTCCAGCGTGATCGTTCCCTGCGCCACCGGGAGCAGGCCGGCCGCCGCGCGCAGCAACAGCCGCTGGCCGCTCCCTTCCAGTCCGGCGAGGCCGATCACTTCACCCGCGCCGACGGTCAGCGACAGTTCCCGCACGGTCAGGTGGCGGTCGGCGACGGTCAGGCCGCGGATGCAGCTGCGCGGCTGCGCCGCCGTGACCGCCGGCTTCGCCACGCGCGGCAGGTCGTGCCCGAACATCATGCGCACCAGCGTCGCGTCCGGGCAGGGGAGCGGCGCCTCGCCGGTCACCCGCCCGCGGGCGAGCACGGTCACCCGGCTGCAGATCGCCGCCGCTTCGGCCAGCTTGTGGGTGACGAAGAGCACGCTGTTCCCCTCTTCCGCCAGCTGCCGCAGCGCGGCGAACAGCTTCTCCCGCTGCGCCGCGGAGATGGCGGTGGTCGGCTCGTCGAGGATGAGCACGCGCACGCCGCGCGCCAGCAGGCGCAGCAGCTCGAGCTGCTGCCGCTCGCCGATGCTCAGCGTCTGCACCAGCGCGTCGGTATCGAAGGTGAACGTGAATCGCGCTGCCAGCCGGCACAGCAGGCGGCGCGCGGCCAGTGCCGAACCCGCCGGCGCGCCCAGCCGGAAATTCTCCAGCACGGTCAGGTTGGGGAAATCGAGCGGCTCCTGATAGAGCATGCCGATGCCGCGGTCCATCGCCATTTCCGGCGAATAGAAGCGCACCGGCTCGCCGTCGATCGCCACTGTTCCCTCGTTGGCGCGGTAATAACCGGCGAGGATCTTCATCAGCGTGCTCTTCCCCGCCCCGTTCTCCCCGAGCAGCCCGTGGATGACCCCGGGCCGGATCGTCAGCGAGACGCGATCGACTGCGCGCAGGGTGGCGAAGGTGCGGGTAATCCCGCGCAGTTCAACCTGCATGGGCGCGCCTCACTCCCCCGCTCCGGTCATCCCCTGCAGCAGATGCGGCAGGTACCAGAGCTGGGTATCGGAAACCGTGCTGCCGGCCGGCAGGAAGACGCTGCCGTCCTGCCAGTTGAGCGGGCCGCAAAACAGGTTGATGCTGCCGTTTCCCAGCCCCGTGATAAAGGCGTCGAGCTTGGCGCTGGTGGCCGCGCTCAGCGCCCGGCCGCGCACAAAGCCGATGGCGCTGCGGTCGGGGTCATTGATATCGTTCCAGTCGGGCCCGGTCCAGTCGAAATAGCGCATCCAGCGCCCGTCCCGCGCCAGCTTCACCGCCTTGCCGTAGGCGGGACCCCAGTTGAAGTAAGGGACGCCCAACGCCGCGTCGGGCACTTCTTCACAGGCGTCGCGATAATCGTAGGGGATCGCCCAGACCTCGCGCCCGACCCGGCGCTGCTTGCCCGCCTCGACCAGCGCCTCGGTGGTATCGATCGCTGAAATCACCACATCGTACCCGGTATGGAAGAACTCGGCGCTCACCTTGCCCGGATCGAGCGTCTGGCCGGGGATATTGAACCAGAACCCGATCCATTTGACCGCGAACTGCAGCGCCTGCGGATCCTGCTTCCGCTCCTCCACCCAGGCGTAGCGCGCGCCGAGATAAGCCGCCGCCGCGAACCGCCGTGTCTCGGCGTTGATCAGCGGCCCGAGATAGCCGATCTTCCCCGTGCGCGTGGTCAGGGCGGCGACAAACCCCGAGATCATCCGCGCATATTCCATTCGCCCCATGCAGTTGCTCAGGTTGGGGAGCGGCCGGTAATTGCGCCCGTCGGGCCACGCCTGATCGCCCGACACATTGAGGAACGGGGTCTCCGGATGGCGCGCCGCCGCCTCGCAGATGCCGTCCTGGAAGTCGTCCGAGGTGGCGATGATGAGCCGCGCGCCCTTGGTGATCAGGTCGTCGACCACCTGCGGGATGGTCAGCCCCGGCTTGGCGACGGGATTGACATTATCGACGTAGAGCATGCGCGTCCCGGGCTGCTGCGCTTCGACATAGCGGCCCGCCGTGTAATGCGCCGCGCTCCAGCCGTGGTCATTGTACGGCCCGACCATGATCACCCCGAAGGTGAAGGTATCGCCCGGCGCCGCCGATGGCGCGGTGCCGCTCCCGCCGCAGCCGGCCAGCAACAGCACCGGCAACAGCCACCACGACCGGTTCATTGCGTAATCAACTCCATGGAATCTGTCGCAAGAATATAGCGGATGGTTTCCGAACTGCCGTACCGCACTTCGTGAATGGACATTATCGTATAATTGCTGCCGTCGCTTGTGTAGCAGTAGCGATTATCCCAAGGATCCGCAGTTATTGTTGCCATATACGGTCCAGACCACCCGTCAGTATCGTCTTTCACCAATTGCGCGAGCGTGCCCGGGCACTTGTGGGACACAACATCCTGCTGATAGATTTCCATCGCGGACCTGATGGCACCGATATCACCTGAAGCAGCCGAGCATTTCAACTGATTGACTAACCGCACAGCGACAATCGACATGCACCAGAAACCGCAGCACAATAGCAACAATGCGCACCCGGCCATCCGAAGCGCTTTCTGCCTTTTACCCGAACGCTCTTCTCTAACCGCCAGGAACAGCATGACGGCCGCAGCAAGCCATGTCAGAACGCACGCAACACACAAGACGATACCAGTCATTGCGTGACGAACGGATTGTGCCGCTTCTCGTGGGCGAGGGTGGTCGACGGGCCGTGGCCGCAATAAACAACCCGGTCGCCCAGCACGTACAATGTGCGGATGGAGTTTGCCAGCGCGGTCATGCTGCCGCCGGGGAAATCGGTACGGCCAACCGATTCATGGAACAGCGTATCTCCCGCCATGAGCGTTGTCCCGTCGATATCGAACGCAACCCCGCCCGGCGTATGGCCGGGCGTATGGATCACGGTAATCTCCAGGCCGGCCAGGTTCAGCTTCTGCCCGCCCTGCAAAATGACGTCCGCCGGTTGGATTTCCACGGCCGTACCCAGAAAGAGCGACAGATTCAGTTCACTGTCTGGGAGCATGGCCGCGTCATCGGCATGGATATAAACCTTGGCCCCGGTCGCCAACCGCAGGTCGTCCACCGCCCCGATATGGTCAACATGCCCGTGGGTCAGCAGAATGCCCGCCAGCGGGTGCGTGCCCACCGCCTGCATGATGCGCTTGGCGTCGTCGCCTGGGTCAACCACCAGACAAGTCCCTTCATGCTCGATGATATGGCAATTGGTTCCCAGCATCCCGACGGCTACGGTGGTGATGTTCATGACGGTTATTGTATCCTCGAATTCGTATCAACGGCGTCGATAATGAACGTAACGGGTCCATCATTGGTGATTTCGACCTGCATATGCTGGCGGAAGAACCCCGTCACTACCGGAACGCCGGCCGCTTGCACTGCATCCGCCAGCGCAGTGAACAGCGGTTCTGCGATCTCCGGGGCCGCGGCCTCGGAAAAACCGGGCCGGTTACCCTTGCGCGTGTCCGCACAAAGCGTGAACTGCGGAACCAGCAGCATCATGCCGCCGCTCTCACGCACCGACAGGTTCATCTTGCCAGCCGCATCCTCGAAACAGCGCAGATTAACCAGCCGCTCCGCCAGCCGCTGCGCCTGCGCCGGGGTGTCCGTGGCAAACACCCCGACCAGGACCGCGAGCCCCCGACCGCCTTCGCGACGTTCGCCCGGGATGCTCACCGCACTGGCGGCCGCCCGCTGCACCAGCGCGCGCATACTACTTCCCTTCGAGGTAGTGAATGGCACTCATTGCGGCTGTGGCCCCGTCGCCGGCGGCAGTCACCACCTGGCGCGGACTGCCGGCACGGACATCACCTGCCGCAAACAGGCCGGGCGTGCGCGTCCGGCCGTCACGCTCGACGATGATCATGCTGCCGGCATCGCATTCCGCCAAATTCTGCACCAGTTCACTGCGCGGCTGGGTGCCGACGAAGACGAAAACCCCGGCCAACACCAGATCGCGTTCGAGATTGGTCTTGACATCCTTCACCCGCACGCCGGTAACCGCCTTGCCGTCACCGATGATTGCGGTGACGACGCTGTTCCATTCGGGGACGACTGCCGCATGCGCGAGCAGGCGCTTGCCCATGACCGGTTCCGCGCGCAGCTTGTCGCGCCGGTGGATGATGTGGATCGCCGTACAGAAGCGCGTCAGGAACATGGCCTCCTTGACCGCGGTATCGCCACCGCCCACCACCGCCACCGCCTTGCCGCGGAAAAAGGCACCGTCGCAGGTGGCGCAATACGATACGCCGCGCCCGGTATACTCCGCTTCGCCCGGCACGCCAAGTTTCTTCCAGCGACTGCCCGTGGCGATGATCACCGCGCGGGCATGCAACGAACCGGACCGGGTGGTCAAAACGAAGCCGTCCCCGTCGCGGGCCAGCGCGCTCACCCCGGTTGATTCAATGGTCGCACCCATCGCCTGCGCCTGCTGCGCCATGGCCGCACCGAGGTCATACCCCTGTACCTGCGCGGCAAAACCGGGATAATTCTCCAGCGCCTCGGCCAGATTGAGCTGCCCGCCCGGCATCTGTTCTTCGCACACCACCACCTTGAGCAGTGCGCGCGCGGCATACACCGCCGCGGTCAGGCCGGCCGGCCCGCCGCCGATAATCGCCACATCACAGTTCGTTTCCATATCAATAGTGTACCTTACCCCTCCCTGACCGGCAAATCAAAATTCGGGGACGGAGCATAACATATTAACAAACGCCCCATCTTGTTGTATGCCTGTTTCTTACAACTACAACACTGCGTCATTATCGTTCGCGGAACGATATGCCGCACATACGTCAGCCACCGCGTTGTATTGCTTTGAGTACCGCAAATGCAGCAGGCAACCGATTGCGTCGCCGAAAATGCAAAAGTTAATATGTTATGGTACGTCCCCTTTTTGCCTTTATGGTATATTGGCGGGGTGAAAAAGAGCGGATTGGTGGTCGGGGAGGACGGGCGGGCGCGCTGCTTCTGGTGCGTCGGGTCGCCGGACTACCAGGCCTATCACGACGACGAATGGGGCGTGCCGGTGCATGACGACCGGCGCCTGTTCGAAAAGGTTTGCCTCGAGGGGTTCCAAGCAGGGCTGAGCTGGCTGACCATCCTGCGCCGGCGCGAGGGCTTTCGCCGCGCCTTCGCCGGCTTCGATTTCCACCGCGTCGCCCGATTCACTCCCGCGCGAGTGGCAAAACTGCTGCAGGACCCCGGCATCATCCGCCATCGCGGCAAGATCGAAGCGACGATCAATAACGCCCGCTGCGCCGTACAACTGGTCGACGAATGCGGCTCGCTCGACGCCTTCTTCTGGCGTTTCGCCCCGCCCGCCAACCCGCGCCGGCGCGTCACCCGAACCACACTGGCCCAGCAGACGACCTCGCCGGAATCCGTCGCCCTGTCGCGCGAGCTCAAGCGGCGCGGCTGGCGGTTCGTCGGCCCTACCACGATGTACGCCCTGATGCAGGCCATGGGCATGGTCAACGACCATATCGACGGCTGTCATGCGGGTGGGCGACTCCGCCGCCGCTGCTCGTGAGCCATCTGCGCTGAATAATCGACATGCTGCGCCAAACGAGAAACGGCAACGGAATGCCCCTCACCCCTCCCTCTCCCGGAGGGAGAGGGGGCTAAAACGAATATCGCATACAGCGCACAGGCCGCTCTCTGGGGGTATAGATGGATGGATATACCCTTTTTCGATTTACACAGGAAAGCTTACACTACCTCGCAGTTCTCGCAGTTGGCAGTCCGCGTCAGGAATGCTATAATTACTCTTCATTATTGGCGTCCCGCCTGAGCGGGGACGACGCGGGGGAGCAGGAGCCGTCACGCATCATGATCATTGACCGTCATATCGACCGCTTTATCGTGCTGGGCGACGAGCCCGTCAGCGAGGCGCTGCGCCGCATCGACGCCAACCGCAATCGCATGGTCTTCATCGTCAACGCCAGCCGTCGCCTCGAAGGGCTGCTGACGGACGGCGATTTCCGCCGCTGGCTGCTGGCGCAGGCGCAGCCCGACCTGTCGACCCCGGTGCGCGAGGCGATGCGCCGCGACTGCCGGGTGGCGCGCATGGGAGACAGCGCCGAGCGGATCGGTTCGATGTTCACCGAGCGCATCTCCTTTCTCCCGCTGATTGATGCCCAGAACCATCTCGTCGCCATCGCCCGTCCGCGCCGCAAAGAGGACGCCTTCACCATCGGCCCCTTCTCCATTGATGAGCAGTCGCCGGTGTTCATTATCGCCGAGGTGGGCATCAACCACAACGGCGACGCATCAATGGCGCGCCAGCTGATCGACGCAGCGGCGGCGGCGGGCGCGGACTGCGTCAAGTTCCAGATGCGCAACCTCGCCGACCTCTACCGCAATGCAGGGGACGCGAAAGACGCCCGTGAAGACCTCGGCACGCAGTACACGCTCGACCTGCTGTCGCGGTTCGAATTGCCACCCGAGGCCATGACCCAGCTCTTTGCCTACTGCCACGAGCAGGGGATCTTCCCCTTCGTCACCCCGTGGGATTTGGCCACGCTCACCTACCTCGAGCAGCACGGCATGCAGGCGTACAAGGTCGCCTCAGCCGACCTCACCAACCACGACCTGCTCACCGCGCTCGCGCGCACCGGCAAGCCGCTGATCTGCTCGACGGGGATGGCCAGCGAGGCGGAGATCATCGAGTCAGTCGAACTGCTGCGGCGCGAGGGGGCCATGTACACCCTGCTGCACTGCAATTCGACCTACCCGGCGCCGTTCAAGGACATCAACCTGCGCTACCTCGACCGCCTGAAGGAGATCGGCGGCTGCCCGGTCGGCTACTCCGGCCACGAGCGCGGCTGGCACGTCGCCGTAGCGGCGGTCGCCCGCGGCGCAAAGATCATCGAGAAACATATCACTCTCGACCGTTCGCTCGAGGGGAACGACCATCAGGTTTCGCTCCTCCCCGACGAATTCGCCGAGATGGTGCGGCGCATCCGCGAGACGGAGCAGTCGCTGGGCGCGAGCACGCCGCGCGCACTGACCCAGGGCGAAATGATGAACCGCACCACCCTGGCCAAGAGCGTCATCATCAACCGTGCGGTGAAAGCAGGCGATATAATCACTGCGAGCATGCTCGAGGTCAAGGGCCCGGGTCGCGGCCTGCAGCCCAACCGCAAGGCGGACCTCATCGGGCGGCCTGTGCGGCGCGACATGCAGCCGGGGGACTTCTTCTTCCCCAGCGACCTCGACGACACGCAGGTGCGTGCCCGCCGCTACACCTTCAAGCGGCCGTGGGGGGTCGCGGTGCGCTACCACGACTATCGCGCCATCCTCGCCAAGTCGAACCCCGATTTCATCGAGTTCCACCTGTCGTACAAGGACATGGACCTCGACCACACGAAGTACTTCGACCAGCCGTACGCCATCGACTTCACCGTGCACAGCCCGGACCTGTTCACCGGCGACCATCTGCTCAATCTCGCCGACGCGGACGACACGCACCGCGCGCGGTCGATCGCCGAGCTGCAGCGGGTGGTCAACCTGACCCGCGACCTCAAACGCTGGTTCCCCAAAACGAAACGCCCGCTGATCATCACCTCGCTCGGCGGCTATACCCGCGACCGCATCCTCGAACCGGCTGAACGCGTCGCGGCCTACGCGCGCATCGCGGATTCGCTCAAGCAGATCGATGCAGACGGGGTCGAGATCATCGGGCAGACGCTGCCGCCCTTCCCGTGGTATTTCGGCGGCCAGCTCTACCTGTCGCTCTTCATGCAGGCGGACGATACCCGCGACTTCTGCCGGCAGACCGGGCTGCGCCTCTGCTTCGACATCTCGCACAGCAAACTCGCCTGCAACCACTTCAAGTGGTCGTTCAAGGAATTCGTCGACATCGTCGCCCCGTACACAGCGCACCTGCATATCGCCGACGCGCGCGGGGTTGACGGCGAGGGACTGCAGGTCGGCGAGGGGGACATCGACTTCTACCTGCTCGCCGAACAGCTCGCCCGCCACTGCCCGCAGGCGTCGTTCATCCCAGAGATCTGGCAGGGTCACAAGAACGACGGCGAGGGGTTCTGGATCGCCAACGAGCGGCTGGAGCACTGGTTCTGATGCGCACGCGGGCGCGGCGACGCAGGCCAACCGCCTTCACTGCAGCGGCCAAGCGCGGCAGGTTGGCACTGACGCCAGCGAGCGGGTTTTTATGGCACTGAAACTCGCGGCGCTCGTCCCGCTGCGCGGCGGGAGCAAGAGCATCCCGCACAAGAACATCCGCGATCTGGGTGGGAAGCCGCTCTGCGCGTGGGTACTGCAGGCGGCACGGGATTCAGGCCTGTTCCCGACCATTGCCGTCTCGACCGACGACGCCGCCATCGCCACCGTCGTGCGCAAGCTCGACCCGTCGTACACGATCATCGACCGGCCGGCCGAGCTGGCGACCGATACCGCCACCACCGACGCGGTCATGCTGCACGCCATCGAACAGCTCGACTGCGACGTGCTCTGCACCCTGCAGGCAACCTCGCCGCTCACCAGCGCGCAGCAGCTGCGCGACGCCTGGGCGCAGTTCCAGCGCGAGGGCCGCGACAGCATGGTCACGGACGTGCCTACGGGCAAATTCATCTGGACGCTGGACGGGAAACCGCTGAACTACGACCCGCAGCACCGTCCCATGCGCCAGCAGTTCGCCGGCACGGTCATGGAGAACGGCGCCTTCTACTTCACCAAACGTGAGCTGCTGCTGCGCACGCAGTGCCGGCTGGGCGGCAGTATCGGGGTCTTCGTCATGCCGCCGGAAGCCGATGTGGAACTCGACGAGCCTGCCGACTGGGACAAGCTCGCCACCCTGCTCACCACCCGCTAACCAGCATTTGCCGGTTGTTCGACACCCCCGCACATCCACGGGTCCAGGCAGCACCAGCAGGAATACTGTCGTGCCTGCCGCCCCCCCAAAAAAATAGCCAGCTAGGTCTGGCGGACGCCGCGGAAGTTCTTCGCCTTGCCGCTGTAAAGCGCGGCGAACTGCTGCTTCGCCTCCTGCGCCTTCAGGGCATAGTAGTGGTCAGTCAGCCGGCAATTGGCCTCGTAGAGCGCCTGATGCACCTCGGCGTCGGACATATCGGTAAAATTGATTGCCAGCAGGTCGGAATTGGTATGTTTGTTTTCGTAAAAGTCGGCACAATCGCGCAGCAACCCTCGCTTGATCGCCTCGTAATAGAGCGGTGACCCGGGATACGGCGTCACCGGGCGGATCGTGCGGTACTGCGAACTGTCGCATTTCTCCAGCAGGTACTGCACCGCCTTTTCCAGCGTCGCGCGCGTATCGCCGATATGCCCGTAGATGATATTGAACCCCGGGCTGATCCCCGCCGCCAGGGTCGCGTCGATCCCGGTGCGGATCTGCTGCACCGTCAGGTTCTTGCGCATCGTCTTGAGCACGGCGTCGTCCATCGCCTCGATACCGTAATTGATGAAGACACACCCCGCCTTCTTCATCAGCTTGAGGACGTCGGGCTTGGCGAAGTTCAGCCGCCCGCTGCACCACCAGTGGAACTTGAGTTTCGCCTTGAGAAAGGCGGTGCACAATTCCTCGGTACGCGCCACCGAGGCCATGAAAAGCTCGTCGGAGAAATTGACGTAGGTGATCCCGTACTCACGCTGCAGCAGGCGCACCTCTTCAATAATGGCGGCGGCGCCGCGCGGGCGATAGCCCTTGTCCATGCGGTAGCAGAAATTACACTGGAAAACGCAGCCACGCGCCGAGAGGACGGGTAGCGCGAAGGCATTCCCCGGCACATGCGGGAAACGGATGAGCCGGTAATACTCCATCGGGAACATTTCATAGGCGGGGAGCGGCAGCGTGTCGATATCCGCCACCAGCGGGCGCGGCGCATTGACCACGGTTTTTTTGCCGTCGCGCCAGGCCAGGCCCTTGATCCCCGCAAACTTCTTCGTGCCCGCCGCCAGCGCGGCGGCCAGCTCGACAATAGTAACTTCGCCTTCGCCGAGCACCACCGCATCGGCGCCCGAGATCTTCATGAAGTACGCGGGATCGGGCGACGGTCCGTGCCCGCCCAGCACAAAGAACGGGCGGCGCTTCGCGGCAGTGATCGCCTGCGCCAGTTTCAGCAGCCGCTGATACTGATAGTAGCCCGCAATGATGCCGAGCCCGATCAGGTCGAACTGCTCGCGGTTGAGCAGCTCGGTCAGCTTTTTCTCCGGGTAATGGTGCACGTCCTGGCACCATACCGTCACATCATGGCCGGCATCGCGCAGGGCCGCGGCGATATACGCCGTTCCCTGCGGGAACCAGTGGATGTATGAATCGTTATCGTAAACCACCAGTAATACGCGCATAGTCCCGTCCTTCCGTTCTTCCCGACGCTACGACGCCGGAGCGTCGCTGCCGCGGAGCAGCATTCCCCTGGCCAAACCCGCCAGTTCCGTCAACAGTCCGTACCGCCGCTGCGCGAGCGCCAGCAGCGGCAGGAGCAACAATGCATAGAGCGGCAGTGCGCCCAGCCGCCAGAGCGGATGCACCGCAGCAAACGGCAGCTCCGCCAGCGCCGACGCTGCCATGCAATAGAAGCCGGTCAGGAACACCGCCGCCATGATGACCAGCATTTCGCCCGTCGCCATGCGGCAGAGCCGCAGGCCGAGCCACAATCCGCCGGCGGCATAGAGCGCATACGACAGCACCGTCACCGCCGCCACCCCGACCAGACCGCACCCGAGTTCCAGCAGGGTCAGGTTGAGGCAGAGGTTGGCGGCAATCACCGTCAGCTGCAGCGCAATAATGCGCGCGAACGATTTGCAGCCGGCGAAGAGATAGCCGACGGTGGTTACCGCTGCGTTGAAGACGGTGTACCAGACCAGCAAACGCATGGCGGGCAGCCCGTCGAGATAGCGCGGCAGGTAGAGTTCAATGGCAGGCACAAAGATGAGCGTCGCCGCCCCGCTGCCGACGGCAGCCAGTCCGGTCAGCAGCAGGAGCGGCTTGCGGATATAGCGCGCCAGGTCGCGTTCCCCTTCCGGTTTGCCTGCTTCGCGGTAGATGCGCGGCGCCAGGGCATGCCCCACGGTATAGGGAACCATCATCATCAGGGCGCTGAACGTGACGCCGAGACCGTAGAGACCGGCCATGCGGTAGCCCGGATACCACTGCTTGATCAGGATGATATCAACGTCGAAAATCACCGTTCCCAGAACCGTGGTCAGCGTCACCGGAATCCCGAGCCGGATCAGCGTTTTCAACGCAGCCAGTTCGATCCGCCAGCCCGGGCGGTACGGGTCATGCCGGCGGGTCCACCAGAGCGCCAGCGCCTGCCCGAAGACCAGCCCGGCAAAAACCGCGTACAACCCGAACCAGGCGGCGAACCCGACCGCCAGCGCGGTGAAGCCCAGGGCATTGACCATATCCTGCTGGCTGCGCAGCTTGAACTGCAGCTCGACGCGGAGGCGGTCGGAATAGAACATGAGCTGGTTCTGCAGGACCACCACCACGGCAAAGACGCCCAGCCCCGCGCGCATGTCCGGTTCCGCCGTGAACGGGATCAGGGCCAGCATCACGAGCGCGAACCCGAGGGTGGCGAGAAAGGAAAAGGCATGGGCCGTCCCGGCCAGGATATCGGTCTCAGCGTGGTTACCCTGCCCGCGCCGGCGCGGCACTTCGACCCCATAGCCCATGAGCACCCCGGCATTCACATACGGCGAATAGGTCTTGAACAGGTTGAGGACGGTGAAGACGCCAAACGCATCGACGCTGGGGAGCAGTTTGGGCAGGAGCAGCGAGCGCAGCCCGGAACAGACCGCCGTTGCCGCGGCGGCGATAAAATTCCACGCGGTATCGCGGGCGACCTGTGCCTTCTCCGCCGGCGCGGACGCGCCGGGAGCGGAACCGGTGCCACCGGCCTCGGTCATGGCGGACTCAGCGGCCGGGCGCAGGCTCGCCGTCAACGGCGTTGGTGGCGCACCAGGTCTGGTACCGGTCGGCGGGAATCATGCGGTACTCGGGAAACATCACCGCCACCTGCGGCGGCAGCACCGGCACCACCGGCGCGTCACCGGTAAGGAAATGCCGCACTGCGGCGTCAACTTCATTGAAGCCCGCCAGGGTGTACGCCATGGTCGGGTTGGCAAAGCGCGGGTTGATGGCAAAGGTGTAGAACCGCCCGTCCCGCACGCGCCCCTGGAAGGTCAGCGGGCCGCGCGACCGCGACGCCGCCGCCTGCGCCTCGACCACCTTGCGCACCGCCGGATGATCCTCAAGGGCGAAGGCCCGTGCCGAGCCGGTCTTCAGCCAGCGCCCGATTGTGGTGGCCAGCACGCGGCCGCCCGCGCGCGACAGCAAGACCGTGGCGGTAAACTCGCCTTCTTCGTGCCCGATATACTCCTGCAGGACCGAGCCCCATCCGGCCGTCGAGTTCTGCTCGAGGCAGGTGTCGAGTTCCTTGGGGGTGCGCACCTTGATCGCCGGGCAATTGCCCGGGTCCTCGCACGGCTTGACCAGCATGGGATAGCCGATCTCCGCCTCGGCCCGGTCGCGGGCCAGCGGCAGGTACGTGCGCAGCGACGGGAAATTGTGCTGCTCGATGAACAGGTGGGTCAGCCACTTGTTGGCGCAGAGGCGGGCGAACTCCAGCGTGCCCGCCAGCACCATGGTCCCCGCCTGCTGCAGCGCCTCCTGGCAGCGCATCAGGTGCTGGCCGTAGGCGCTGTTGCCGGGGAGGACGATGCGCACCTGCTCGCGCGCGCACAGCGCCGCCAGCGCCTCGCCGAAGCAACCGTCAGCGGCCGGTTCCGGCAGACGGAACCCGCGCTCGGCGGCAAAGACCCCGGTCGGCGCCTCGTGTGAATCGACCGCCAGCACGCGGTAGCAACCCGCCGCGCGCAGCGAACGAATGACATTGATCGCGCCGGAACTGTAGACCCCGGCGACTAACACGGTAATCTGGTCTGCCATGGAATGCATTATACCATTACCCGGCCGGCGACACAATCCTGCCGGCCGGCCACACCCGGAACCCGCGGCCGCAACCGCCGCCGGGCGCTGCCGCGCGCGGAGACGCCAGCGCCGCTGCCGGGCGGCTACTTCAGGTAGTAGAGCTTTTTGCCGGTGGCGATCTGCACCGCCAGCTCGATATGCGGCTTGATCGCGCTCATGGCGATCTTGCCCATCAGCACCTGCTCGACCTGGAAGATGCCCGTGGCATCCTTCATCTTGATGAAGATCTCGATCGGCTTTTTCGCGCCCTTGTGGATGGTGACCTCGGTCACACTCATCGCCGAATACTGGTGGATGTCGCCGATATGCGGCTCGCGATGCTTCTGCGCGAGAATGCGCGCCCGCCCGTTCTCCATGTCACACCCGTCGCTGACCAGCACGACCCCCGCTTCCACCGACGAGACGCTCATATGCGCCATGTGCCCCATGATGCACTCGTTGATGTAGGAGCGCATGACGTAGACCATTCCCTCGTCGGCGTAGACATGGCGCAAGACCTCGATGATGAACGGGTCGCCGATGCGGGCCGAATGGAATTCATGGTCCTGGCGCGAGATCGACATGCCCAGGTCATGCAGGTAGGCGGCGACCGCAACCGCCAGCCGCGCGTCATCCATTTCCCCCGTCTGCTCGCTGACCACATTGGGCTGGATGCCCGCATCCGCCAGCAGGTCCATGAGCGTCAGCGCGTTCAGGGCTGCGGTCTTGGTATGCACCCGCCCGTGGTCGTTCATCCCGAGCCGCTCGATGGAGACGACATTGCAGAACTGCATCAGCTGCTCCAGCGCCTTGTGGTTGATCAGGTAGCGCAGCGCCTGCTGGCAGCGCCCCGTGGTCCGCCGCAGCAGTTCGTCGTCAAGATTCTGTTCGAGCTTGCTCTTCTGGTAGTGTTTCATCATCATTCCTTGTCCCCCTCTCCCGCCGGGAGAGGGCTGGGGTGAGGGCGCGCGGTACACGGCCGTACTTCCCCTCACCTGCCGCTGTGCGGCGTCCTCTCCCAACGGAAGAGGGACATACGAATGTT
>CAZFBR010000014.1:0-17185 GCA_964517215.1 uncultured bacterium
CGAACGCACCGGCGAATCGTAATCAACCGGCAGGACGATTCATTGCCGCCCTTGCCATCGTGCAGCGGGGAACGGCAACCGCGCGCGCCTGCTCCGGGCGGGAGCAGGAACGGTTTCGGCGGCTGAACAGGTACCGATTGCTCAGAGATGGTTTTCGGGGGCGGCGCAGTAGGCGCGTTCCGTGCGGCGCCATAACAGCCAGACCGGCACGGCGGTGACGGCCAGCGCCACCGGATCGGTCAGCAGCATGCCGTTCTGGGAAAAGGCGTGTGCCGCGAATGACGAGGTTGCGTCGGGCGACTGCCCCTGCAACTGCAGGAGCATCAAAACCCCGTGCAGAGCGAATCTGACTGCCATGCGGACAATCCAGACGACGACGAGCGCACCGAATGTGGCGGCCAGGGCCGACCCTACGGTGCGGCAGCGGAGCGAAACGGCCAGCGCCACCAGGGTATCAACCAGCCGCGCGCCCAGCCAGATCGCGCTGCCGACCAGTGCCAGCGGAATCATGAGCAGAAGCGAAAGTACGGACGGATAATCGCTGCCGGCATTCAGAAAAAACGTGAACGGCAGGTTGCCGCTGACGAACGGCAGGATGATGGCGACCACGGCCCAGAGCAGCAGCGTGCGGGACAAATAGAGTCCGGCGAGGATCTGCCGCGGCGTGAGCAGGGTGATCAGCGCAAGGGACAGGCGGTTGTTCCGCCGGCTGCTGACCATTGAGCTGACTGCCAGGACGGGCAGCAGGATGATGAGCAGTGTTTCCCCCATCGCAACGAGCATGAACGGCAGTACCAGCACCAGCATCAGGGGTGGCGTGAAGCTGCTCAGCAAATCGGCACCAGCATCGAACGCGGCAATCATTGCCACTGCGGCAATCAATACCACAATGGCATAATAACCCACGACAGCCAGGAACAGGCGGCGGCGTGATGCGGGCGACTGCAGGAAGTGGTAGAGGCGTGCGCCGGCGTTTATTCCCGTGTGGCGCCGCAGCAGCATTTCGAGGAACGGATTGCCGATGACGAGTCCGGCGCCGGCGGTGAACGCCTGGCGACCGAATACCGTTGCCGGTGTGCCGGCGCCGGCCGGCGCGGATTCAGGAGACAAAGCGTTCGGGCTCGGCAGCGAACATGGATTCGCAGGTGCGCCAGACGAAGGCAGTAACGAGGGTGATGGCGATGACGCCCAGCCATCCCGGCACCCGGGAATAGTCCGCGAACCACAGCCAGGCGAAGAACACGAGCAGCGCGTAGGTAATGGGCAGCGCCACGGCAAGCGAGCGGCAGCAGCAGCCGATCAGAAACGGCAGGACGGTGGCCAGCGCCAGCGACCAGAGCCACAGTGCGGTGCTGCCCAGCTGGCTGATGAATGCGGAGCCGGTACAACGATGCGCGGCGGTTGCCGGCAGCAGCGGACTGGCGAGCATGGCGGGCAGGAACAGGATGATGACCGACCAGTAGCTGAGCGTGCGCGCACCCAGCAGACCGGTAAAAAACTGGCGGGCGCTGAGGGTGGTGATGGCCGTCAGCGGCAGCGTGTGCTTGCCGCGCTCGGCAATCAGGGCGCCGGCGCTGCGGGTGGGCAGGGCGATCCAGGCGTAGTAGTACACCGCGAACGAAATGATATACAGGATTTGCGCAGTGTACAGGGCGGGGGCGGCAAGAAAACCCTTATCAACCCAGACCTGATTGCCGACGGCATGCCACCAGTTGGCATAGAGCAGCGCCTGCAGCACGTACAGCACCGTCAGGACTTTGAACAACCGGTGCCGGCCGGCAGTGCGGTGCAGGGCGCGGACCAGCAGCAGCTCGATGTTGAATGACCACCAGTGCCTGCGGGGCGCACGGACCAGCAGCTCCAGCCACGGGTTGCCGGCGAACAGGCCCGGGCCGGCGGGAAAGGGGGGCGGCTGACCGCTCACTGCACGTTTCCGGCGGTGAGTGCCATGAAGGCGTCCTCGAGATCGCTTTCCTCAATGGCGAATTCCGCCACGGCGAACCCGGCGTTGACCAGTGTGCCGACCACGGTATTGACCTCGGTCGCCGGTCCGGTCCAGAGCGCGCGCAGGGTGCCGCCGTCGGCGCGCACGTCGGTGACGTGGGGGATGGCGGCGAGTGCCGCGCCGCAGCGTTCGGGATCAGCCGCCGGGACGATTCTGATCCGGCAATGCGGCTGCAGTCGGGCAAGCAGTTCGTCAACCCGGCCGGCGGCAACCAGCTTGCCCTGTTCGATGATCGCAACGGAGCCGCAGATGTCGGCCAGTTCGGTGAGGATGTGCGAGGAGATGAGCACGGTCTTGCCCATGCCGGCCAGGGTGCGGATGATCTCGCGCAGCTCCACCCGGGCATGCGGATCAAGGTTGGCGGCCGGTTCGTCGAGGATGAGCAGGCGCGGGTCATGGATGAGCGCCCGGGCGAGGCAGAGTCGCTGCTGCACGCCGCGCGACAGGCCGCGGGTGGAGACATTAAGCTTGGCGCCCAAACCGGTCAGCTCGCTGATGTCGCCGATGACCTGCTCGCGCCGGTTGACGGGCAGGCGGTAGGCGGCGGCAAAGAAGTCGAGGTACTCGGCGACGGTCAGGTTCTCGAACAGGCCGAACTGGTCGGGCATGTAGCCGATCAGCCGGCGAATGTCGTGCCGGTCGCGTTGCAGGTCGCAGCCGTACATGGTGACGGTGCCCTCGTCCGGCGGCATGAGTGTGGCCAGGATTTTGCACAGGGTCGTTTTGCCGGCGCCGTTGGGCCCGATGAGACCCATGACTTCGCCGGTCGGGACGGTCAGCGATACCGACGACAGGGCGGCGGTATCGCCAAACCGTTTGCTCAAGCCGGCGATGGTCAGGGCATGATCCACCGGGGGCGCTCCTTCCGGTTGCGGATGGGACTGGCCACGGAGTTCAGCTGCCGCGCAGCGCGTCGGCGCGCGTGGCGAAACAGCGGAACGCGGGCGTGACGCGGGCCTTGTCCAGCATGCGGGTGATATTCTCGCTCGCACCGGTGATGACCACGTCGCCCTGCTGCTGGCGGGCGCGGCAGGCGGCGGAGACCAGCACCATCAGGTTCTGATGGGCGAAGAAGCCGACTTCGCTGAGGTCGATGATGATGGCGGCGCGTTCATCGGCGAATATCTCATGCAGGGCGGTTTTCAGGCGGTTGGCGAAGCTGGCGGGGATATTGCCGCGCAATGCCAGGACGGTATGCCGGCCGAACGTCATGGGCGTGCAGGCCGATTCCGGCTGCAGCAGCTCGTTGACCTTGTCCAGCAGGTCGTCCAGCGTGCACGGGAGGGCGATGATGCCGTTGCAGCGCGCCTGCGAGGCGGCCAGGAGCTGGTCGCGCGTCACGGTGGACGACAGGAGCAGGACGGGCATGCCGGGAAAACGGCGCTTCAGTCCGGCCGCTACGGTGAGACCGTCGCCATCCGGCAGGCCGGTATTGATCAGCACCAAGCGCACCGCCTGGCGGTCGCGGAAAAAATCGCGCACCTCGGTGGCTGATGACGCGCGCACAATGGGCGCGAGACGTTTGTGCAGATTGTATTCCAGTACCGCGAACATCGCGTTGCAGGGTTCGACTATCAGTATGGTCGTTTCCGCCATAACCGCCGCCCGGCCGCATGATTTTTACACCTTGGCAATGGAATATATGATACCTCATCACCATACATGCGTCAACTGGCGGCAACGATAACTGGTCTGGCCGCTGCCGGCCGCCGCACCGGACCACCGGCATAACCTGCTGCAAAACAATGCCAACCCCAAAAATGACCTTGCCGGCCCGCTAAACCGCTATTGTCACCTTTTTTGTTTAGTTTTTGCGCCAATTGCCGATAAATGACGTATATGGCGTGATGATTACCATACTTTTGGGGAGGAAACGATGATCAGGACCTTGAAGCTATCGTCATTATTCTTGATGACACTTATAGTTATATTGATGCTTCAGCTGGAGGCCCGGGCGGAGTCGCTCTGGCGCAATCAGAGCATGTACGCCGACCGGCGGGCGCGGCAGGTGGGCGATATCGTCACGATCATTATTGCGGAAAACGCGACGGCGTCGCAGAGCGGGACCAACGAGCGCAAGAAGGATGTCTCGATCGGCGGCAGCTCGAACGCCAACCTTGACGCGACGGCGACCACGACCCAGGCGGCGGGCGCCACTGGCCAGGCGACGGCGACGGACGGCGTGGCGAGCATTGGCGGCAAGTTCGCCACCCTGCTCAACTCGGTGGCGGAGTTCATTCCCCTGTTCGGGGCGAAGATCAGCGGCGCCTCGGAGTACAGTGCGGAAGACGCCTCCAAGCGCAGCGGACTGCTGAACGCGCGGATCAGCGTGGTGGTGGACGAAATTGACGAGAACGGCAATTTCGTGCTGAAGGGGACGAAGACGGTGAACATCAACAGTGAAGCGCAGGTGATCGAAATCAGCGGCCGGGTGCGGCCGGACGATATCTCGCCGGAGAACACGGTGAGCTCCAATCTGGTGGCGGACGCGAGCATCAAGTACAACGGTGAAGTGGCGTACGCGGACAGCGACAGTTTCCTCGGCAACATCTACAACAAGATCGCGGACTGGCTGTTCTAAGCGGGCAATGGGGGAGGGGATCATGAAACGGACGGCAATCAAAATCGCTCTGGCGATAATCCTGGCGGTGATGCTGGCAGGCGCGACGGAAGGGACGCCGGTGCGGGTGAAGGACCTCGCGTCAGTGCGCGGGGCGCGCGACAACCAGCTGGTCGGCTACGGGCTGGTGGTCGGTTTGAACGGCACCGGCGACAGCAACAAGTCGGCGTTCACCCTGCAGTCGGTGGCGAGCATGCTGGCGAGCTTCGGGGTGCAGGTCAGCCAGGACGAAATGAAACTGAAGAACGTCGCGGCGGTCATGCTGACCGCGACGATCCCCGCGTTCGCGGGGAGCGGCGACCGGCTGGATGTCACGGTGTCGTCGCTGGGCGACGCCAAGACGCTGGAGGGCGGGGTCCTGCTGCAGACGCCGCTCAAGGCGGGGAACGGCCAGGTCTACGCGGTGGCGCAGGGCGCGGTCGCCATCGGCGGAATGAGCGGCGGCACGGGCGGCCGGACGCAGCGCAACCATCCGACGGTGGGCATCGTCCCGGGCGGGGCGCTGGTGGAAAACGACCTGCACAGCACCTACCTGCAGAACAACACGCTGGAACTGGCGCTGCGCGCCGCGGATTTCACCACGGCGCAGCGGGTGGCGGCGGCGGTGAACGCGCAGTTTGGCGCGACCGCGGCCCGGGCGCTCGATGCAGGGCGCGTGCGCGTGGCTCTGCCGGCGGAATACGCGGGCAACCCGGTCGGGTTCATCGCCCAGCTTGAGGAACTGACCTGCGAACCGGCGGCAACGGCGCGGGTGATCATCAACGAACGGACCGGCACCGTGGTGCTGGGCGGTGATGTCCGCCTCGACGCCTGCGCGATCAGCCACGGCACGCTGCACATCACGATTGTGCCGCCGCCGGTGGCGCCCGTGGAGAACGAGGAAGGGGTGGCGGTGGCGCCGGCGCAGCCGGTGACGCAGCTCAACCAGGTGCTGGCGCTCCCCGCCGGCACCAGCGTAACCCAGGTGGTGGATGCGCTCAATGCGGTGGGGGCGGGCCCGCGCGAGGTGATCGCGGTGCTGCAGGCGATCGACCGGGCGGGCGCGCTGCACGCGACGCTGGTGGTGATGTGATGAGCGACGCCGTGACCGCCCTGGCGCCCGCGACCGCGACGCTGGCGCAGGCCGCGACCGCGGCGCGGCAGAATCGCACGCTGCAGGATGCCGCGAATTTCGCCCGGCTGCTCGACGAGCGGACGGCGGACACGACCGGCACGACGGCGGCGGGCGAACCTGCGACCGACGCCGCGACGGACCGGCGGGCGGGGCAGGAAGAGCAGCTGCGCGAGGCGGCGCAGGGGCTGGAGGCGCTGCTGGTCAACCAGATGTTCAGCGCCATGCGCAAGACGGTGCCGAAAGACGAGATGATGGACGGCGGCATGGGCGAGGAGATCTTCCGCGGCATGCTCGACCAGGAATATGCCACGCAGCTCAGCCAGAAAGGCGAACTGGGCCTGGGCGAGATCATCTTCCGGCAGATGCGGCAATATATCGCCTGAACGGACAACCAACGCCCGCGCCCCGACCCGGTAACGGGAAAGGGCCGGGCTATTTTTATCGGCACCGGCTGGCGGCGTGCGCTGGGACGCAGCAGCGCACCACCGTAAGCCGGCACGGCGACAACTGACCAAATCATTAAGGCCGCACCGCGGCAGGCGAGAGGAATACCATGGACATCAGAGCAGCGCAGGACAAAGTCAGGGACGTGCTGGGTGAGCTGTTTCATCCGCGCCTGGGCTCGTATATCGCCCTGACCGAAGAGGTGGGCGAGCTGGCCGATGAAATCATGCAGCGCGAGATCTACGGCCAGAAGGAGAACAGTGACGACATGGGCAAGGAGATGGCCGATATCCTTGTCTGTCTGCTCGAACTGGCCACCCGCTATAATATCGATCTCGAATCCGCTTTTGCGGCGAAATTCGCCGCCATTGAAGGCAAAGTCCCGCAATGGCGGGAAAAGTTCGGCCCGTCACTGGCGACCCAGCGCGCCCGGCTCGACTGAACCGGCCGGCGCGGGCTCAGCGTTCCGCGGCTGCGGACTGGTTGTCCAGCGCCGTCAGGCGTGTTTCTTCGCGACGGATGACGGTGAGAACCATGGTAATGGCGGCGATGATGCCGTAGGCGGCGGCTTGTTCCGGCGTGGCGGCTGCCGGCATGGTGGGGGCAGTTGCTGGCTGGTCGTCGCCCTGTTCCGGTGTGGCGGCTGCCGGCGCGGTGATGGCTGCCCCCGGCTGGTCTTCGGCCTGTCCCACATCATGACCGGTCGCCGCACGCTGGAGTCGGTCGGCCAATTCCCGCAGCTGCGCCCGGCACGACTCAGGGAGCGGCACATTGAACTGCAGCGCCGCCATGGCATGGCTCTGCTGCAGCAGATCATGCAGATGCCAGACATACAAGCGATAGTCGGTGAGGCGTGCGATGCGTGCCCGGCGCAGCCGGCCCAGCGGCGAGGCATACTCGCCTTCGATATCGCGGATGCAGGAAACGATCTCACCCAGCCGGCGATAGAGCACATCAACCCGGGCCAGCTCGCGCTCGTTACTGGCAATCTCCTGGCTGGCGGCAGCGGCGAGCAGGCCGGCGGCCTGCGCGAAGACCGCGCGGCGGACCTGGCGGATGCCGGCGAACAGCCGCTGCCGGTAATTGTAAGCTCCGGCAGCGTAATTGATCAGCGTGGCCAGGGGTATGCCGACGACGAAATGGGCAAAGCGCTCATACAGGAACAACGCGGGCGCCTCCCGGCCCAGGATGCCCTGATACAACACGGAAAAGAAGGCGATGGGGAGCAGGTGGGCCTGTTCGCGGTACGAAAGCACCGCAGCGGCAACCGGCAGCGCCACCGCCACCGCGAGCAGCCAGTTTCCGGTCAGGGCGAGCAGCGCCACTGTGCCGAGTGAACCCGCAGTGGCTGCGATGAACTGCTGCAGGCCGAGCCGGATGCCGCCCAGCACGGTCGGATAGAGGCAGAGCAGGGTGACAAAGAGCAGCGTGGTCAAGTCAGTGATACGGGCGGCGGGCGCGAGCAGCCAGCACCCGGCGAGGGTGGCAATGACCTTGCCGACAAAAACCGCGATATCCGGCCCGCGGACGGCCAGCCGGGCGGGCATGACGGTCAGTTGCCGAAGTATTCCGCGCGGACGACGGACGCGGTGAGGGCGGCGCGCTGGCCGCGCTTGACGTTGTGCATGGTGATGCGGAAGGAGCGCGAACGCCGCGCGGGGATCGGTTCGGTCAGCGCCACCACCCCTTCGCCCAGCACCTGGCCGCTGTTGCCGTAGACCCGGGCGGAAAGCACGACGTTGCCGACTGCGGTGGCGGCATGGTTGGCAACGGTCCCTTCCACGTCAACGGTGCCGGCGCTGTCGAGGACAAAATGGGTATTGGTGACCTTGACGACGCCACTGGCGTCGCGACCGGTGGTGCGGCCCGACGCTTGCGCGGCGGAGCCGGAGGTTGAGCCGGTCGCGGCGCAGCCGGCGAGGAGAACGGCGCACAGGCCCAGAAGGAAAACGATGCGTGCCATGACGCTGAATGTAGCGCATTTCCCCTCCCCGGTCAACCTGGCGGCTTGGCGGCGCAAGAGGTAGTTGTTTTGCCCTCGCCCCCCAAATTGAGAGGAAGACGGGAATATCAACTGTCGGGGTGGCGATTGTTTTTTTCCGTATTTGTTGTTCCCCCTCTCCCACAGGGAGAGGGCCGGGGTGAGGGGAGAGGGTGTTGCCGCACGAGCTTTACAGAACGATTTATGGGAAACCACGCACTGCTGTGCGTCGCCCTCGCGCGAAACGTGAAGGGAAAATGGGAACACCAGCTGTCGTGGTGGCGATCAGTATCGTGTCGCAACCGGCACAAGACAAATCGAGTAGAACCGCGTCGGTTGTCGTGCGCTCGCCACCGACAGGCGGGCCGGCGGCGGCTATGCTATAGTTGGATGCTGCGGCATGGCGGAGGTGACCGGATGCGCGGGCTGATGACCGTGATGGCGCTGATGATGCTGCTGGTTGGCAGCGGCTGTGATGCCGTGCAGGATACCGCGTTGCCGGCAGACGAACAACCGGCCCCGGCCGGGGCGGCGGACGATTATGCCGTCTGGTCGGCGGTGCTGGCGGAATGGTATCCGCCCGGGACGGGCGTGCAGACCATCCTGCTGGCCGACCATACCGACAGCATGCCGCTGGATGCGGATGAGGTGGAACTGCCGGCGTATTTTCGCGGGCAGCTGCCGGACCTTGCGCCGGCGACCTGGCGCGACTATCGTCAGCGCCGAACCACCGCCGTCCCGCTGCAGGCGGACCGCTTCGATCGTCAGCTGCCCGGCGCCCCGGTTTGCCTGATCGGCGACGCGGAACTGCGGGAACTCTTTGCCGCACCGCGCGGGTGGGAGACGCTGCATGCGCGCTATCCCCGCAGCAGCGGCATTGTTGCCCTGTCCCTTCCCGGCTACAACGAAAACCGCACCGAGGCGCTGCTGTCGTTCAGCAGCACCATGGGCCCGCTGGCGGGGAGCGGGCATCTGGTCATGCTGGCCCGGCGCCCCGGCGGGTGGCAGGTCGTGGCCAGGGCCAAAACCTGGATTTCGTGAGGAACGCGATGAAACGAATGCAGATGCAGCTGCGGCGCACCAAAATTGTGGCGACGGTCGGCCCGGTGTCGTCCTCGCCCGCCATGCTGGCGAAACTTATGCGCGCGGGGGTCAACGTCTTTCGCGTCAATTTTTCGCACGGCGACCCGCGCGAGCATGTGCAGCTCATGCGGCGGATCCGCCGGGTGGCCGACCGGCAGGGGCTGACGGTCGCCATTCTTGCCGACCTGTGCGGGCCCAAGATCCGCGTCGGTGAGTTTCCCGACGGCAGGGTGACGCTGGTCACGGGCGCCACGGTGGCGATTACCGTGCGCCGCGTGCCGGGGAGCGCGACCCTGCTCCCCTCGCAGTATCCCGGGATTGTGCGCGAGGCCCGGCCCGGCGAACGGGTGCTGCTCGACGACGGCAATCTTGAACTGCGCGTGACGGGCAAACGCGGCGGCAATCTGCTGGCGAAGGTCGTGCGCGGCGGGGTGCTCAAAAACCGCAAGGGGATGAATCTGCCCGATACCCGCTTGCGGGTCGCGGCGCTGACCGCCAAGGACCGCGCCGACCTGCCGCATATCGTGCGCGGTGGCGCGGACTATATCGCCCTGTCGTTCGTGCGCCGGGCGGCGGACATCCTGCAGCTGAAACGCGCGCTGGCGCGGCTCAAGGCGGACATCCCGGTGATCGCCAAGATCGAAAAGCCCGAGGCGGTGGCGGATATCGCCGCCATCACCCGCGCGGCTGACGGCCTGATGGTCGCGCGCGGCGATCTGGGCGTGGAACTCCCGCCGCAGGAAGTGCCCCTGATCCAGGAGCAGCTGATTGCTGCGGCGGACGAATGCGACAAGCCGGTGATTGTGGCGACGCAGATGCTGGAATCGATGATCGACCATGCCACCCCAACGCGCGCGGAAGTGAGCGATGTGGCCACTGCGGTGCGGGCGGGTGCGGATGCGGTCATGCTTTCCGGCGAAACAGCGGTCGGCAGGTATCCGCTCGCGGCGGTAACCGTGATGGATCAGGTGGCGCGCACGGTCGAGGCCCACCAATACGCGCATGGCGGGTTCGCCCGCCCGCAGCGGACCTGTGAAACCGGGATCAAGCCGGCGGTGGCGGCGGCGGTGGCGTTGCTGTCGCGCGAGCTGACTGCCGCCTGCCTCGCGGTGCTGACCCGCAGTGGCGCGACGGCGCGGATCATTGCTGCCGGCCGGCCCGCGGCGCCGGTGCTGGCCCTGGCCGCTGCGCCTGCCGTGCGGCGGCGGCTCTGCCTGCTGTGGGGGGTCTATCCCGCGGCAGTCGGCCGCGGTGATTTTGCCGCGCGCGTGCGCCTGGCCGGGATGCTGGCGCAGCGCCAGGGCCTGGGCCGGCGCGGTCAGCCGGTGCTGGTGGTGTCGGGCCTTACCGCCCGGTCCGCGGCGCCGGATTCAATCGCGATTACGAGCATCCCCTGACGTGACCGCATCAGGGTTGGCCGGGATTGCCCGGCTTGACCAGTTCGGGCTCGGTTTTCATGTGCCGGACGGACTCGGCCATTTTGCCTGCTGCCTGCGCGATTGGCTGCGCCGCAACGGGATTGCCTCGGATTTGTATGCGCAGTTCAGCAATCTGCCGGCGGATGCATGGCGGCATTATCGCGAGTGGCGGCCGTCGCCCGGCGGGGCGGTACTGCTGCATTACACCACGGGCTGCGCCCTGAACCGGGCGGTGGCGGAGGCGGCGGTGCCGCGGGTCATGTACTACCACAACGTGACGCCGCCGCATTTCTTTGCCGGCAGCCAGCCGCATGACCTGGCAGCGACGGAGAAGGGCAGGGCGGCACTTCCCCTGCTGGCGCCGCTTTTTCCGGTATGCTGGACCCACAGCGAATACAGCGCCGCGGAACTGCGCGCGGCGGGCGCGCCCCGGGTGCGCGTGGTGCCGCTGCTGCGCGATTTCGACCGGCTGAACGAACCGGCGGACCCCGCATGGGCACGGCAGCTGGCCGGGTTCCCCGGAATCACCCTGCTGGCGGTCAGCCGGGTGGTGCCGCACAAGGGGGATGAAGAACTGCTGGCGCTGGCGGCGGAACTGGCGCGGGAGCATGCGGTCAGGGTGCTGCGGGTCGGGCCGGGTGACGCGCAGTGGCAGCGCGAACTGGCATCGCGCGCCGCGGCGGCGGGACTGGCGGACGTGGTGCAGTTCACCGGACCGCTGTCGCAGGCGGCGGCCAACGCCTGCTGGCGCGCGGCGGATGTGTTCCTGTGCCTGTCCGAGCATGAAGGGTTCGGCATGCCGCTGGTTGAAGCCATGCATTTCGGCGTGCCGATTGTTGCGGTCGACCGCACCGCGGTGCGCGAAACACTGGCGGGGAGCGGCATCCTGGCGCGCGAATTTGATGTGCCGCTGCTGGCCCGCACGGCACTGCGGGCGGCGACGGATCCCGCGCTGCGGGCGGCGGTCATTGGCCGCCAGCGGCAGGTGCTGGTTCGCTATCAGCCGGCGGCGGTGCAGGCGGCGCTGGCGGCGGCGCTCGCGGCGGATTTCCCGTCGGGAACGCTGCCAGTCGCATCTTGACAAGCCCGCGCCGCGGGTGGTAGTATTCACCAACTTTTTCTGACGGAGGTGGGGCTATGGCTACGGAAATGCTCAAGTCGGGCGGCAAGCAGCGGCAGTATCTGCTGCAGGATGTGACGGAGCCCGAGCTGTACCGCGAAATGTTTCCGTACGACGAGGTGCCGCGTTTCATGTTCGACGGCGTCTCGATGCCCATGGCGCTGCCCGAGGACTTCTGGATCACGGACACCACCTTCCGCGAC
The DNA here is from genome assembly GCA_964517215.1 of uncultured bacterium. GTDB lineage: Bacteria > DAOPZR01 > DAOPZR01 > DAOPZR01 > DAOPZR01 > CAZFBR01. The sequence goes on from CAZFBR010000014.1 coordinate 11,989, forward strand.
GGCCAGCAGTCGCGCCCGCCCTACACCGTCGAGCAGGTCGTCGACCTGTACGAGCTGCTGCACCGGCTCGACGGGCACAGCGGACTGATCCGCGCCTGCGAATACTTCCTGTACACCGAGAAGGACAAGGAGGCGGTGCGCCGCTGTCTCGAACGCCGCTACAAATATCCCGAGGTGACCGGCTGGATCCGCGCGGTCAAGAGCGATTTCGCGCTGGTCAGGGAAATGGGCTTGAAGGAGACGGGCGTGCTGACGTCCGCGTCCGATTACCACATCTTCCTTAAACTGAAGAAGACGCGCAAGCAGGTGATGGAGGATTACCTCGCCATCGTCAAGGAGGCGCTCAGCCACAATATCCGCGTGCGCTGCCATCTCGAGGACATCACCCGGGCCGACATTTACGGGTTCTGCATCCCCTTCGCGCAGGAAGTGATGAAACTGGCGGAGGAAAGCCGGATTCCGATCAAGCTGCGCCTGTGCGACACCATGGGCTACGGGCTGCCCAACTCGCAGGCAACGCTCCCCCGCTCGGTGCCCAAACTGATGTACGCCTTCATGCATCATGGCGGGGTCCCCTCGCACCTGCTCGAATGGCACGGCCACAACGATTTCCATCGCGTGCACGTCAATTCCGTCACGGCGTGGCTGTACGGCTGCAGCGGCGTCAACTCGTCGCTGCTCGGGTTCGGCGAACGGACGGGCAACTCCCCGCTCGAGGCGCTGGTGGTCGAATACCTGTCGCTCAAGCCCGATGCCAAGGGGATCGACACCACGGTGATCACCGAGATCGGCGAGTATTTCCGCAATCAGGTGCGCGCGGAGATCCCGACCAATTACCCGTTTGTGGGCGAGGACTTCAACACCACCCGCGCGGGGATCCATGCGGACGGCGTGATCAAAAACGAGGAAATCTACAACATCTTCAACACCACCAAGCTGCTCAATCGCCCGCTCGAAGTCGATATCACCGACAAGTCGGGGGTCGCGGGGATTGCGCACTGGGTCAACCGCCACCTGCCGATCAAGGGGGCGGAGCCGGTGGACAAGCGCCATCAGGGAATCGCCAAGATCAATGCGGCGGTGCTCAAGGAGTACGAGGCGGGGCGCAATACCTCAATGTCGAATGACGAGCTGTACAAGCTGGCGGAACGCAATCTGCCCGAGTATTTCGAATCCGACTTCGACTGGCTGAAGAAGCAGGCGAAGAAGGTGGCGAAGGAACTCATCGGCAAGCTGGCGGACCATGCCCTGGTGCGCAGCATGGACGCGGCCAAGATGCTGCCGCTGCTGCAGCAGGCGGAGGCGGACGATCCGTACATCCAGCTGATCGCGGTGGTCAACACCGAGGGGAAGATGGTGGCGCTGGCCACGGCGGTCACCGACAAGGCGAAGTACAAGGCCGCGCTCGGCGACGATTTCTCCGACCGCGAATGGTTCATTCAGCCGATGAAGAACGGCAAGGTCGCAGTGAGTGACCTGTATACCTCGCGCATCACCGGGGTGCTGTGCATCACCGTTTCGGCGCCGGTGACCAACGACGCGGGGGTTACGGTCGGGGTTATCGAGCTGGACATCAAGTTTGAGGAGCTGGTCAAGGCCCGGGGCTGAGCCGTTGCCATGGCCGACCCGTTCGATCTGGCGGCGCTGGGGCGGAGTTACTGCGCCGAGGCCGTCGAGCTGGCGGCCCAGCTGCAGGACCACATCCTGGCGCTCGAACGCGGTGCAAACCGGGCGGAACATGTGCACGCCGCATTCCGGCTGGCGCACAACCTGAAGGGGAGCGGCGGCTCGTACGGGCTGCCGGCGATCTCCCGGATCTGCCAGCCGCTGGAAGATTGTCTGGAGCTGCTGCGCCGCGGTGATGCCGCCGTGCCGCCGGCGACGATTGAGCTGCTGCTGCGCTATGCCGATGTGCTGGCGGCGGCGGCCCGGGCCGGGGCGGCGGGGATGGACATGACGGAGTTTGCGCAGCAGGCGGAGACGCTGGCAGCAGCAGGTGCGCCGGCCGCCGCCCCGGCGCCGGCGGCAATAGCGCCAGTCCCGGACGCCGTCATTGTCGTGGCGGACCATGCCAAAGTGCAGCGCCGGATCGTGGTCAATCTGCTGCGGGACTGTCATTGTCAGGTGCATGATACCGACGACGGGATCGCGGCGCTCGAACTGCTGCACCGGCACGCGGCGCGCGCGCTGATCACCGGACTGGAACTCAAGGGCATTTCCGGGCATGCGCTGACGGCGGCGGTGAAAACCGATCCGGTCATGCGTGCGGTCAAGGTGGTGTATCTGACCAGCCGGCCGCAGGCCCGCCGCGAGGCGGTGTGCCCGCCTGACGCGGTCATTGCCAAGGATGCGCAGCTTAGCCGGGTGCTGCCGGAGACGCTGCGCCAGCTGCAGCTCCTGCCTTCGGCGTGAGCAGCAGACCCCGCCTCAAACTGATCGTCAGCCCGCGGGCCACCGGCTGCACCCCCGCCCGCATCGAACGCCTGACCGCCGCGCTGGCGGCCAGCCATGCGGTGACGGTGTACGAACTGCGCGGGCCGGGTGACTACCGGAATGCGGTGGCGCCCGGCGACGAGCTGGTGGCGGTCGCCGGCGGCGACGGCACGGTGCGCGAGGTGGCGACCATGCTCGCCGGGACTGATCGCCGGCTGGCGGTGATCCCCGCCGGGACGACCAATGTGATTGCGATCGCCCTGGGCCTGCGTGACGACGCTGATGCGGTCGCCCGCATTCGCGCCGGCCATGCCCGCGACTGGCGCATGTTCCGCGCCAACGGCGAGCCGTTCATGTTCTGCGCCGGCGCGGGGATTGATGCCGAGACCTGCCGCTGCATCAACCCCGCGCTCAAGGCGCGCGTGCGCAAGCTGAGCTATGTCGCGGCGCTGCTCGGGGTTATCGCCCGCTACGACTATCCGCGGTTTGCCGCTGATGCGCTCCCGGGCCGGGAACTGACGCAGGCGATCCTGCTGGGCTGCGGCTACTATGCCGGCGCCCGCCGCCTGGCGTGCTCCGATCCCGCCGATGCGCAGCTTGAACTGCTGGCGTTGTCGCCGACGCGGCTGACCACGCTGGCGGTCCTGGCGGCACTGACCATGCGCGGGATGCGCAATCCGGTGACGGCGGTGGGCAGCTGCTCCCTGACGGCAGACGCCGGGGCGCGCGTCCCCTATCAGCTCGACGGCGATTTCGCCGGCTATCTGCCGCTGCAGGTCGAGCCCGCCGCGGTGATTCGCCTGATCGGCTGACGCACCCGGCCGGGCGGGCCGAACCGCCGCAGCGTGGCGGCGGTCAGTCAAAGGTCTCGACGATGCTGAACATCGGAAAGAAGAGCGCGGTGACAATCAGGCCGACCGCACCCCCCATGCCGACGATCATCAGCGGTTCCAGCATTGACGAGAGCGCCGCCACGGTCTCATCGACGATCATCTCGTACTGATCCGCCAGCTTGTCGAGCATGGTCTCCAGCGAACCGGTCTCCTCGCCCACGGCCATGATGTGCGTCACCATCGGATCGAAGACCTGCGCGTCGTGCAGCGTGCGGGCGATTCCCTCGCCTTCGGTCACTGCGCTGGCGACCCGTTCCACCGCGTCGCTGACCACCGTGTTGCCCGCGACATCGCGCACGATGGTCAGCGCCTGCAGGATGGGGACGCCGGCGCCGAGCAGCGTCCCGAAGGTGCGGGCGAACCGCGCGGTGGCGACGTTGCGGTTGAGCAGACCGAACACGGGGAGGCGCAGCGCCAGCGCGTCAAGCTGCCGCCGGCCGGCGGCGGTGCGCCGCACCCGGTGGAACGCCTGCATGCCGCCGGCGACCGCCGCCGCCACGAGATACCAGTAGCCGCAGAGAAAGTTGGAAATGCCCACGACAATGCGGGTTGGCAGGGGGAGCGATACGCCCACATCGTCGAACATGGTGACGAAGGTGGGAATGACGAAGATCATCAGGAAGACGACCACGCTCACGGCGACGAGACCCATGATCGCGGGATAGGTCAGCGCCCCGCGGATCTTCGTGCGCAGTTCCAGGTCCTTTTCGGCGAAGGTCGCCAGCCGGTCGAGGACCACCTCCAGCACGCCGCCGATTTCCCCCGCCTTGACCATATTGATGTAGATGGCGCTGAACTCGCGGTGCCGGCCGAGCGCGGCGGAAAGCGATTGCCCCCCCTGAATGTCCTGACTGACGGCGGTGACGATGGCGCGCAGGCGCGGGTTCCCGGTCTGCTCGGTCAGGACCGTCAGCGCGCGCAGCAGCGGCAGGCCGGCGGAGAGCAGGGTGGCAAGCTGGCGGCTGAAGGTGGCAAGATCGGCCGGCTTGACTGCAGGCGCATGGCGGAAGACCGATTGGCGACCGGCCACTGGTGTGGCCACCTCGCGCAGTTCGAACGGGCGCAACCCGCGTTCGCGCAGCCCGGTGCCCGCCAGTGCGCGCGTGGCAACTTCGATAATCCCCGACACTTCCTGCCCGGCACCGTTCAACGCCTGATAGTGAAATGCCGCCATGACCCACCTCCCGAATGGATTGACTGACCATTTCTTCAGCAAGGAGTGCGCACGCGATGACCAGACCGGCAACTACTGATGTTACTGCCTGTCCGGCTGTACGATAGCAATGTGGTTATGGGGTCGCGACGGACAATAGCCCATCACCTGACTCAGGCAAAATCGCCCGAGTTCCGGCAAAACTGCAGTACCATACCCCGACCATTCCGGGAGAGTATTCGTTTTTACCCGCTCCCGGTGGGAGCTGGCCGCGGGGGATTGTGATGTCTCCTCTCGATGCTGCGTGCCGACCGCTTTGTATGGGGAAAACGGGAGCAGCTTTCCCCGCTGCCCCGGTGGAGGACGACGCGCAGCGTCGCGGTGAGGGCAGCAACGGATGTTCCACGCATCTTCCAGAGCGACCCTACAGCCCCCCCGTGGGGGGAGGGAGCAAATGCGCGTACTCCGCGACAACGCACAGAGCTTCCCAGGGGAACATGTGTCAGAATAGCCCCTATTATGGTATACTTGACCATTACGGGAGGCGGGGATGGAGAATGAGCGGGAAGCGTTAGCGGCGCTGGCGGCGCGGGTGGAGCGTGAGCTGCTCGCGACGACCCGGCTGCCGCGTTACCGGGCGCAGGTGCTGCGCGGCACTCCGGCGGAGCAGACGGACTGGGGCGTGCTGATCCTGTTCGGTGGGGGGCTGGCGCTGGGC
>CAZFBR010000014.1:17195-27763 GCA_964517215.1 uncultured bacterium
CAGACGGACTGGGGCGTGCGGCTTATCGGCGCCCCTGACGTGTGGAAGCTGACCCGGGGCGAAGGGGTCAGCGTGGCGGTGCTCGATACCGGCAGCTCGCCCGACCATCCCGATCTCGCGGCCGCCTTCATCCGCCGCGCCGGCAAGATCGCCGGCGCCAATTTTACCTCGGCGAAAAGCAGTGATGTTATCGACCGGCAGGACCACGGCACGCATTGCAGCGGAGTGATCGCCGCGGCGAAGAACGGGCGCGGGGTGATCGGTGTCGCGCCGCAGGCGAAAATCGTGCCGGTGAAGATCCTCGGCGACGACGGCGGCGGCGAGCTCGACTGGCTGGTGCAGGGGATCCGCTGGTGCATCGCCAACGCGAAGCGGCACAATATCCGCGTCCTGTCCATGTCGCTCGGCGCGCCGGTCGGCGCCCCCGCGCTCAAGGACGCGCTGGCGGCGGCGAAGAAGGCCGGGTTGATCGCGGTTTGCGCGGCGGGGAACGAGGGGAACGCCAGCGACCTCGGCTACCCCGCGCATTATGCGGCGGACGGGCTCTGCCTCGCCGTCGGCGCGGTGCGCACGGACCGGCATATCACCGACTTTTCCAATACCGGCCGCGGCATGACCCGCATGGGGCTCGTCGCCCCGGGGTTTGAGGTGCTATCGACGATCACCCGCGGCCGCTACGCGCGCTTCTCGGGGACCTCCATGGCTGCGCCGCATATCGCGGGCGTGCTCGCGCTGGCCATTGCCAAGCATGCGCGCTACGGCGGCAAAACCCCGCTCACCAATCTTGACCAGGCCTACGAGCATTGCCGCCGGTTCACCGTCGATCTTGGCGGCCGCGGCCGCGACCGGATTTACGGGCTCGGCCTGCCGGTGCTGACGGCAGAAAACATGCGCATCCTTGGCGTGCGCTGACAGGAGAATGCGGTGAAGCTTGCTTTTGTGGATGTTCAGCTGGAATACCAGCGCCAGCGTGCGGCCATTGATGCGGCCATCGCGCGGGTCGTAACGCACGGGCAGTTCATCCTCGGGCCCGAAGTGAAGGAACTCGAGGCCAGGATCGCGGCCATGACCGCCATGCCGCACGGCATCGGCGTGGCGTCGGGCACCGACGCGCTGATCCTCGCAATGCGCGCGCTCGATATTGGCCCGGGGGACGAGGTGGTGACGACACCGTTCACCTTCATGGCCACTGCCGGCGCGGTCCGCCACTGCGGTGCCACGCCGGTCTTCGCCGATCTCGACCCGGTAACGCTCAATCTCGACCCCGCGGCGGCGGCGGCGGCGGTCACCCCGCGCACGAAGGCGATCATCGTCGTCCATCTTTATGGCGCGCCGTGCGCCATGGATGCCTTTACCGCGCTGGCACGCGAGCGGCAGCTCTTCCTCGTTGAGGACTGCGCGCATGCGCTCGGCGCGACGTACGCCGGCCGCCCCGCCGGCAGCTTCGGCGATATCGCCTGCCATTCGTTCTTTCCGACGAAAATGCTCGGCGCCTACGGCGACGCCGGCATGCTCTGCGCCCGCGACGAGCGGCTGGTGGAGCGGCTGCGCACGCTGCGCGCGCACGGCTGCCGGAAGAAGTACTTCCCCGACGAGATCGGCTACAACAGCCGGCTCGACACGCTGCAGGCGGCAGTCCTCCTGGCCAAGCTCGACCGGTTCGACGAGTCGCTGCGCGAGCGGCGGCAGGTCGCGGCCTGGTACGACGCGGCGCTGGCGGGCGTGGCGCGCGTGCCGGTGGGCGAAGGGCATTGCGCCTACGCCTATACGGTGCGGGTGGCGAACCGCGATGCGGTGGCGGTGAAATTGAAGGAGCAGGGGATCCCGAGCATGGCGTACTACCCGGTCGCGCTGCACCAGACCCCGGCATACGGCGGCGGGCGGCAGCAGTCGCTGCCGGTGGCGGAACAGGCGGCGCGCGAGGTGCTGTCGCTCCCCATCTATCCGGGAATGACGCGCGAGCAGGTAACGCTGGTTGCTGGGGCGCTGCGCGAGGCGCTGGCATGAAAGTCGTCACCGTCGTCGGCGCGCGGCCGCAGTTCATCAAGCTTGCCCCGGTCTCCCGCGCCCTGCGCGCGCAGGCGGCCGAGATCCTCGTGCATACCGGGCAGCATTTCGACGATGCCATGTCCGAGGCGTTCTTCCGCGAGCTCGCCCTGCCGCGCCCTGACGTCAATCTCGGCGCCGGGGGCGGCCTGCCGGAAACGCAGCTGGCGGCCATCCTGCCGCCGCTGACGGAGCTGGTGCGGCGCGAGCGGCCCGACTGGGTGCTGGTCTACGGCGACACGACCTCGACCCTGGCCGGGGCGCTCGCCGCGGTGATGAGCCATACCCCGCTGGCGCATGTCGAGGCGGGCCTGCGTTCGTTCGACCGGGCCATGCCCGAGGAGAACAACCGGGTCGCCACCGACGCGCTGGCGCAGCTGCTCTTCCCGCCCACCGCGGCGGCGGCGGCGCAGCTCAAACGCGAAGGGGTGGTCGGCCGGATTGCAGTGACCGGTGACGTGATGTACGATGCGCTGCTGGCCATGCGCCCGCAGGCGGCGGCGCGGTCCGCGGCCGCCGCGCTTGGGCTCGCGCCCGGAAGCTATTATCTGGCCACCGTGCACCGGGCGGGGAATACCGACGATCCGGCCCGGCTGGCGGCGATTGTTGACGGGCTGTGCGCCGCGCCGCTGCCGGTGGTCCTTCCGCTGCATCCGCGCACCGACAAATGCCTGCGCGCCGCCGGGCTCTACAACCGGCTTGCGGCCGGGGTGAAGCTGGTGGCGCCGCTCGGCTACCTCGACATGCTCTCGCTGCTGCAGGATGCGGCCATGCTGATCACCGATTCGGGCGGGGCGCAGAAGGAGGCCTACTGGCTCGGCGTCCCCTGCGTGACCCTGCGTCCGTCGACGGAATGGCATGAGACGCTCGGCGACGACTGGAATGTGCTCACCGACGCCGACCCGGCGAAACTCGCGGCAGCGCTGGCGCGCCCGCGCCCGGCCGCGGACCGGCCGCCGCATTACGGCGACGGCCACGCCGCCGCGCAGATCGTCGCCGCCCTGCTGGGACGCTGAACGGTCGGGTGCGGGCATGTTGACGGCTCACGCCGGCGTAGTATAATCGGACGCAGGTGGAGGAAAGCATAACGATGATACGGGTTGGTGTGGCCGGCTGCGGCCGGATTGCCGAATACCATTTGCGCGCGCTGAAGGAAATCCCGGATTTTCGCGTGACCGCGGTTTGCGACATCATCCCCGACCGCGCCGCAGCGGCGGCGAAGACGCTGACCGGCGCCAAAACCTACACCAGCTACCGGGATATGGTCGCGGCCGCAGATGTCGACCTCGTCGACATCTGCACGCCGAGCGGCCTGCATCCTGAAATCGGGATCGTCGCGGCGCAGGCGGGGAAACATGTCGTCACCGAGAAGCCGATGGCGGTGCGCCTGGCGGACGCCGATGCGCTGATCGCCGCCTGCAGCGCGGCGCAGGTCAAGCTCTTTGTCGTCAAGCAGAACCGGTTGAACACGACGATGCAGCTGCTCAAGCGCGCCCTTGACCGCGGGCGGTTCGGGCGCATTTTCATGGCCAACGCCACCGTGCGCTGGCAGCGGCCGCAATCGTATTACGACTCCGCGCCGTGGCGCGGGACCTGGGCGCTCGACGGCGGCGCGTTCATGAATCAGGCGTCGCATTACGTTGATTCGCTGGTCTGGCTGATGGGCCCGGCGGCGAATGTCTATGCGCTGACCGCGACGTACAACCACCAGATTGAGGCGGAAGACAGCGGCTCGGCGGTGATCCGTTTCGCCAGCGGCGCCATCGGCACCTTCGAGGTGACCATGTGCGCCTATCCCAAGAATCTCGAAGGGTCGGTGACGATCATCGGGGAGAAGGGGACGGTCAAGATCGGCGGCATCGCCATCAACCGCTTTGAGACCTGGCAGTTCGCCGACTATGACGATGACGACGGCATGATCTACAAGAGCAACTACGAGCCGCCCAATGTCTACGGGTTCGGGCATCTGGCGTATTTCAATAATGTGGCGGCCACCCTGCGCGGCGAGGCGACGGCGGGGACCGACGGCGATGAGGGGCGCAAATCGCTGGAACTGATCTGCGCCATGTACCAGTCGGCCCGCACCGGTCAACCGGTCAACCTGTAGGGGGGCGGAGGCCATTCCGAACCGTTGACCATTTTGGCGCCGCACCTGAGCGGGCAGCAGCGGCGGCGACCGGCATGATGAGCTGAATGCGGTTGCCGGAAAGAGCTGTTCCGGCACATTCGCCGTGCGGGAGGGAGCCATGCAGGAAGTCATTGCCGTGCTGGTACTCGCCGTGGTTGTGGAGAAGACCCTCGGGCTGGTCAAGGATTTGACGCGGCGCAAGCCGTCGCCGCGCCTCATGCGCCTGGCGTCGCTGTTCCTGGCAATGGCGCTGACCGTGGTGACCCGCGTCGGGATCCTCGGCTATTGCCGGATGTTGCCGCCTGACGCCAACGCCGGCCATTTCGTCCTCGACTGGCTGGTGACCGGCGTGCTGATTGCCCGCGGCAGCAATGCGGTGCACGATGTGCTGGCGCTGCTGGAAAAGGGGGCGCACGCCCTGCCGAACACCGATTCGCGCACCTGAAGACAGGAACCGCCGCGGCTGCGCATCAGTCGGCGACGTCAGGTGATGAACAACACGCATCCCATGGCGAGCAGCAGGGTGGTGAACAACCGGTTATAGGTCCGGCAGCCGGTGCACCGGAACAGGTGCCGGCCGATGCCGAGATACATGCCGCCCGCCAGCAGCGGCAGCAGCAGCTGCAGCGGGCGGAGATGGTCCATGGCATACGGGATCAGGAACAGCAGCTGGCTGCCGGCCAGGATGAGATAGCCGAGCGCAACATTGTTCCGCAGTGCGGTCTTGTCGGCATAGCGGGCGGAACAGAAGATGACGAGCAGGCCGCCGCCGAGGTTGGTCATGCCGTGGATGATACCGAGGGCCAGCAGATATGGTGAGGCATAGCGGCAGGAGAAGGCATGGAGGCGGGCACGGGCGGTTGCCGAAACGCGTATGAACGCCGTGCCCACCAGCAGCAAACCGACCAGTGTCCGCAACTGCAGCTGGGGAAAAAGGTAAAACGCGCAGCCGAGGCCGGCGAAGACGCCGGGGACGGTATACCGCAGATACTGCCGGGGCGAGGACTGTGCGGTGCCGGACTCGCGCACCTGCAGGATGCTGACCATCAGGGAGCAGGGAAGCAGGTAGAGCAGCGTATCGGCAAAGGAGAGCCCAAGGAGGAGCAATAGCGGGGTGCCAAAAACAAGGATGCCGATACCGAAAATCGACTGGATGAGTGTCAAGAGCAGGATAAGCAAAACCACCAGAAATTCCATACGCGATGCCAACCTCCTGCCGCGGGATAACCGCAGTGGTGATACTTGTATATTATCTTGACAAAATAGTCAATTGTGGTATAATGTGTTCAGTGAATGAACATCAGGCTGGGGGAAATGAACAATCACGCGGTTGACTGTTCGGAATTGCTGACGGAAAAAGAGTTTGCCCTGCTGGCGGAACTGGAGCGGGCGGGGTCGCAGCGTCAGCTGGCGACACGTCTCGACATTTCGCTGGGGATGGTCAACCTCTTCCTGCGCAAGCTCTCTGCCAAGGGCCTGATCAAAATCAAAAAGCTGGGCAATGCGCGCACCCTGCAGTACATCCTGACGCCCGCCGGGTTTCGCGAGCGCGCCAACTATAATCTGCATTTTATCAAGCAGAACGCGCGCTACTTCGCCAACGTGCAGCAGTCACTGACGGAAAAGCTGACGGCGCTGTCGGCGGATGTGACGACACCGGTGCATATTTTCGGGACGGGTGACTTCAGCAAACTGGTCTTTCTCGGGGTGCTGGACCTCAATCTGAACTTTCGCGGGTTTGTTGACTTTCCGCTGACCACCCGCATGAAATTCAATCATCCGGTGCGGCTGCCCGAGGAAGTGGCGGTGCCGGCAGTGGTGATTGTGTCGAAAGAAGAACGCGACCGCCTGACCAATCTGCCGGCGGACGTGACGCTGCTCGAAGTATAACGGCAGCTGCCCGCGCCTGCGCGGGCCGTCCCGCCGACCGTGTTACGGCCGGCGGCGGGACCAATCGAAGCAGTACGCACCGCCCGCCGGGCGGCAGGGGATAAGGTGTCGGTGAACGGGACGAGCGGACAACAGAGCAGGGCAGGCACACCGGGGACGCCGCGGGCGACCCGGCAGCCCGGCGGCCGTGCCAGGGCAGGGCGACGGTGCGCGCGCTGATTCTCGGCGGCAGCGGGATCATTGCCCATGCGCTGGTGCAGGCCGCACCTGCCGGGGCGCAGCTGCTGCTGGGCTGGCATGTGCAGCAGCCGGTGCTGCCGGCGGTGGCATTGCGGCAGTGCGACCTGACGGATGCGGGAGCGGTAGTCCGCCTGCTGCGCGAGACCCGGCCGGACGTTGTCATCGACGCGGCGGGGATGAGCGGCGTCGACGCCTGTGAAAAGGATCCGGCGGCGGCGCGGGCCAGCAATGTGACAGCGACGGCAAACCTGCTCGCCGCGCTGCGTGAGTATCCGGCCAAGCTGATCTATGTGTCGACCAACGCGGTTTACGACGGCAAGCGGGCCCCGTATCATGAGGAAAGTCCGCAGGAACCGGTCAACGTCTACGGGCGGATGAAGAAGGAGTGCGAGGACCTGGTGCGGGCGGCAGCGCCGGCGGGCTGGGCGATTGCCCGGCTGATCCTGGTGCTCGGCTGGTCGCCGCCCTGGAGCCGCCTGAATCCGCTGCCGTGGATGGTGCAGACCCTGCGCGCGGGCAAACCGCTCAGCTTGGTCAACGACGTGTTTGAGAATCCGCTGCCGGCGCCGTTTGCGGCCACGGTGCTGTGGCAGCTGGCGACGACGGATTTCAGCGGCGAGCTCAATGTTGCCGGCGGGGAGATCGTGAACCGCTACGAACTTGGCCGGCAGGTGGCGGCAGCCTTCGGCCTAAACGCGGCGCTGCTGCGGCCGGTGCCGAGCAGCTTCTTCCCGGCGATCGCGCCGCGGCCGGCGAATACCGCGTATGATACCGCGAAGCTGCGCCAACTGCCGGGCCTGACCCCGCCGCCGCTGGCGGCCGCGCTGGCGGCATTGCAGCGGCAGGATGGAAAACATGGTTTCTCCGTCTCTGTGCGATGAGCTCGGCATGCACAGCGTTGTCGGTGACAATGTCTTGCCCGAGGATGATACCGGGGCGGCGTTGCTGATGTTGGCGTGCCGGCGGGTAGAATTGTTTCAGGGGATACTGGCATGAGCGAAGAACGTCATACATGCAAACAAGCGGACAAATCGCTCCTGTCGCTCCTGCGTGAACAGTACTGTCGTCAGCGTCAGACGTTGCTGGAAATTCGTCAGAGTATGGGCGGCATTGTCCGGATCATTTCGCTGCACAAACAATGGTTTTTTATCGCATTTTGCCTGATGCTATTCACTGCGGCACTGGAAACGCTGTTGCTTGGCCTGCTTATGCCGTTTATCGATATTTTCAGCGGTGCATTGGAACCATCGGCGGCCACTGTATGGGTGACGCGTTTATTGGAACGGTCGGGACTGCCGACAACTGTTCCATTTCTGCTGGCAGTTTTTCTTGGGCTAGTTGTCGTGCTGAGTACGGTCCGCTATGGTAGCACAGTGTTTGCGGAAAAAATCAGGCGCAAGCTGTTTGTTAATCTGAATATGGCCTGTTACCGGAACTTGATGCGTGTCGGTTATGCTTTTTTTCACGGGCAGCGGAAATCCGACCTGAACCTGAATCTGACCTACAGCAGCGAAGCGGCACATGGCGCCTATGATGTTATGGAACTGTTGCAGGTCATTGTGCAGACTGCAGCATATTTCTGTTTTCTGTGTTTCTTGTCGATCAAGCTGACCGTGGTGGTATCGTTGTTTGCCTTGGTCACGACGTTTATTTTCTCGCTGTATACACTGCAGATACACCGGACGACCAAACAGATAACTCGGTTGAAAGCGAATTTCGGCCAGCACGCGCTTGAAGCGATCGAATCGATCAAGGTGGTCAAGGCGTTCAGCAATGAGGAATTCGAGATCGGCCGCTACCAGACGATGTTGTCCGAACATGAGCGTATGTATTTCACCCTGAATCTTCGTCTTGCACGCATGCAGGCGATTAAGATGCCGCTGAATTATTTGACTTTGGTGGTGGTCGTGCTGATTGCGCGCGAGTACATGGGCTTTGTTTTTTCGTTCATCGGCGTCTATCTAATCACGCTATACAAATTTATGCCGCTACTGCACAATGTGCAAGACCGGTTCAACAACATCACCCGACGGTTGCCGATGGCAAATCTCAGTTTACAACTGATCAACCCGGAGGGTAAGCCGTACCTCGCGGACGGGTGGCGGCCGTTTCCGGCAGATTTTCAGGAACTGCGGTTGGCCGGCGTCGATTTCGCGTATCACCGGAACACGCCGGTGTTGCGCGACATTTCCTTAACGATCCGTAGAAATACAACAATGGCATTTGTTGGGCAGTCCGGCGGCGGCAAATCGACCCTGGTTGATATTCTGCTGCGTTTGTATGACCCGCAAGCCGGGGCGATTCTGGTCGACGGTACAGACCTGCGTGAATTCATTATCCGCTCCTATTTGCAGCAGACCGCGCTGGTGACCCAAGATATGTACATTTTCAACGATACGGTTGCGGAAAATATTCGCTATGGACGGTTGGATGCCACTCGTTCGGAAATCGAGGAAGCGGCAAAACTGGCCAATGCGCACGGTTTCATCACACGCTTGCCGCAGGGTTATGAAACACGACTCGGCGACCGTGGGGTGCGTCTGTCGGGTGGTCAGAAGCAACGAGTCTCTCTGGCGCGGGCGTTGGTGCGCAACAGCCCGATCCTGATTCTCGACGAAGCGACGAGCGCACTCGATACGGAATCAGAGCGCGTCATCCAGCAGGCGATTACCGCGTTAGCTCGGCGCAAGACGATTATCGTTGTTGCCCATCGGTTGTCGACAGTGGTCAATGCCGACCAGATCGTTGTGCTTGATCATGGTCGAATTGTTGAGCAGGGCACACATGAGGAGTTGCTGGCTGTTGGCGGTATGTACCAGCGGTATTATCAGCTGCAGCAGCGGCATACAGACATCCAGATGCAGGCGGAAACCGTCTGATGTGCGGATTCATGGTCTGCTGGCAGCGGCCGGTGGCGGCAGCGGTGCGCGAACGTATTACCCGGGAATGTCTGCCCGGACTGCGCCATCGCGGCCCTGATGAAACGGGCAGTTTTGCCGATGATACTGTGGTGATGCATTTTCACCGATTGCAGATTATTGACCTGACGCCGGCCGGGCGGCAGCCGATGCATGACGTCGACGGACGCTGGGTGCTGGTGTTTAACGGAGAGATTTACAACTACCGGGAGTTGGCGGCACAGTATGCATTGCCGCGGCGGCGTGGGCATGCCGATAGCGAGGTGCTGGTCGAGCTATTTGCCCGTCGTGGCCCTGATCTGGTCAACGAATTGCGTGGCATGTACGCATTCATTATCTATGATCGTGTACGGGGAACGCTGTTTGCGGCACGCGACCGTTTTGGCATTAAGCCGCTGTATTACACGGCAGTTGACGGCGGTTGGGCGTTCGCTTCGGAGATTGTTCCGCTGTTGCGCTTGCGTGGTGAATGGACGGTGAATGATGCGGTGGCGGCGGCATACCTGCAGGCCGGCGAAATCGATGCCGGCGGCGACACCATGTTCAACGAGATCAGGCAATTACCAGCCGGCGCGATCCTGCAGGCAGGACCGGAAGGGCTGACGGTACAACAACCGCCGCCGCTGGCTGTTGAACCGCTCCCGGAAGCGGCGTTTGATGCAACGGCGTATGCGGCCGAATACCGGGCACTGCTTGACCGGAAACTCAAACAGTACCTTTTTGCCGACGTGCCGGTGGGAATATCGTTGAGCGGGGGGTTCGACTCGTCGTTCCTGGCAGCGTTGGTGCGAGCCGGCAGCGGACAGCGCGAACTGCAGATGTTCACCCGCGGCTACCATGATTATGAGGGGAACGAAATCGCCGCGGCGGAAGAACTGGGCAGGAAGTGGGGATTCACCTGCCATACGGCGATCCTGCATCCCGATGAAATCCCCGATTTGCTGCCGCAAGTACTGCTTGCGCAAGAACAGCCGGTAACCTCATTGTCAGTGCTCGCGTTCCACAAACTGTATGAACTGGCGCGCGCGCAGGGCATTACCGTGCTGCTCGAAGGGCATGGTGGGGACGAAATCTGGGCGGGTTATGCTTATTACGCTCGCCCGTCGGAGGGGTACTTGTCGCATGACGGCTCGTCTCTTGCCGCCAACCGCCAGCTGGTGCGCAACCAGACGGCGGCGGCTTCGCCTCGCATGCTGTTGCTGACCGAGCGGCAACTGGGAGACATATTCGGCGGCAAGATGCAGCGCAACCTGCGCTATGTCGATCGCGCGTCGATGCGGGCCAGCCGCGAGGTCAGACTGCCGTTCCTCGATCGCGACATCGCGGAGATGGCCCTGCGCGTGCCC
>CAZFBR010000015.1:0-26443 GCA_964517215.1 uncultured bacterium
GACGGCCCGCCCCATGATTTTCAGGGTGTCGGCTTGCAGCAGGGGCATGTCGCCGGGCAGCAGCAGGAGGCGGGTGCACCAGTTGAACGAATGGCTCATCAGCAGGCGCAGCGGGTTGTATCCGCGCAATTGCGAGGCGGGCAGGTGGCGGTCGGCATAGACCAGATCGGCACCCTGATCGAGCAGGCGCAGGCCGTCAGCGAGGTAGTCGACGGGGGTGGAGAGGTCGGTGTCGGTGAAAAAAACAAACCGCCCCTGCGCGGCGAGCAGTTCGTGCTTGACCGTCCCGCCCTTTCCGATGTTATGCGGCAGGTGCAATACGCGGACGCGGGCATCATCCGCAGCGGCCTGGTCGATAAGCGCGGCGGTCCCGTCGGTGCTGCCGTCATCCACTAACAGCAGTTCCCACCGGTATTCCTGCCGGTGCAGGAAGGCGAGCATGCGCGGCAGCGAATGCGGCAGCCGGCCGGCTTCGTTGAAACAGGGGACCACCAGTGACAGCTGCAACTCGCTCATAATGATGTGATTATATTTGGTTGGCCGGTGCCTGTCAAGAATGACGGAGACGGATGGCGAGCGGAACCGGCACGGACCTGCCAGTACCGGCGTGGCGGCCGGTGCAATTCCTTGACAGTGACGACGGGGCAATGCTACCATGCCATGTGTGCGGTTTAATCCGGACAATGCTGAAAACCAACTGGAGGGTATCATGCAGAACTATCCGTCTGACAAGCTGCGGAATCTTTGCGTTGTCGCCCACAGCGGTACCGGTAAAACGTCGCTCGGTGATGCAGTGGCCTGGCTGACGAAGATCAACGACCGTTTCGGCAAGGTGGATGATGGCAGTTCCTGCCTCGACACGACTCCTGACGAGGTGGAAAACAAGATAACGATCAGCGCCAAGCTGATGCCGGTGGAATGGCAGGGACACAAGCTGAACTGGCTTGACACCCCGGGGTATGCTGATTTTTACGGCGAGGTCGTGGCGGCCGCCAGCGTGTGCGAACAGGCGCTGGTGCTGATTGACGGTGTGGCGGGTGCGGAAATCGGCACGGAGCGGGTCTGGCGTGAATGCGAGGAACGCAATCTGCCGACGCTGGTATTCGTCAACAAGCTGGACAAGGAGCGCGCCACGCTTGACGGGGCGCTGGCCTCGCTCAAGGAATCGTTCAAGGCGCGGGTGGTGCCCCTGACCCTGCCGATCGGCAAGGAAGCGGGCCTGACGGGCGTGGTCGAGGTGCTGAGCGGCAAGGCCTGGACCCTGAGCGGGGACAAATTCGTCGAGGGAAAGATCCCGGCGGACATGCAGGGCGCGGTGGATCTGGCGAAGGCGGCGATCATCGAGGAGGCGGCCGGCGGTGATGACGCGCTGATGGAAAAGTTCCTGGAAGCCGGCACGCTGGACGAGGCGGACATGCAGCGCGGACTGCGGCTGGCGTTTGCCAAGCGGGCGCTGATCCCGGTGTTCTGCGGCGCGGCCAACCGCGGCATCGGCGTGGGGAGTGTGCTCAACTTCCTGGTCGAATACGGCATCTCGCCGCTGGCCAACCCCGGGTTTGCGACGACCAAGGATGACACGCTGCTGAAATGCGATCCGGCGGCGCCGGCGCTGGCGTTTGTGTTCAAGGTCATGGTCGAGCAGCATGCGGGCGAACTGAACTTCGTCCGGGTCATCCAGGGCAAGCTGACCTCGGGCGCGGACGTGCACAATACCGGCAAACAGGGCCGGGAGCGCATCGGGCAGATGCTGGTGGTGCGCGGCAAGGGGAAGGAAGAGATCAAGGAACTGGCGGCGGGCGACATGGCCGCGCTGGTCAAGCTGCGCAGCACGGCAATCAACGACACCCTGTCGGCCAAGCTGGACGTGCAGGTCAAGCCCATCGTTTTCCCGCAGCCGCTGGTGGCGGTCGCGGTGGCGCCCAAGGCGAAGAACGACCAGGAGAAACTGTCGGTCGGCCTCGCCTCGTTCACCCAGGAGGACCCGACCTTCAAGGTCGAGCACCGTCCGGAATTCTCCGAAACGGTGGTGCTGGGGATGGGCGAGAAGCAGCTGAACCTCAAGATGCACAAACTGAAGAAGAAATACAACGTTGACGTCGACCTGCTGCGGCCGAAGGTGCCCTATCGCGAGACCATCAAGGCCAAGGGCGACGCCAAGCACCGCCACAAGAAGCAGACCGGCGGCGCCGGGCAGTTCGCCGAGGTGTGGATGCGGGTTGAGCCGCTGCCGCGCGGCACGGGCCTGCAGTTCGTCAACTCGCTGGTCGGACAGAATGTCGACCGCGTCTTCGTCCCCTCGGTGGAAAAGGGCGTGAATGCGGCGGCGACGCAGGGCGTCTACGCGGGCTACAAGGTGATTGACGTCAAGGTCGATTTCTACGACGGCAAGATGCACCCGGTCGACTCGAAGGACATCGCCTTCCAGACCGCGGGCAAGGCCGCGTTCAAGGAGGCGTTCCTCGCCGCCAAGCCGGTGCTGCTCGAACCCGTGCTCGAGGTGGAGATCACCGTCGGCAGCGAGCACATGGGCGACGTGATCGGCAATATCAACACGCGGCGCGGCAAAATGCTGGGCAGCGAGGCGCGCGGGCGGTTCCAGGTGATCAGCGCGCATGTGCCCGAGGCGGAAATGTACAACTACGCGACGGACCTGCGTTCCATGACCCAGGGCAAGGGGACGTTCGGCATGAAGTTCTCCCATTACGAGGAGGTGCCGCACGAGATGGCGCAGAAGATCATTGCGGAATCGAAGAAAGAAGACAAGGAGGAGTAGCATATGTCCGGACATTCGAAGTGGCATTCCATCAAGCATAAGAAGGGTGCTGCCGACGCCAAGCGCGGCAAGCTCTTTTCCAAGATCAACCGCGCCATCCTCGTGGCGGCGCGCAACGGGGGGGGCGACCCGGACAAGAACATCGAGCTGCGCAACGCGCTGCTCAAGGCCAAAGAAGCCAACATGCCGAAGGACACCGTCGACCGCGCCATCAAGAAGGGGACGGGCGATGTCGACGGGGTGGTGTACAAGACGGTGGTATATGAGGCGTACGCCCCCTGCGGCGTGGCGCTGGTGATCGAGGTGCTGACGGACAACAACAACCGCACCACTTCGGACATCCGCCATATCCTCGACCGCAACGAGGGCTCGCTGGGCACCAGCGGCTGCGTGGCGTGGATGTTCGAGCGCAAGGGGGTGCTCTACATCCCCGCGGCGGGCAACACCGAGGATGCGCTGATGGACCTCGTGCTCGAGGCGGGTGCGGACGACCTGAGCGGGGCGGACGACAAGTTCGAGGTCAAATGCCCGCCCGAGGCGTTCGAGGCGGTGCGCAAGGCCCTGGAAGAGGCCAAGATTACCGTGGAAAGCGCCGAACTGACCATGCTGCCCAAGACCGAGGTGGCGGTGAATGCCGCCGCGGATGCGCGCAAGATCCTGCGCATTGTGGACGAGCTGGAGGAGATGGACGACGTGCAGGCGGTGCACGCCAACTTCGACATCCCCGAAGCGGTGCTGAAGGAACTGGGCGACAATTAAGTGTCGCTTTTTGCCGCCAACCTCAACCTGGCGCTGAGCCGCGCCCGCGGCGCGCTGCGCGCGGAGCCGCGCATCTTGTCCGCGGCGGCGGCGCTGGCGGTGGTGCTGCTGCTGCTGCAGTGGGCGCCGCAGGTCGGCGGATGGCTGCTGACCGGCGGCTTCCGGCATCCGGCGCCGGAGCTGCTGCCGGCACCGTATGTGGTGGCCATGCTGCTCATCCAGCTGGCATATGCCTACGGGCTGGCGTTTCTCCTGGCGGGTGTGGCGGGCTATCTGGTCGAACGCCATCGCGGCGCGCCGCTCCAGTCGCCGCATCGCGGGGTCGAACGCTACGGCCTGCGCTATGCCCACCAGCTGCTGGCCATGTTCATCGCGGTCAACCTGCTGCTCTCGCTGCTGGTCTTCATGATCATGGCGCCGGGCATGCCGGCGGAGGGCGCGGCGGTTGCGCCGCAGCGCCTGCACGGCGGGGGAACGGTGCTGGCGGTGCTGCTGCAGCTGGGAGCGGAGCTTTACCTCCTGTTGTGGACCCTGGAACTGGTGCGCGGACGCGGGTGGACCAAGGCGGGTTTTGCGGCGGCAGCGGACGGGTTCAAACGGTCCGAAGTGCTGCTGGTCGGGCTGGGGTATTTTGCCTTCGAGATCATTGCCGTGATTGCCACGAGCTTTGTGTTCGGCCCGGCGGCGGTGGCGACGCCGGTCACCGGACTGCCGTTTGCCCTGCTCCTGACCCTGGCCCGGGCGGTGCTGCTGCCGCTGGTGATCCTGCTGCTCATTCAATGGCAGCCCGAGGAGCTGGCGGCGGCACTGCCCGAGGCGGTGCCGGTGAAACTGCTGCCGGCGGAATCGGCGCCGGCGGCTGCTGCCGAAAAAACATCCCGCAAGCCGCGCAAGCGCCGCTGACGGTGCTGCGGGCGAATGCCCGCGAGGAGAGGTCGTCCATGCGCATGCTGCACCTCCTGAGCGTATTCCTGATTGTGGCCGGCGCGTTTCCGGCAATGGCGGCCGACGGCGGCCGGGCATCGGTGGCGGTGGCTGATTTTCCCGGGGCGCTGCTGCCGGACGGCGCGACCCGGCTGCTGATTCTGCCGGCGCCCACGGACACCAGGGGTGGGCAGTGGCGGCTGGACTACGGCGACGACAGCCGGGTTTACGGGACGCTGCGCTTTTCCGGCGACATCAATCCGGCCAAAATGATCGCGTATTATGATACCGCCAGCCGGCTGGTGACGGTATGGACCCAGCTGCCGTTTTCGGCCCGCTACTGTTCGGCCAGCTATCGTTGGCAGCGCCGGCAGCGCCGGCTGACGCTCGTGCGCGAGCGCCAGGGGGACCCGTCACGGGAGCAGCTGCGGCGGGCGGAACGGCTGCTCGCGCAGGGCAACCTGACGGCAGCGGCCGCGGAACTCGACGGCATGTTGTATCCCCGGCAGTATTATGCCGATGGCGAGATGCAGGCGAAATTCTTCAAGCGGGCCCATCAACTGGCCGTCGCGGCGCGCCGGCGCGCCGGTGACACCGGCGCGGCGCAGGTGATGGACCGCTACCGCAATCACTACGAGCTGCTGTTGCGGCCGCTGGTGACGAACGCGGCGCAGCTGGCCGATTCGCGCACGTTCGCCGCGTTCGGCTGCGGCGCCGCGCTGACGTGCGAGGAGTATGCGGCGCTTGTCAGCGACTGGGCCGGATTCCTCACCGGGTCCGGGCGGGCGCAGGCGGCGGTGCCGATCCTGCGGGCGGTGCTGCGTCTGGCGCCCGACCATACCGCTGCCTGCCGCCAGCTGGGCGATGCCCTGTGGACCAATGCGCAGGAGGTGGCGAACTACGCGCCGGGTGATGCGGCCGCGGATGCATTGCGGGCAGAGGCGCGCGACTGCTACCAGCGTTACGTCGTGCGGATGACCGCCGCCGGGGCTGCGCGCGGCATTCCGCAGTACCTGACCCGCCGCCTGCTGCCGATGCCGGCGGGCGGCAGTCCGGCGCGCTGACGTGCGCCGGGCGGTCAGGCGACAATAGGCGCATGGCGCTGGCGGCGGGATTCCGCCTGCTCGGTCTGGACCCGGGCACGGCGACGACGGGATTCGCGATCGTGGAAGTGCATGCGCAACGGGCAAACCAGTATTGTGCCGTTGACTACGGCGTCATACTCACCAACAAGCATCGCAATCCCGGCGAGCGGCTCAAGACCATTCATGACCGGCTGGACGAGCTGCTGACGGTGTACCGGCCGCAGGCGGCGGCGATCGAGAAACTCTATTTCAGCCGCAATGTGACGACGGCCATCGCGGTGGGCGAAGCGCGCGGGGTCCTGCTCTACACACTGGCGGAACGCGCCATCCCGGTGTTCAGCATCAACCCGATGGCGGTGAAGAAGAACGTGGTCGGCAGCGGTGCGGCGACGAAAAAGCAGGTGCAGCAGATGGTGAAAACCATCCTCGGGCTGGCGGAGATTCCGCAGCCCGACGACGCGGCGGATGCGCTGGCGATTGCCATCTCGGGCCTGCGCCTGGCCCCGTGGCAGCGGGCGGCGGAGGAATCACGGACATGATCGGCTACCTGAACGGAACGGTGCGGGCGGTGGCGGCGGACAGCGTGGTGCTGGAAACGCACGGCGTGGGTTATGAGGTGCGGGTCCCGCTGGGTGTGGCGGCGGCGCTGACGGCCGGCGGGCCGGCGGAGCTGTGGATCCACACGCATGTGCGCGAGGAAGCGCTGGCGCTGTTCGGGTTTGCGGCGCGCGCGGATCGCGAACTCTTTGTCACACTGATCGGCCTGTCGGGGATCGGTCCCAAAATGGCGCTGGCGATCATGTCCATGCTGACTCCGGCGCAGCTGGCGGGTGCGGTGGCGGCGGAAAATGCCGCGGCCCTGACCAGAATCCCCGGGGTGGGGAAGAAGACGGCGGAGCGGCTGCTGATCGATTTGCGCGACAAGCTGCGCGCGCTGGGCATTGTCCCGGACGATGCCGCGCCCGAGCCGGCGGGTGCTGACGCCGATGCGGATCGCGCGGCGGCGGCGCTGGTGTCGCTCGGGTTCGATGCGGCGCGGGCGGCGCGGGCGGTGAGGGACGCGCGCGCCGACCTGCCGGACGCGGAGACCCGCGTCCTGCTGACGGCGGCGCTGCGCCAGCTGCAGCGCGCCTGACCGGAGCAGGAACGCTGATGACGCCTACCCCGGCCGGCAGCGCCCCGGTCGCGGACCCTGCGCCGGCGGAGGTTCCGGTGCGGCCGGCGGCGGCTGGCGGCGGGGCGGCCATGCGCGAGGCGCTGGCGCTGTTCATCGGCGGCGCGCTGTGGCTGATGTATTACCCGGGCAATCCCCTTCCCCCCGATGTGACGCCGGCCGGCGCGACCGCCCTGCTGCTGCTGCGCGGCAGCGCGCCGCTGTGGTGGTGGAAGTCGCTCGGCATGCTGCTGCTGATTGCCGGCTGGCTGACGGCGTATCAGCGTGGCGGCGGCCGGCGCGGGCGCGCGGTGCTGATCCTGCTTTTTGCCGGCTGGGCGCTGCTCCTGCCGACGCTGGCGGAGATGGCCCTGCGCCAGCGCACCCAGCCGCACTATTATGCCCATGACGGGGGGGTGCTGCAGCTTGAGGCGGCCGCAGATTTCCTGCGGGCGGGCGTCAATCCCTACGCCGCCGATTACCGGATGACGCCGCTGGGCCGGTTCTCCGGCATGGCCATGCCCGGCGGGCATCCCGCGCTCGACCATTGCGTCTATCCGCCGGCGTCGTTCCTGCTGCTGGTGCCGCTGCGGGCGCTGGCGCCGGCGGCGGATGCGCGGCTGCTTTCCCTGCTGCTCGTGGCGCTGGTGGCGGTGGTGCTGGCGCGCGAAGCGTCGCTCCTGCCGCTGATCGGCTGGGTGGCGAATCCGCTGTTGAACTTCTATCTGGTGCGCGGGACCAATGACCACCTGATGCTGGCGGTCATGGTGCTGGGGGTGCTGGCGGCGCGGACAGGTCGCTGGCGGCTGGCGGGCGGATTGCTCGGACTGGCGGGCATGATCAAGCCGTTTGCCTGGACGGTGGCGCTGCTGCTGCTGGCCGGGCAGCGCGACCGGCGGGTGTGGCGGGCGGCGGGCGGGGCATGGCTGCTGACGACGCTGGCGCTGCTGCTGCCGTTTGTTTTCTGGTCGCCGCTGGCCCTGTATGATGATCTGCTGGCCTATCCGCTGGGCTGGAGTGCGGTCAGTTATCCGGTCGAGCTGATCGGCAATTACGGGTCGGGCGCGCTGTGGCATGGCCTGCCGCCGGCCGGGGCGCGGCTGCTGGCTGCCGCCGGGGCGCTGGCGACGCTGGCGCTTCTCGGCGCGCTTATCCGCCGCCGCTGGCGGGCCGGTGGCATACTGCCGGCGCTGGCCGATGCGGCGCTGCTGCTGACGGTGGCGGGCTGGAGCGGACGGTTCCTGCATGACAACTACCTTGGGGTCTTCGCCCTGCTGGCCTGGTGGGGATTGACGCTGCCCGAGCGCTGTGGTACGCTTACCGACGCTGATATGCGCTGAAGGCGAGGGTATTACCATGATTTCACGACGTGTGCAGGCGGTCGACTCTTCGGGCATCCGCAAGGTGTTCGAGCTGGCCGCCAAAATGAAGGACCCGGTCAACCTGTCCATCGGCCAGCCCGATTTTGACATCCCTGAGCCGCTGAAAGAGGTGGCGATCGAGGCCATCCGCACCGGGCAGAACCGCTATACCCTGACCCAGGGGATTGCGAAGCTGCGCGAGGGGGTGCGGGCCAATCTGGCGGCGACCTGCGGGGTAGCCGTTGGCGCCGACGAGGTGCTGATCACCTCGGGGGTGTCGGGCGGCCTGCTGCTGGCCTTTCTTGCGCTGCTCGATCCGGGCGATGAGATCATCATCTTCGACCCGTACTTCGTCATGTACAAGCATCTCGTGCGCCTGGTCAACGCGGTGCCGGTGATCATCGACACCTACCCGAGTTTCCTGCCCGATCCGGAGCAGGTCGCCGCGGCGATCACCCCGAGGACGAAGGCGATCATCCTCAACTCGCCGGCGAACCCGACGGGGGTGGTGCTGCCGGAGGCGCTGCAGCGGGAGCTGGTCGCCGTCGCGGCGAAGCACGGGCTGGTGATCATCTCCGACGAGATCTACCGCGATTTCCGCTACAGCGACACGCCGCATTTCAGTCCGGGCTCGATCTATCCGGACACCATCACCATGGGCGGATTTTCGAAGTCGCATGCCATGACCGGCTGGCGGCTGGGCTACGCCACCGCACCGAAGGCGATCATGGACGAGCTGATCAAGGTGCAGCAGTACACCTTCGTCTGCGCGCCCGCGCCCATGCAGCTGGCGGCGGCGGCGGCGCTCGCGTTCCCGATGCAGGAACATTTCGACGATTTCGGCCGGAAGCACCGGCTGATCCGCGACGGGCTGGCGCCGGAGTTCCGCATCAGCGGCGGGGAGGGGGCGTTCTACCTCTTCCCCGAAGTGCCGGCGGGTTGCGGCACCGCGACGGAATTCGTCAGCGAGGCGATCACGCGCAAGGAGGTGCTGGTCATTCCCGGCAATGTCTTCTCCGAGCGCGACACGAATTTTCGCCTGTCGTTCGCCACGACGGAGGCGACGCTCAAGCGCGGGATTGCGGCGCTCTGCGCGCTGGCGCGCGAACTGCGCGCGGAGCGCGGGGCATGCTGACCGTCGCGGTGACCGGGCCCGCCCTGGCCGGGACGAGCACGCTCTTCCGCGCCATCGCCGGCCCGGCGGTGGCGGGCGACCGCGCGGTGGTGGCGCTCCCCGACCCGCGTCTCGCGGCGCTGAGCGCGCTCTACAGCCCGAAAAAGACCACGCCGGTGCAGACCTGTTTCTTCGAGGCCAAGGCGGTGCCGGCGGCGCTGCAGGAGGCGGATGCGCTGTGCGTGACCATCCGCTGCTTTTCGTTCACCGACGATGAAAAACTCGACGCCGGCGCGACCCTGCGCGGGCTGGTGCAGGATCTGCTGCTCGAAGACCAGAAACGGGTCGAGAACCGGCTGGAACGGCTGCGCAAGCAGAAGGGGAACCGGTCTCCCGCCGAGGAACGCGAATGGCAGCTGCTGGAACAGCTGCTGCCGCGGCTGGAGCAGGAACAGCCGGTGCGCGGGTTCGAGCTTTCGGCGGATGATGCCAAGCTGTTGCGCGGCTACCGGTTCCTGACCGCCAAACCGCTGATCATTGTCGGGAACCATCACGAGCGCGGGATCGATGCGGCGCAGGCGGCGCAGCTCGCCGCGGCGGCGCAGCCCTACGGCTGGCCGGTGATCGACCTGTGCGCGACGATCGAGGCGGAAGTGGCGGCGCTCGACAGCGAGGCGGAGAAGAAGGAATTCCTCGCCTCCTACGGCGGCGCCGATCCGGTGCGCGACCGGCTGCTGCGCACGCTGTACGACTATCTCGAGGCGATCTGCTTTTTTACCGTCGGACCGGACGAAGTGCGCGGCTGGTCGATCCGCCGCGGGACGAACGCGAAGTGCGCGGCGGGTGAAATTCATTCCGACCTCGAGCGCGGGTTCATCCGCGCGGAGGTGGCGGCGTACGATACGGTGATCGCCGAAAAGAGTTTTGAGGCCTGCCAGAAGGGGAAGAAGTCGCGGCAGGAGCCGGCGGGTTACATCGTCCGGGACGGCGACATCATGGAGATCAAGTTCAACGTCTGACGGGAAACGCCGGCGTTCCGGCGGCGGTCGTTCCCGGTCGGTGAAGACGACGGGGGGAGAAGAACGGAGATGACGGCGCAGGTATACTATACCGATCAGCGGGAATCGCTGCAGGGCTCGATGGCGACGAAACTGGCCGCCCTGTGGCGGGCGATGGATGGCGACCGGGCTGTCCCGAAGGGAAAACTGGTCGCAATCAAGCTCCATTTCGGCGAACTGGGCAATGCGGCCTATGTCCATCCGACCTACGTGCGCGCCATCGTCGACCTGGTCCGGGCGGCGGGTGGGCGCCCGTTCCTGACCGACTCCAGCACCATCTACAAGGGCTCGCGCTCCGACGCGGTCAACCACCTCGAGACGGCGATCCGCAACGGGTTTGTGATGAGCGTGGTCAATGCCCCGGTGATTATCGCCGACGGATTGCGCGGCGGCAGCACCGTGACCGTGCCCGTTCCCGGCACGCACTGCAAGGAAGTCGAAATCGGCGGCGAGGCGGCGGCGGCGGATGCCCTGATTGTGATCACGCACTTCAAGGGTCATGAAGTGACGGGGTTCGGCGGCAGCATCAAGAATATCGGCATGGGGCTGGCCGCCAAGCACGGCAAGCTGACCATGCACTCGACCCTCTGCCCGCAGGTGAGCGCGGAGGACTGCGTCCGCTGCGGGGTCTGCGCGGCCAACTGCGCACACCATGCCATCACGGTGGGCAAGCAGAAGGCGGAGATCAGTGTGGAGAAATGCGTCGGCTGCGGGCAGTGCATCGTCGTCTGCCCGACGGGGGCGATCGGGCTGGCGTGGAACGGCAATCCGCACGACCTGCAGGAGAAGATGGCGGAATACGCCATGGGGACGCTGTACGGCAAGCAGGGGCATGCGCTCTTCTTCAATTTCCTGCAGAAGATTTCCCCCGATTGCGACTGCTACGGGTTCAACGACACGCCGATTGTGCCCGACCTCGGGGTGATGGCGTCGCGCGACTGCGTGGCCATCGACCAGGCCTGTTATGACATGGTCAACAAGACCGAGGGCAATCCGCTGTCGCGCCAGCCGACTCCGGCGGGCGCGGACAAGTTCAAGGCGCTCTTCCCGCATATCGACCCGACGGTGCAGCTGGCGCACGGCGAGCGGATCGGGCTGGGCACGCGCCGCTACGAGCTGACGCAGGTGGGCGGGCGATGACCGTGCGGCCGGCGGGGTGGCTGCTGATCGCACTGCTGCTGGCGGGATGCGGCGCCGCGCTGCAGCCGGTAATCTTTCTGCCGGAACCGGTGCAGGTGCCGGCAGGTTGCGAGTTCCACTCGCGCCGGGAGTTCACCCCGGCATCTGCGGCATGGCTGAGCGACAGCGGGGCACTGGCCCTGCAGGCGCTGCGCGCAACCCTGATGGAGAACCGGGCAACAGTCATTGCCGGGTTGGGGTTGCCTGACAGCGCGCCGGTTCTGCCGGCGACGTGGCCGGCCGAAACGCAGACCGGGACGCTGCTGGTGGCGCCGGCGGGGGACCGGTTTCTCGCCGAGGCGGCGCTGCCGCTGGCCGGTCCGCGGTTGTGGCTGCAGTACGACCTGACGCGCGGCCGCGCGGAATACCTGTACTTCGTGGCGCACTGACTGACCGGGCCATGATGGCGGAACCGATGACGGTGGCGACGGGCAGCCGTCCGGCCGGGCGGGTTGCGGGTGCGGCTGATATGCTGCTGCCGTGGCTCTTATGGCTGTTGCTGCTGACCATTCCCTTCTCCGAAGCACTGAAGAATATCCTGTTCGGCCTGACGGCGCTGGCGTGGCTGCTGGCGCGCGGCTGGCAGACCCCGGCGGGTCCGCTGCGCTGGCTCGGGTATCTGGTCATGGTGGCCGTGCTCTCCGCGGTGTCGGCACTTTCGCCGCGCGAGGCGCTGAACGGCGCGTTCGACTGCCTGCGCATCTTCCTGTGCGGACTCTGCGCGCTGCGGGTGGCGGCGAACGAGCGCCGGGCGGTGGCGACGCTGGCGGTGGCGGCGGCGGGGACGGCGGCGGCGGCGGCGTGGGCGATGTTCAGTGTGAAGATGGGGTGGCTCAATTTCGGATCGGCCGGGCTCAAGGTCATGTCACTCGGCTTTGCCAACCATTCCGCCACGTATCTGCTGCTGGCGACGCTCGCGGCGCTGACCCTGCTGCCGCGCGGCGGCCGGATGGGATGGCTGGCGGCGGCGGCGCTGCTGCCGCTGCTGGCGGGGCTCTGGCTGACCTCGTCGCGCGGGGCGTGGGTGGCGGCGGTGCTGGTGCTGCTGCTCTTTCTGCTCCGCCATGCCACCCGCCGCATCTGCCTGACGATCGGCGTGATTGCCATCGTCATGGTGCCGGTCGTTCTGCACAGTGAACAGGCTCTGGTGCAACTGGAGAATTTCGGGCGCGGTGGCGAGGTCGGCTGGCGCGCGCGGATGTGGCAGGACTGCGTCCCGGTGATCAGCGAGCGGCTGTGGCTGGGGGTGGGCGCGCGCAATTTCAAGATGCTCGACCCCGAGCGCTATCTGCGGGTCTGGGCCTACAGCGACCATGCGCATAATACCCTGGTCAATCTTGCCGTTGAGCTTGGCCTGGCGGGACTGGCCTGTTATCTGGGGCTGCTGGCGGCGGCGATCCGCAATTCGCTGCGCCTGCCCCGGGAATGGCGGTTCCTGCCGCAGGGCGCGGTGCTGGCCATGCTGGTGGCGGGGATGGCGACCACCACGCTGCACACCGAGGGGGGCATGCTGTTTGCCGTCCTGCTGGGCACCGCCGCGGCGCGGACTGCGGCGGAAACGCCTGCTGGCTGATCACATGGCCCGTCCGCTGCGGATCTTTCCGGTTTCTCTCGGTTGTGTCAAAAACGAGGCCGACCTTGAACTGGCACTGACCCGGCTGACGGACGCGGGGCATGCGCTGGCGGCGTCATTGCGCATGGCTGACGTGGCGCTGGTGAATACCTGCGCGTTTACTGATGATGCGCGCCGCGAGAGCCGGGCGGCGATTAACGACCTGGAACGCGCTGCGGACCGCGGGGTGACGGTGGTGGTGATGGGCTGCCTGGTGCAGCATGCCCGGCAGCGGCTGCTGGCTGATTTTCCCTGGGTGGCGGCGGCGGTCGGGCCGGGGAGCGTGGCGCAGCTGCCCGCGGTGCTGGCGCGGGCGCGGGCCGGCGCCCGGCCGCTGCTCTGCGGCGGCCTGCACAAGCCGCCGGCGGGTCAGCCGACCGTCAAGCTTACCCCGCGCCACTATTCGTATCTGCGCATCGCCGAGGGGTGTGACAACCGCTGCCATTACTGCATCATTCCCGACTTGCGCGGCGGCTTGCGCAGCCGTTTGCCGCGCGAGATCATCAGTGAGGCCCGCCGGCGGCTGGCGGAGGGGGCACGTGAGCTGATTCTTGCGGCGCAGGACACGGCGAACTACGGCACCGACCTGGCGCCGCGCGGGTCGCTGCCGGAACTGCTGACGGAACTGGCGGCGCTCGACGGTGAGTTTTGGCTGCGCGTGCTCTACGCGCATCCGGCGCATGTGACGGATGAACTG
Organism: uncultured bacterium; assembly: GCA_964517215.1. Taxonomy (GTDB): domain Bacteria; phylum DAOPZR01; class DAOPZR01; order DAOPZR01; family DAOPZR01; genus CAZFBR01. The sequence continues at coordinate 13,716 of CAZFBR010000015.1, forward strand.
CTGGCGGTGATGGCGCGGGAAACGAAGATTGTCAAATATCTCGATATGCCGCTGCAGCACAGCCATCCCGCGGTGGTCAAAGCGATGGGCCGGCCGGCGCTTGATGCGCTGGCCCTGGTGCGGCGGGTGCGCGCGGCGGTGCCGGGCATCGCGCTGCGCACGACGCTCATGGTCGGCTTCCCCGGCGAGGGGGAAGAGGAGTTCGCGGCGCTGACCGAGTTTGTCCGTGCCGCGCGGTTTGAACGGCTGGGGCTGTTTGCCTTTCAGCCGCAGCCGGGAACGCCGGCGTTCAATCGCACGGGGCATCTTGACCCCGAGCTGAAGGAACAGCGCCGGCAGACGTTGTGGCGGCTGCAGGAGGAGACCAGCGAAGAGCGCAATCGCGCGCTGGTCGGGCAGACGCTGACCGTGCTGGTTGACGCGCGGGAAGGAGACCGGTTCCGTGCGCGGACGGTTGCCGATGCGCCGGAGATCGACCAGACCGTGACCGTGCGCGGCACCTGCCGGGTCGGCGTCTTTACGCAGGTGACGGTGACCGGTGCCGAGGCGTTTGCTCTGCAGGCCCGGGTGACCGGTCGCACAGCACCGCGAACGGACAAGAAGCAGTCGGCACGCATGCCGGCCGGACGGCGGGCGCGGTCGTGAATGTCCTCTTTGTCGTGCATGAATTCCCGCCGCTGGGCGGTGGCGCGGGGGTCTGGGTGCGCACGCTGGCCGACGCGGTGGCTGCCGACGGCGGCCAGGTCGAGGTCCTGACGCTCGGCAGTCCCGGCGTGGCATACGCCCCGACGGCCTATCCGGTAACCCCGGTGGCAGTCGGCCGGGCATCGACCGCTTACGGCGATGTTCTCTCGCTGCTGCGGTTCCAGCGTGCGGCGCGCCGGGCAGTGGCGCAGCGGGTTGCTGCGGGCGGCTGGGATTGCGTCTACGCGCATTTCACCGTGCCGGCGGGTTGGGCTGCACTGGCGGGGGTTGACGACGCGGGTGCCGCGGGTCGTCTGCCCGTGGTTGTTGATATCTCCGGGGCCGATATCTACGATCCCGATCGTTTTGCTATCGTGCGGCCGCTGCTGAATATGCTGAACCGCCGCGTGGTGCGGCGGGCAAAACTGGTGATCGCCCCGAGCCGCGACATGGCGGAGCATTGCCGGCGGCTGACGGGCGTGCTGCCGGAAGTGGTTTACCGCGCCGTTGATACGGACCGGTTTCGCCCCGAAGCCGCCAATCCTGAACTGCTGCGCAATCTCGGTATCCCTAAATATGTTTCCCCGCTCCCTCCGGGAGACGAATTCCGCCCGGAATCTGCCGAACAGGGAATGCTGCGCAATTCTGGCGTCCTGAAATGTGTTCACCCTCTCCCTGCGGGAGAGGGACTCCGTCCGGAATCTGTCAACCCTGAACTGCTGCGCACTGCTGGTACCCCGGAAGATGTTCACCCTCTCCCCACGGGAGAGGGGAGGGTGAGGGGCGATGACCGGAAAAGCAAGGTCATCCTTACCGTTGGCCGTCTGGTCGAGCGCAAGAATCTGCCGTTTGCGCTGGCGATTACGGCGGAACTGGTGAAGCGCGGGCTGCCGGTCTATCAGGTCATTGCCGGCGAGGGCCCCGAGCGGCCGAAGCTCGAACGGCTGGCCGCAGCGATGGGGATCAGCGACCGCATCATCTTTGCCGGACGGGTGGCGGATGCCGACCTCCCCGGCCTGGTGGCGGCGGCCGACCTCTTCCTGCTGACCTCGCATTACGAGGCGCTGGGGATTGTGCTGCTGGAGGCGCTGGCGGCGGGGACGCCGGTACTGGCCCCGGCAATCGGCGGCATCCCGGAAATCGCGCCGGCAGATGCGTTTGCTGCGCGCTGGCTGCCGCCGGCTGAGTCCCCGGCGCAGTGGGCGGACCATGTGAGCGCATTGCTGGAACGGTCGCAGGCAGCGCAGGTGCAGGCGCCGCCGGCGTTCGCGACGACGGCGCTGTTGGCCGGCTGGCGTGAGCGGTTGCGGGCAGCGGCGACAGCGGCGCCGGTGCGGAAATGATGGTAAGCTGACGACTATGGATGGAGCAATGACCTGGCGCGACTGGCTGCGACGGGAGCAGCTGACGCTGCTGGTGCTGGCGGCGCTGCTCCTGCTGGCATTTGGCGTGCGCACCCTGCCGTTCCTCGACGGTATTTTTGTTGACGGCAAGGTGGTTTTTTGTGATACTGACCCGTATTACCACATGCGCCGGGCGGAACATCTGCTGACGTACAATTTCCAGCTCATCGAATTCGATTACTACCTGAACTATCCGCAGGGCGGGGTGAGTTTCTGGCCACCGGGATTTGATATGCTGCTGGCGGGTTTTATCAAGCTGTTTGCCGGCGGGGCGACGGATCGCGCGACGATTGAGCCGATTGCGGCCTGGCTGCCGCCGCTTCTCGGGTCGCTGATTGTGCTGCCGGTCTGGGCGATGGCGCGGCGGTTGTTTGGCACAGCGGCGGGATTGCTGGCGGCGGCAATTGTCGCCTTTATGCCGGGGCATATCGTCTATTCGCAATTGGGCAAGGTCGACCAGCATGTGGCAGAGGCGCTGACCGGCATGCTGCTCTATGCGTGGTTTTTCCGGCTGCTCGGCACCATGCAGCCGGAGCGGCGGCGCTGGCTGCTGCCGGTCGCGGGTGGAATTTTTGTCTGGCTGGCGTATATCATGTGGTCGGGTGCGACACTGTATCTGGTGCCGCTCTTCGCGGCAATGGGGTTGCTGCTGCTGCTGTCACCAGACGGATACTATCGCGTGTATCTGCGCGAGGCCACGCTGTTCCTGCTCGCGGCCCTGACGCTGATGCTCTATCCCTGCCTGACTTCGTGGTGGGGCCGGCAATGGCTATTCGCGCACGATGCCCTGTCACTGCTGCAACTGGTGTTTCTCGGCGGGGTGGGCCTGTACTTCGGCGGGGCGTGGCTGCTCGTCGGCTGGCAGGCGCAGGCCGGTCAGGGTGACGCCGGCAGCTGGCAGTCGCGCTTGAAAATATTGGCCGGCTATTCGCTGGTGTTCCTGCTTCTGGTCGGCGGGCTGGTCGCGCTGGCGCCTGACACGGCACGGGCGTTGCAGGAGGGGATGCGCCTGCTGCTGAAGAAGGGGGACGCCTCATACCACATCTGGCTGACGACAATTTCCGAATACACGCCGCTCTGGCGGACGGAAAACGGCAGTGTCGTCTGGGCAGCGATCGTCGGCAACCTTACCCGCTGGTTCTGGCTGGTGCCGCCGATGCTGCTCCTGCTGATGGTGCGCGTCTGGCGCGGGCCGGCGGCGGACCGGCTGCCGGCGGCGACGGTGCTGGTGCTGACGGTGTTTCTTGGACTGCTCAATATGCAGCAGTCGCGCTACTCGTATGTGTTTGGCGGGATGGTGGCGGTCTGCGCGGCGGGACTGCTGGCTTGGTTCTGGCGCTGGCTGCAGGCGCACCCTGACCTGGTGCGGATACAGTGGCCGCCACGCGCACAGCGCGCGGGCGCTTATGTGAAAAGCTGCCTGCCGTTTGTCCGCGGGTTGCGCCCGGCGCCGGCGCTGTTGCTGGTGCTGCTGACCGCCGGCTGGCTGGCGCATGAATGCCGGCTGGTGACGGAATCGATGTTCTTTGCCGGCGGCCGGCCGCTCCTTTCGCCGGCCGATTATCAGATGCTCGAATGGCTGCGGAACAATACGCCGGCGCCGGGCAGTTTCTCCCGGCCGCAGGAAAAACCGGTGTACGGTATCATGAACATTTGGGACTGGGGGCATTTCATCGAATACATCGCCCAGCGCCCGGCGGCGGTGAACCCGTACGGCATGGGAATCGACAAGATGGTGGCGTTCTATCTCTGCCCGGCGGAAACGCAGGCAAACGCGCAGATGGATGCGCTGCAATGCCGCTATGTGATCACCTCGGATCCGCTCATGCTGGTCGATTCGCTGCGCAAGCTGAGCATGCAGTTCCCGGGCGAGACCTACCGCCTGCTCGGCTGGGAACCGGGGCGCATCCGCATCCCGAAGGATGAATTTCTTCAGACGATGGGGGTTAAGCTGCATCTGCACGATGGCGCCAAACCGGTGATCCCCGATCTTGACGTTGAGGGCCTCGAGCATTACCGTCTGCTGTACGAGACGCCGGAAGCGTCGGAAATCACCTACTCGGGTGGTCCGGTGCAGGTGGCGAAACAGAAAATATTCGAGTATGTGCGCGGCGCCCGCGTGCAGGGCACCTCGAAGCCGGGCGAGGCGGTGGCGGTGTTTGTCAAACGCACCACCAATATCGGCCGCGAATTCATCTATCAGAACCTCAGCCATGCGGATGCGGCGGGCAATTTCGAACTGATCGTGCCGTACAGCACCAGTATTGACGGCGAGCCGTACCTGCTGCGCTTCGGGAGCGGGGCACCGGAACGGCGGGTGATGGTGAGCGAGGAGGCGGTGGCCAATGGCCTGGTGGTCGCGCTGTAGGCTGCCGCTGCTGGCGCTGCTGCTGGCGGTCTATCTCTGGCGCGCATATGCCGCCGCCGGCAGCATGTCGGCGACGTTCGATGAAATCATTTATCCGCCGGCGGGATTGTACTACTGGCAGACCGGCGACTTCTCGCTGAATTATGAGAATCCGCCGCTGGCAAAATTGTGGATGGCACTGCCGCTGCTGGCGCGCGGACTGCGGGCGCAAATCCCGACGCTGGCTGACCGGCAGAATCCGCAATATGAGTATCAGTACGGCCTGCAGTTCTTTCAGGCGCGGCCGGCGGAAAAGATGCAGCTGTTGCGGATGACGCGCATGATGAATGCTGCTGCCGGTGCGCTCCTGGCGCTGTTGGCGGGTTTTCTCGCGCTGCGGATGGCCGGGCCGGATGCCGGACTGGGTGCGGTTGCGTTGATCACCTGGTGCCCCAATCTGCTGGCATACGGTTCAGTGGCGACGACGGAAATGCCGCTGACGCTGTTTTGGCTGGCGACAGTGGGGTGTCTCGCGCTGACGGCTGAAAGCGGAAAACGCGGCTGGCTGATTGCCGGTGGGATTTGTCTGGGCCTGGCGCTGGGCAGCAAGAGCAGCGCGCTGGGCCTGGCGGCAACAGTGCCGCTGCTGTGGGGCGTGGCGTGGCTGCGCGGCAAAAGCGATGTTCAGGAATTTTCGCGGATGCTGCTGTGGGTGTTCGGTCTGGCAGGGATAGTGCTGGTCGGTATGTATCATGTGACGGGTTTAAGCCAGTGGTGGCAGGGATTAAAGTTTGATCTGGGCATGGTTTTTCTTGGCAGTAAGGGGCATTTGACGTATTGGGCAGGCAATCTCTCTCCGGTCGGCTGGTGGTATTTCTTCCCGGTGGTGCTGCTGTTGAAAATGCCGCTGGCGCTGGTGTTGACCGTGCTGCTGGCGGTGGTGGGAATCGTGCGGCGCCGGCGACTGGCGCAGCACCCGCTGCTGGTTTATCTCTGGGTGGCGGTTGGGGTGCTGCTACTGACTTCCGCTGTCAGCAATTATCAGACGGGAATCCGGTTGGTGCTGCCGCTACTGCCACTGCTGTATGTGATTGGCGCGGTGGAACTGCGGGAGCGCTGGCAGGCGGGGATTGGCGGACGTTGGCTGGTTGGTGTGTTGCTGGGGTGGTTGGCAATGTCCTCACTGCTGATTCACCCGTGCTATATTGGTTATTTCAATGAGCTGGCGGGTGGCACGCGTGGCGGCATGGAAAAACTCATCGACTGCAATTGCGATTGGGGTCAGGACCTCCCGGCCCTGCGCGATTTCCTTGCTGAACGGGGAAACCCGCCCATAATCCTGTCATATTTCGGCAATGACGACCCAGCGGATTATGGCATTCATTATATGGATCTTGCCATGCGCAGCCGGACGAAAATGCAGCCGTCGCGGGCAGACCTTGCCAACCGGGATAGCGTGTTGCTGGTGGTGAGCGCAACCAATCGAGCGAATGTTTACTATCCGGAAAATCCCGGTTTGTTCAGTTGGCTTGAAACGATGGAACCGCTTAGCATAGTTGGGAGTTCTTTCTATGTTTATGAAATCAGTGATTCTGATTTGGCAAAGAAGAATATTTCAGAGTTGCTGGGATTTCAAGGACGGAATGAAGACGCAGCACATATAAAGTCGGCACTTCGTTGAGTACTATTTACCCAATATTAGCGGTTATATGAACATAACATATTGAAAAGGAATATGATAAAAAAAGTGTCTATCAGGCATATAACTTGCATATAAATATGAATGAGAGACGGATATGGAATTATTACACGCGATTGAACACTGGAAAAAATGGCCTGTAATCTCGGCGCTGATCGTTTGCCTGTTGTCTTCTGCTGGTTTTTCCGCAAATCTAAATGAATGGGAAACGCTGGCAACATATGGCTATAACAGTCCTATGGCCGGATATGGGATTGCCGGATCTGATAACAACAGCTTTATTTTCTCCTTTTTTGGTGCGAATAATTCCGGACAGTCTGGTGAGGGCGGAGTTATGCGCTACAATACGGTGAGCAATTCCTGGGTGCAGGTGAATTCGATAAATAAGGCCTTCTTGCAGCGTGGGGCCGGCGTTACGTGGGACGGTGGCAATTACATATATGGATTAGCTGGGCGAAGCAATGGAAATCTCAGCCGTCTTGATGTGGCAAACGCCGGCGATGGTGGCAATAATAATCTCGGGTATACCAATGGGCTGGCTAATATGGCCGGTGTTGATTACGGGTCACCGATGGTTTGGAACGGCGGGGATTATATATTTGCCGTAAACAGCAACGGCTATATCCGAAACATGAGAAGGTATTCGATTAGCGGCAATTCATGGACCGACCTTGGCGCATCGCCGTGGACTTCATCAGGTTCGGGTGTTGGGTTGGGGATGGCGCTCGATGAAACAAACAAGAACATTTTCCTGGTACGAGGATTTCGCAACACAGGGAATTACACTGAGTTTGCCCGCTATAATATTTCCGGGAATTCATGGACAACGCTGGCAAATTTGCCGTTTACTTTCGGGGCATTTGGCGGACTGGCGTGGGATGGCGGTTCATACATCTATGCGGTAGCAGGGGGCGGCTACGATTATTCAGGCAGCAACACGAATGCAGGAAATGCAACAAATGCTTTTGCCCGGTACAACATCGGCAATAATGTCTGGGAGAACATGGCGAATTTGCCGGCACCGGTAGGAAACAACGGCAGCGATGTCAATGACATGAATGCCAGTTTTATGTCGTCGTCGTCCCTTGTCCGTTCGGGTGATTATCTTTACTATCTTGCATGCAACAAGGCTTTTTTTCGCTATCGTCATCGTATTGGCGGCCAGAACCTGCAAATGACCAATGTCAATGCGGGACCGCTGCGCCATGCGAGCAACACGGTGTATGCGGGCAACTTTGATCTGACGGACGCGAATGAATCGATCATTGAGATGCGGGTGTTCAAGGCGGGCGGGACGGCGACGACCACGGAAATCCCGTCGCTGCAGTTGTGGAGCGATGTCGGCAGCAGCGTCGGGGTCTGGGATTCCGGCGACTCGGTGATTAATCCGGCGATGAGCTGGAATGCAACACTTGGCTGTTATGCGATGTCGGGCGCGACGTGGACGGTGAGTGACCCGTTCACCTTTGTGCTTACTGCGAATCTGGCGGATACGGCATCGCTGACGGATGGCCACACGTTCCGGGCGGAGATTCGCGGCAGCCAGAAAACCTCAGGCTCGAGCGACAGCGGCGTCCTGTTCGCCAACAGCGCGGGTAGCAGCGACGATGAATGGAAGCCGCTGCAGTATTTCTCCAATCCGGACACGCTAACCGTCAATACCAAGATCGCCGCGACGGAGATGAACCTGGCGCGCGGGCCGACGAGCACCATCACCAGCGACGCCAACGATTCGATGATCATGGCCTTTACCATTCCGGACGACGGCGGCAGGGCGTGGACGCTGAATGATGTACATGTCGCTCATACCGGCACGCTGACCGCCGGCACGGATTATGCCCTGTCGCTGTGGCTGGATGTTGATGGCGACAGTTCATTCGAACCGGCGGGCCATGATGCCGCGGGCGAACATGCCTTGGAATGGAGTGCAGGCAATTCGCGCTGGCAGGATAATGGGGCGGATTTGGGGGTCAGTGTGCCCATAGGCGGGCAGCGGTTCTTCCTGGCGCTCGATGCCAATATCAACGGCGGCAACAACGAGACAGTGAAACTCACCTTGCCCAATTCCACCACGGATTCGGCGTTCACGCTGGCGCCGAATATCAACCGGATGGATACGGTGGCGGTGAGCAACACCTTCACCTTCCTGGTGGTCAATCATGCGCCGGTGAACACCTCGCTGACCATAACTGCGCTCGACAGTGGCGGCATGGTGCCTGATTCGACCTATACCATCACCACGGTGCATACCGATGCCGATGCGTATGCCAATATGAAATACTGCGACCTGTTCATCAATTCTTCCGCGGACACCACCACGGCCGGCGCCTGCGCCTACTTGCGCTACAACGAAGATGATGATCATTTTTATGTGCGCAATGATGCGAATACGCTGTGGGTGGACGCGGGGGCGTCAGGTGGTGCGAGCGGCGGCAACTCCTATGTCACCCTGACCGGCGCCAGTGCATCGAAGGGCAACGATACGATCACAATTACTTGGCAGCTGACCACGGAATTTACTTGGGACGACGAATCCTGCAGTGCGTATATGGCCACGATGGATGTGCAGAATGAAAGCGACCCGCTTGAGGACAAGGTCGCGGTCAGGATCGAAAATGATTTTGACTTCACCGGGTCATTAACCTGTTTGGGTGAGTTTCAGGGGGCGCTGCAAAGCGACAGCTGGGTGCGCGGCGGTGAATCGCTCACTTGGGGCGGACTGGCGGTGGTCTATCAGACCACCAAAAGCGCGCCACCGGACGGGTATTACAATATCCAGGTCGTGGACGGCGACGCGTCCCAGGATGATGCGGATGCGGCGGGGGCGCTGAACATTTCCACGACGGCTGACGCGACCGCACAGACCGGCAATACCTATGCGGTCAATATCGTCGATCTGCAGGGCGGCAGCGACGCGTCGGATACAACCTTCATCATCAACATCGACGCCACCGCGCCGACGACGATGGCGGCGCCAACCTCATCAGCCCAGTCGTCGCGCAATATTACGCTCGATTGGTCGGCGCAGTCCGCCGACCCGGCTGGCTCGCCCTGGCAGACCTATGTGATTGCCTACAAGGCGGGGAGCGCGCCGACGGAAAGCGATTCGAGTTCCGTGACGGTTACCAGTAATTCGACGCTGGGTGCCATTGGCACGACCAGCGCGACCATCGGCAGTTTGACGCCGTCGACTACCTACTATTTCAAGATTAAGGGGATTGACGGGGTTGGCAATGCCGGGACGCTGTCCAGTGCGTTCAGCGTGGCAACGGCGGCAGGTGCCAACCTGATGATCAATGAATATTGCCCGGCTCCGTCGGCTGCGTATGCTGAGTATGTTGAGATTTACAATCCGGGGACTTCATCGGTTGATCTGAGTGATATGCGGATTGGTGAGATGGATACGAGCAATTTTCATGCGTTCCCGAGTGGCGCCAGCATTCCGGCTGGCGGTTTCTATCTGATTGCTCGTGCAGCCAACGCGTTTTGCAGTGAATTCCCTAACGCGAGGGTTCCCGATGCGGAATATGACCCAAATGCGGATAGTACTGCGGTCATAAACCTGACGAAAGTAACAACAAATGCCATGGCGTTGGATGATGGTCCTGAACTCTTTGCGTTGTGGGACGTGACTGATACGGCAAATCCGATCGATATCGTTTGCTATGCCGGCTATATAGTGGGGGGGCCGACCCTGAGTGGTTCAACCTGGCAGGGAACGACCGACAGTAATCCGAACTATGTGCATGGTCGTTTGTATGACGGGATTGAGGGATCGGAATCGACGGAGAATACGGAGAATCTGATCCAGTCATTCGTCGAATGTGCGCGTCCGACGCCGGGTTATCCGAACAACTTCATGGCGTGGATGGACACGGGACTGGCGTTTATTCCGACGCAGGCGTATTTCACGGTTGGGTTGTACAACACGCGCGGGGATACGATAACCTCGTCGGATACGGTGATCCGCATCCGGGCATCGAGCGCGAATTGTATAATTTCTAATGTCAGTGTCGGTACGCTCATCAGTCAACCGGCAAACAATGAGGCCACCATCCTCACCAGCGGGGGGTACTGCCGGTTCAAGATCACCGATGAGGTGGAGGAAACGGTTATCCTCTATGCGGATTCTCCCCCGCTCGTCAACAAATACATGTTCGACACGATTACCGTTGATTTTTCGCCGCCGGCCAGCGTGATGCTGACAGAAGTGGCGCCAAATGCTGCAGTTCCCTACGTTGAATTGTATGTGACGGCGACGGGTAATGGCATGTTCCCGCCGGAGCTGCGGTTGTGGGATGGCGAAGGTGATGTGGGGCAGTCGGTGTTTGCGGCTGTTTCCGGCCTGGTCGGCGCCCTTTCCGGCGGCGATTATATTGTCTGCTGGGCGGGTGACGGCACCAGTGACGTGGCGGCGAAGGACGAAGCGGGGAGCGCCGATTACTGGGACCTTTATTTGGGCACCGGCCTGAATCTGAATAAGGGGACGGAGGATGGCGTCGAGCTTCGTTCGGCCAGCGGGGTGCTTGATGCGGTGCATTGGGGCCCGACCAATGCCGAAATCGCGACGGCTGACCGCGAACGGGTGCAGACGGCAATCAGCGAAGGGGAATGGCGGTACGAAGGCGATACGATCAATTATGCCGACTTGGTCCATCTGGCGTCGACAGGGGGCATTTCCCATGCCAGCAGTCCCGACGTGGCCAACAGCAAATACGGCTGGTATCTGACGGATACGACTCCCGGCGCGGGGGTGGGGAGCGATTTCCAGCAGTACGCCGGGGTCGGGGTGGTTAACGTTTATCCGCGTGCGGTTTATCCGGGCGCGTCGAATGTTTATTTCGCTTTCGACTGGCAGAATACCAGCGGAGTAGCGGCGAAGGCAGGTTCGTTTGCTGCCTTGACCCGGTCGGGCAATTTTCCGGCATTCAGCATGACGGGTTCGGCGGCAGGGCATGTGACCAATGAAGCGGCGGGAACCTCGGACACGGCCGATTTCTTCCTCAAGGGGAGCGATACGGCGTATGTGCGCCTAACCAGCGACGTTATGAGCAGTGACACGCTGCGTTTCATCTACGGCCCGAAAGCCACGGGCACGACTATTCCCGCGAGTGAGGGAAGCAGCCAGTTTTACTTCAACGTTGACCTATATGGTACTGCTATTAAGCCGGTGACACCCAATAATACAGTCATTTACCATGTTTATCCTGACACCTGCCAACCGGGCGATACGACGGTCAGCAACCTGTGGGGGACCTGCGATACGGTTGCCATTTTCCTCGGTTACGATACCGGGTCCGGCATATTCACCGGCGTCGCCCGGGCGCCGGTTACGGTGATGATTACCTCGCGCGGTACCGTTACCGGCACCCGCCTGCTGGTTGACGGCACACTGCGCAGCAACTACTGGACGTCGTACACGACCTACACCGATTATAACGGCTATGCCACCATCGGGGTTTATACTGACGCGAACTGCACTGGCAATAACACCATGATGTTTTCCTATCCGATTGGTGACGGGTCGACCCGGTACGATACCTTTACCGATGCGACCACCAGGCCGGAAATCCTTATCAACGAGTTCATGTATTCATCGGCGCACAATACCGCCTCGAACGCGCTGGAATGGGTGGAACTGGCCAACACCACGTCGGACACCATCAACCTGAAGAATTGGCGGCTGTATGACGGCAGTGTGCATACCGTCGCCTTTGATGTGAATGTGCCGCCGTATGGATACGTAGTGGTCTGCAACGACAGTTCGCCGACGACGGGATTCAACAGTGCCGGCGATTACGATCTGACAGGTGTGACATACTATCGCTGGAACGGGCTGGCGCTGAGCAATTCCGGCCAGACGCTGGCGGTGCTCAAGCCCGAAGGTGTGGGCGATACGCACGATGAACTGAAGTACACGACGGCGTGGGGCGGTGATGGCGACGGATACAGTCTGCAGAAGAAGAACCCCGGCCTGCCCAGCAATGCGCAGGGCAACTGGCAGGGTGCGGCGACGGGTTTTGCCTACGGGACACCCGGACATGCGAACAGCAATGCCTTGTGGCCGTCGATCATCACCGGTTCCGGTGCCACTGCCGACGGTACGGATGCGGCAACCGTTACGGTGACATTGATGACGCCCGATTCGCATCCGGTGCCGAACCATGCAGTGACGCTGTTCGCCACCAAGGGAAGCCCGACGCTGGCGGGGACGGCCGGTCCGATCGCCGGCACCATTGTCGGCACGACCAACAGCAATGGCCAGTACACCACGACCGCCACCTCGACGACGGTGGGGCGGGCTGAGGTCGGTTTTGCGGTCACGGCGGAGGACAGCATCGCCTGCAGCGACACGGCCATGCTCTGGTTCTATGACGACAGCGGCTTCAGCTATGGTGACGGCGGCGATGTGTTGATTTCGTCGATCGCCAACGTCAACGTAGTCGAAACATCGGCGGTGGATGGCGGTACGGCGCAGGGTCTGTTCGGCCTGCAATGGTCGGATGACGGCAATCGGCTGCTGTACCAGCAGGGGAGCTACAGTACGGTGATCGGCCATCCGGGCAGTGCGCGGCATTTCTACGCCACCAGCCGG